>NZ_CP115775.1:1562500-1875000 GCF_027913035.1 Paracoccus albus
TAGCATGAAAATTCTGACGCATCCTGCGTTCCATCCGAATGAGGTAAACGATGAGTGACAATACGCTGACGCGCATGGATCTGGCCGAGGCCGTCTTCCGTGAAGTGGGCCTGTCACGCCATGAATCCGGCCAATTGGTCGAAAGCGTTCTGACCCATATCTCTGACTCGCTCGTCAAGGGCGAGCAGGTGAAGATTTCTTCTTTCGGAACGTTTTCGGTCCGTGACAAGAATGAACGGATCGGCCGCAACCCAAAAACCGGTGAGGAAGTACCGATTACCCCACGCCGGGTGCTGAGCTTTCGTCCTTCGCATCTGATGAAGGATCGCGTGGCGGACGGCAACAAGGCCTGAAATGAAAAAAGCAGCAGAGGCATTCCGATCAATCGGCGAGGTTTCGCAACTGGTCGGAGTCGCGCCTCATGTACTGCGATATTGGGAAACCCAGTTTCCGCTTTTCTCCCCCGTCAAGCGTCGCGACGGCCGGCGATACTACCGGCCTGATGACGTCAGGATGGCGGCGGGTCTGTGTGAGTTGTTGCGGGAAGAAGGCGTTTCCATCCGAGGGGCGAAGAAGCAGATGAAGACAGATCGCGGGGCGTCAGTGAAGGCGCGCGGCGGGGCGAGGCTGGGCGCCGAATTTGCCGATGCCGCCACCAGCCAGTCGGGGGCAAAGCGTCCTGAGCCAGCAAGTGCGACGGATACGGCCCGCAAACGCAAGAGCAGCGACTCCACCTCTTTGCCGCTGTTTCCGGATCTGGAAACGCGGAACACAGAAGACGCCGAATCGCATCCCGCCGCGGTTGATACCGCGCCAGCGGCCCCGAAAAGGCCCGCTGCTGCACAAGCTTCCGTGGACTGGTTGGGTCGCTTGGTGCGGATTTGCAATGAATTGCAGCACCAGCCCGACATTGGCGCAGACGATCTCGTGACCATACGGGATCAGTTGGCAAACGCACGCAGACGACTGGCCGCCTGACCAGAACTCATACGATCTGAATTTTGTCACACGCCCCCTTGTGTCCCGACCGCGCTTCGCCCTATATGGCCGGCGTCGGGCCGTGGCGCAGTCTGGTTAGCGCGTCCGTCTGGGGGGCGGAAGGCCGCGAGTTCGAATCTCGCCGGCCCGACCATTACCGAAACGCCCACTCCTTCCGGGGTGGGCGTTCGTATATCCGGGGCACGGCATGAGCGGCGTATTTCCTGACAGCAAATTGCGCGAGTTGATCGGCAGCGGTGCGATTGTGGGCAGCCAGCCCATCACCGACGCGCAGGTCCAGCCCGCCAGCCTTGATCTGCGGCTGGGAAAGCGGGCTTGGCGGTTGCGCGCATCCTTCCTTCCGGGCAAGGGCGCGCGCATCGATGAGCGGCTGGCCGATTTCGAGATGCACAGCATGGATCTGTCCAATGGCGCGGTTCTGGAAAAGGGCTGCGTCTATCTGGTGCCACTGATGGAAAGCCTGCGTCTGCCCGAGGGCATAACGGCGGTCGCCAATGCAAAAAGCTCGACCGGGCGGCTGGACCTGCTGACGCGCCTGATCACCGATGAGGGCACCGAGTTCGACCGCCTGCCAGACGGTTACGACGGCCCGCTTTATGCCGAGATATGCCCGCGCAGCTTTTCCGTGCTGGTCCGGCCCGGCATGCGGCTGAACCAGTTGCGGCTGCGGTCCGGTCAGGCGGTGCTGGACGACGCAGGGTTGCGGGCACTTCACGCCGAAACTCCGCTTGTCGGGGGCACGGCACTGATCGACCAAGGGCTGGGCTTTTCCGTCGACCTGCGGCCCGAAAGCAGCGATCTGGTCGGCTATCGGGCCAAGCCGCATAGCGGGGTCATCGACCTGGACCGGATCGGTGCCTATGACCCGCGAGAATTCTGGGACCCGCTTCATTCCAGAGACGGGCGGCTGATCCTTGATCCCGGTGCATTCTATATCCTCGTCAGCCGGGAATCTGTCGCCATTCCAGCCGATTACGCGGCAGAGATGGCACCTTATCTGGCGATGGTGGGCGAGTTCCGCGTCCACTATGCCGGGTTCTTCGATCCGGGTTTCGGTATTGGCCCGTCCGGCAACGGCGCGCGCGGCGTGTTGGAGGTACGCTGCCACGAGGCACCCTTTGCGCTTGAGCACGGTCAAGTCGTGGGGCGGCTGGTCTATGAGAAGATGCAGGCGCGACCCGACCGGCTTTACGGTCAGGACATCGCATCAAACTATCAGGGTCAGGGGCTGAAGCTGGCCAAGCAGTTCAGCGCATACGCCGGGTGATCCTTGCTGCCTGACGCGCACGTTTGACCGCGTTGCGCGAGGTTTTTGACATCTTCTGGGCCTGTTTGCGTTCAGCCTCGGTCATGTTTTCGGGTTTCTTACCGCGACGGGCAGCATAGTCGATGCCCTTGGTAATGCCGATCGCCATCGCAGCGCGCGTCGCCGCGCGAATCAGGTGACGCCCGAATACGCCGCCGAATTGATTGATATTCATGTCTCTTCCTCCTCGCCGAACAGATCACCGGGACGGCCTTCGTCAGCAATATCGTCATCCTCCTCGTCCCTTACAAGCGGGACAGAGAGAGAGGATGGCGGGCGGTTGTCCAGAAGGCCAGCGGCGCGAAGTTCGGAAAGTCCCGGCAGGTCACGCGCGGTTTCCAACCCGAAATGGTCCAGAAAGCCGTCCGTCACGACGAAGGTGACCGGTCGGCCGGGTGTCATGCGCCGCCGGCCGATCTTGACCCATTCAAGTTCGATCAACTGGTCCAGCGTCCCGCGAGAGGTTGCGACGCCGCGAATTTCCTCGATCTCTGCACGGGTGACAGGCTGGTGATAGGCAATGATGGCCAGCGTCTCGGTCGCGGCGCGGGACAGGCGGCGGGTTTCAACCGTTTCGGTCTGCATCAGGAAGGACAGGTCGGGCGCGGTGCGAAAGGCAAATGTCTCTCCCACCCGCGCAAGCTCTATGCCCCTGCCCTCATAGCGCCTGCGCAAACGCGCCACAGCCTCGGCAGCATCTGCCCCATGCGGAAGCCGGTCGGAAAGATCACGCAGGCTGACGGGCTGGGCAGAGGCGAACAGCATCGCCTCTACCATACGCTCCTGCTCTTCAAGGGGCGGCGGCGGAAAATCGGGTTCGTCGCTCATTTTACCTTGCGTCCATCCTTCGCTGACCTGCGCCGGATCGCGATGGGGGCAAAATTCTCTGCCTGACGGATCTCCAGCTTGCCTTCTCGCGCCAGTTCAAGCGTGGCTGCAAAGGTCGCCGCCGTGGCAGAGCGGCCCCGTTCGCCATCGCCCCAGCCATCGGGCAGAAAATCTGCCAAAGATGTCCATTCGCCTGCAAAGCCGATCAGGTGGCGGACACGTTCAAGCGCCTGTTCCATCGTGAACACATCCTTGCGCTCGAACGCATAGGGACGAAATTCATCTTTGGTCTTCAGCCGCGCATAGGCCCGCATCAGGTCGATCAGCCCGACCTCATATGTGACACTGCGCTTGCGGGCGATCTGTTCGGGCATTCCGCGGACAAAGCGGCTTTGCCCCAGACGGTCGCGCCCCATCAGACGCGTGGACGCCTTGCGCATGGCGTCCAGCCGCTCCAGCTGGAAGGCCAGATGCGCGGCGAGTTCTTCTGCTGAAGGACCTTCATCTTCAGGGTCCGGAGGCAGCAGAAGGCGCGACTTCAGGAAGGCCAGCCAAGCAGCCATGACCAGATAATCGGCGGCCAGTTCGATCCGCAGCTGCCGCGCCTGTTCGACAAAGGCCAGATATTGCTCGGCCAGTTGCAGGATAGAGACCTGCATCAGATCCACCTTCTGCACCCGCGCCATGGTCAGAAGCAGATCAAGCGGCCCCTCATAGCCGTCAATATCTACGATCAGCGCCTCTTCCGCGCGCCGTTCCTCAACCGCGCGGGAGACCTCCAGAGGAGGCTGTTCAGCGCGCCTTGGGCGCAGGGGGGTGACGTTATCGCTCAACCATGCCTCGCAGGATCAGTGCCGCAGGTTCGGCCCTGACCGCCCCGCTGTCAAGCCGCTGGCCACTCGACCTGACCGCCAAGCGCGCGATATTCGGCCAGCAGATCGGCAGTCTGCGCCGCATCAGGTTCGCGCCGATTGCTCAAGGCATGATCGGCACGGCGCTTTGCATCGGGGGTCATCTCGCCCGCATTGGCAACGACCTCTTCCATCTCGTTCATATGACCGTGGCAATGCAGGATCAGATCTATCCCGGCTGCGACAGAGGCCGCGCTTCGTTCCCCAATCGTGCCGGATAGGCCATTCATCGAGATATCGTCGGTCATCAGCAAACCATGAAAGCCGATCTCGTCCCGGATGATGCCAATCATCCTTTCTGACGACGTTGCGGGGGTACCATCAAGCGCGTCAAAGCGGATATGCGCGCTCATCCCCATCGGCAGATCGTTCAGCGCCTTGAAAGCGGCAAAGTCGGTTTGCGACAGTTCTTCATGCGAGGTCGTGACAACCGGGGTTTCGTGATGGCTGTCGGCGACGGCGCGGCCATGACCGGGCATATGCTTCATGATCGGCACCACCCCGGCGGCCAGCAGCCCATCTGCCACGGCGCGGCCACGCGTGGCGACATCTTCGACTGTCCGGCCGAGGCAGCGGTTCTGCAGGAAAGGGTGCGTTTCGTCCGAGGCAATATCCAGCGTCGGTGCGCAATCGCTGTCGATCCCGACGCCCCGCAATTCCTGCCCGATCAGGCGATAGCGCAAGCGCATCGCATCCGGTCCCCGCACGGCATCATCCAGAGGCGGCAGCCATTCCGCCCAATGCGGCGCGCGCATCCGCTGCACCCGCCCGCCTTCCTGATCTATCGTGACAATAGCATCGCGCCCGACGGATTCGCGCAGATCCTGCGTCAGGCGTTGCAACTGCGCCGGGCTTTCAACGTTTCGGGCAAACAGGATGAAACCCCAAGGATCGGCAGAGCGGAAGAAATCCCGCTCTGCCGGTGTCAGTTCGGTCCCCAACAGGCCGAAAATTGCTGCTGTCGTCATTGCGCGGTGGCGGGGTAACAGTCGGTGCCTTCGGCGATCAGCGCCGCGCAGAAGCGACGGGCGTCATCGCGCGATTCAAAACCCGCGACACGCAGACGATAGAAGGTGCGTCCATTTCGATCCGTGGTTTGCACAACCGGCGACTTGCCCGCAAAAAGCGAGGAGAAGCGGCCAGAGATACGACCCCATTCGCCATTGGCGATGTCGTTCGAGTCGAACGCGCCGATCTGAACCAAAGGCGCACCAGAGGACACGCTGGCCTGCTGGACCGGCGGTTCTTCGGCTTCGGTTTCGGCAACGGCTTCGGCCACAGCCTCTTCGACGGCAGGACGCTCTGCCGATGTGGCAGGGGCGGCTGCCGCACGCTGTGCGACAGAAGCCGGACGCGGCGCGGGACGGGCGGCCTGAACGGTGGGGATCGGCGTGATATCTTCAACAGCCATCATATTGGCGGCGGAAGGGTTATCAGCTGACACAATATCGAGCGCGGCCAGATCTGTTGTAAGCCCCGCCGCTGCGTCGGCGTCCGAAATCGCAACCACCGGGTCTTCGGGCGAAACCGGCAGAGTTTCATCCGCTATAGCATCCATTGCGCTTATGTCGGCCAGTTCGCCCATCGCAATGTCATCGGCTTCCAGACCCGTCGATGCCGGGGCGATGGCGATCTCTGCGCTTGGCGGAACCTCGACCCCTGCCGCGACCTCGTTGACCGAAAGACCGCCATTGCGGACCAGTTCCCCGCCGGGTTCATCCGGTGCGGTCCGGGCCTCTCCCTGAACGGCGCGGATCACCGGCACGCCGGATACATCTCGCGCCACCAGTTTGTAGCCCCAGACCACCAGCCCGACGAGGAGGATGACCGAGACCACAGCACCAAGGTAATGCGTCAACCGGCCAAGCCGGACGCCCAGACCATCTGGATACTCCTCGGCATAGTGCTGGTCTTCATCATACCAGCCATATTCCTCGTCGTAATCGTCCTGCGCCTGATGTTGATACTGGTATTGCCGCGCCTGACGAGGCGCGGAATCCGCGAATCGGCGCGAGCCGAAATCGGTAACTGCCATACGATGCCTGCCTGCCGGATTCCCGGCTGTTGATAACTGCCCGAAACCAGCCAGGGCACCTTATGTCAGCGCATTTCCTTGGCTGGAGTCACCCCAAGAATAGCAAGACCTGAAGAAATAACAACGCCAACTGCACGCACCAACGCGATTTTTGCCGCAGTTGCCTTCAGATCGTCTTCTTGCACAAAGCGCAGGCTGGTGTCGTCATTGCCGCGATTCCACAGCGAATGCAGCGTTCCGGCCAGGTCATAAAGGTAGAAAGCGACCCGATGCGGCTCATGCGCGGATGCGGCAGCATCAATAAGACGCGGATATTCCGCCAGCTTGCGGACCAGTTCCAGCTCTGCTGGATGCGACAGTCCCGACAGATCGGACTGCGCCAGAGCGGCGTCAGAGGTATCGACACCCAGCTCCGCTGCCTTGGCCATGACCGAATGCACACGGGCACTGGCATATTGCACATACCAGACGGGGTTATCCTTTGACTGCTCCAGCACTTTGGCGAAGTCGAAGTCCAGCGGCGCGTCATTCTTGCGGGTCAGCATGTGGAAGCGAGTGACGTCGCGGCCCGCCTGTTCGACCACGTCGCGAAGCGTGATAAAGGTCCCCGCCCGCTTGGACATCTTGAACGGCTCGCCATTCTTGAACAGCTTCACCAGCTGGATCAGCTTCACATCCAGCGGCACACGCCCGTTCGACAGCGCCTTGACCGCCGCATTCATCCGTTTGACATAGCCGCCGTGATCGGCGCCGAACACGTCGATCAGCTGGTCGAAACCGCGGTCGATCTTGTCCCAGTGATAGGCGATATCAGGCGCGAAGTAGGTCCAGCTTCCGTCCGATTTCATGACCGCCCGGTCCTGATCGTCGCCATGATCGGTGGACCGGAACAGCGTCTGTTCCCGCGCCTCCCAGTCATCGGGCAGCTTGCCCTTCGGCGGCTCCAGCACACCCTCATAGATCAGCCCGGCCGCGCGCAGCCGCTCAATCGCGGCCTCGATCCGCCCCGACCCATACAGCGCCTTTTCCGAGGAATAGACATCCATCTTCACGTTCAGCAGCGCCAGATCCTGCCGGATCATCTCCAGCATGGCTTCCGTCGCAAATTCGCGGATATCTTCCAGCCAATCCTCTTCGGGCTTGTCCAGCAGGCTGTCGCCATATTTTGCCTTCAGCGCCTCACCCACCGGGATCAGGTAGTCGCCGGGATACAACCCTTCGCGGATTTCGGGTTCCAGCCCGTTGGCCTCGCGATAGCGTTCGAACGCGGACCGTGCCAGCACATCGACCTGCGCCCCGCCATCATTGATGTAATATTCCCGCGTGACCTCATAGCCTGCGAAGGCTAGCAGGCTGGCAAGCGCATCGCCAAACACGGCGCCGCGCGTATGGCCGACATGCATAGGTCCCGTAGGGTTGGCCGAAACGAATTCGACGTTAACCTTGGTCCCCTGCCCCAATTCCGAGCGGCCATAGCCATCGGGCGCCGTCAGCGCCCCACGGATCACCGCGTGCCAGCTTGCCGGATCAAGCCGAAGGTTGATAAAGCCCGGCCCGGCAACATCAGCCGCGCTGATGCGGTCGTCGCCCGTCAGCTGCTGCGCCAGCTTTTCCGCAATATCGCGCGGCTTCATTCCTGCGGGTTTGGCCAGCACCATGGCGGCATTTGTGGCCATATCGCCATGCGCCGCATCGCGCGGCGGCTCTACAGTCACGTTTTTCAGGTCCAGCCCGGCAGGCAGATCGCCCGCTTCCATCATCTGTTCAATCGCGCCAGTCACAACCGCACGAATATCGGCAAAGAGGTTCATGATCTTCTTCCGCTTGTTCCCGCCTGCGATAGCCCCGCCCGGCCCCAAAGGTCAACGGGGTGGCGCATCTGCGGCAAGATGGCGAAGCCCGTGGGTGACATCGGCGCGGATCGCCAGACGCAGCGCGGGCTCGTCCCCCGCCTTCAGCGCCGCAATAATCATGCGGTGATGACGCGGCGGTTCATTTCGTTGCACCCGACCGTAAAGCGCCCGCATCGTCGGCCCAAGCTGCAGCCATACTGTTTCGACGATTGCCAGCATCGCCGGGGCCTGCGCGCGCAGATAAAGCATCCGGTGAAACTCAAGATTGCTGCGGATATAGGACACCGCATCGTGGCGCATCACCGCATCGGCAATGGCACCATTCGCAGCACTTATCCTGTCGATCAACGCGAAATGCGCACGCGGCAAGGCGCGAGATGCCAGTTCAGGCTCTATCAACGCGCGAAGGGCTGCCAGCTCCTCGATCCGTTCAACCGAAAGCTCCGGTGTGGTGACGCGCCCCGAGGCCGACAGAGTCAGCGCCCCTTCCGCCGCCAGCCTGCGCACCGCTTCACGCGCGGGCGTCATGGACACACCGTATTCCGCCGCAATACCGCGCAATGTCAGCGGCTGGCCGGGCGGCAACTCCCCCACCAATATCCGCCCGCGAAGCGTCCGGTAAAGCCGTTCATGCGCGGCGGGGTCTGCGGTCTTGGCTGCTGTCATGACCGTTTTGTGATCACAAAACCGGGCAAGGTCAATCCTTGAAGCGCCATGCCTGCAGCTCTGCCCCATTTGCCCTCAACCACGCCCTATATTGCGCGTGACCCGGCATCAGCGCCTCGACCTGCGCCCAGAAGCGCGGCGAGTGATCCATATGTGCCAGATGCGCGACTTCATGGGCCGCGACATAATCCAGCACCCCGTAAGGAGCCATCGCCAGCCGCCATGAAAACATCAGCCGCCCGTCGGAGGTACAGCTTCCCCAACGAGAGCGCGTGTCGCGCAATGTCAGCGCACGCGCCTTGCGACCCAGATTGGCCGTATGGCGATCAACGGATTCGCGCAGGGCCGCATGGGCCCGATGCTTCAGCCATGCCTGCACAGTCGGACCGATCGCCTTGCCTTGCGGCACAGCCAGCACGCCGTCGGCCAGCGTCACCATCCGCACGGGCAGCGCGCGCAGCACAACCTGCTGCCCCGCGACCGGTATCGTCACGCCGTCCCCCACCAACTGCGGCCCCGGCATCGCCGCTACCGTCCGGCGCAGCCAGTCGGATTTCGACACCGCGAAGTCCCGTCCCGACGCCAGGCTGGCCCGCGGCGGCAATGTCAGGACGACCTCTCCACCCGCGCGAGGCACACGCAGTGTCATCCGTCTTGCGCGCGCATTGCGCCGGACAGCCACGGAAATACCGTCAATTTCGATCCGCTCGGACATTGCCTGATGATAGGCCTTTACAGCATGATATGCTTGTGGCAGGGGAACGCCGATTTACCTAACCGCGGCGTAAGGAGATTACCATGCCCAAAGAGGAATGGGGCACGAAACGCCTCTGCCCGCATTGCGGAGCCCGTTTCTATGACCTGCAAAACGATCCGATGACCTGCCCCGCCTGCGGGACGGAATTCACCGTCGAAAGCCTGACCCAGGGACGCGGCCGTTCGCTCGTGTCGGAAAAGACTGCGTCGAAAAACGACAATCAGGACGATGATGACGATCTGATCGAAGACGATCTGGATGATGATGACAGCGGCGATATAGACGACGATCTGCTGGAAGATGACGACGACAATGACGACGTCTCGCTGGACGACATCGCCGATGTCTCGAACGACGACGACGACAACTGATCGTTACGTCAAAGCACCCGTTGCAAGCGCAGATATGGTTGCGCTTGCAACAAGTTCATGGCTATCCTGATCGCAATATCTACGCAGAACAGGATGATAGCTTGATGAACTACCAAAGCCTTAACCGCTTTGCTCCGACGATGCTCAGTGTATTGCGGATCGCATCCGCGCTGATCTTCATGGCTCATGGCACACAGAAGATCCTTGGCTTCCCAGCCAGCGAGCGCGGCATGCCCGAAATCATGTCCCGCTTCTGGGTCGCCGGCATTCTGGAGCTTGTCGGCGGCGCGCTGCTTGTGATCGGTCTGTTTTCGCGACCCGTCGCGTTCATCCTTTCCGGGCTGATGGCGGTCGCCTACTGGACCGCTCATGCACCATCGCATTGGATTCCGGCGATGAATGGAGGGGACGCAGCGATCCTTTACTGCTTCGTCTTCCTGTACATCTTTTTCGCCGGGCCCGGCCCGCTTTGCCTTGACGCAAGCCTCAATCGCGACCGCTGATCTCAATCGGTCATATCACTGCGAAAGCGGGACCCCAGCGGCCCCGCTTTTCTTTTTGCGAAGCAGCCAAATTTCCCCTTGCGCCGCGCTACCCGAGCCCATATAGACCCCCCACGCAACAGCGCAACGCGCTGACGCGAGACCTCCGGTGGGGCCATAGCTCAGTTGGTAGAGCGCTTGAATGGCATTCAAGAGGTCAGGGGTTCGACTCCCCTTGGCTCCACCATTAAAATCAAACACTTAGATATAATAATCTCTTCAAACTCGTTTATATATTCGGGCATGGGGAACACTGGGGGAACAAGCTCTTTCCAACTTTTCCGCTTGCCCAATACCATTGCTACAACCAAGATTTCATCTTGCATGCCCAATGGAGCCGCCTCGCGATGATGATTATCAACGACCCGACTAAGCGCCCTATGGAAGGCCTTTACCTCAGGGACTGTCTCAAGCGACTTGCTGAAATTTCTGTCCGTGCAGACAGCCTGAGACATGATCTTGAACCGTTGGGTGAAGATGATATTGCCGCCGGGGCCGAGCCGCTTACCGTAGAACAAATCTCCGAAGAGCTTCAAGGCATTGCGACCTTGGCGACGAAAATAGCTCTTGACGACCTGCATGCCACTAATGAAGAATGGTATGCTGCCAACGACAAGATTGAATAGGCTGGAATAAAAACCGGGGGCAGCGCCGCCACCCCCGGTCATGACTGCCCCCGGTGTGAGAGCCGTAACAGTCTGCGCCGCGCCAGAAAAGGAGACACCAGCCGCGCCTTGACGGGGTTTTCGGTCATGGCGACCGGGCACTCACCGTCTGATCCCAGATGCTTCGCTGCCGACATGCAATCAGCTGGGCGCATCCTTGCCCGATCTCGTTAATCCGCCCAGTCGATAAAGCTTTCGGCGTCCTTGAGCGTTGCGGCGTCCAGTCCTGCCTCTTTCGCCCGCGCCATCGCCTCCACCATCGTCGCCAATGCCCGCGCCTTGCCGCCCGCATCGAACGCCTGTGCCGGTCGCACGATGTCGATTTTTACGGCTGGCCCGATTTTCTGCGAAGCTTCCTCAGCCGGCATCATGGCAATGGGTTGCAGCACGATCTGTGCCAAATGGCGTTGTGCTTCCCTGACGAGCGGACCCTGAGCATTCTCAGCGAACAAGGCAGGCAGAACCCCATAACTTGCCATGACCGCGCCACGGGCCGCTGTGAGCGTCTCACGGGGCATGACGCCCTGAATATCCGGGGTAACGCCAGATGCCCGCCAGTCCTGTACGGGGGCGGGACCGCCAGCGGCTGCGACATTCACTGATTCGCGCATCATGACCCGGCCCCGGCGTCCACGAAATCCCCGCACCAGTGTCGTCAGATCGTCTTCTTGGCTTTCGGGATACGGCACGATCTGCGACCCGATAGGCGAGTCCCGGTATACATCGCGCAAGGCAGTTTCGACTTCCTGCAACAGTTCCGCCGTCAGGCTGTCGGGACCTTCTTCAAACCCTCAAGACAGAACTGATATGGCGCCGCAACTGACACACGCCGCGCGAGGTCGAGATCGCCCTCTTCGAATACGTCAATGATTTCTACAACCCACGAAGAAAACACCTAACCCTCGGCTGGAAATCACCCGTAGCCTTCGAACAGAGGGCCGCTTAGCATGAGTAACTGACCGGAACAAAACCGGGTCAGTTCCATGAACCTCAGCAGATTATCGGGGATTTGCTGACCGCCGAGATCAGGTAGAAGCAGGCGCGGTCGGTCAAATACCAGATAACCATTGCCAGGTTGCCCTTGGCAATGGAGCTGAAAGAGTTCAACTTCGAAGCAGCCGAAGCTAACGAAACGCTGATCCGCGACCTGACGACAGGCGACGTCCTCGACAATCAGCGCAACCTCGTGCTGATCGGCGGCACCGGCAAGGGCAAAACCCATCTTGCTGTCAGCATCGCGCGGGCCTGCATCTGGGCTGGAGGACGGGGTAGGTTCTTCAACGTCGTCGACTTGGTGAACAAGCTCGATGCCGAAGCCAGAGCCGAGCGGCAAGGACGCACCGCAGACCTTATCTTCCGGCTCGACTTCATGATCCTTTGACGAACTGGGCGACCTGCCCTTTGCCCAAACCGGTGGTCAGCTTCTGTTCCATCTGATCAGCAAGCTTTACGAGCGCACCTCGATCATCGTCATCACAAACCTAGCCTTCGAGGCATGGCCCAGCGTCTTCGGCGATGCCAAGATGACCACCGCACGGCTCGACAGGCTCACGCTCCATTGCGAAATCGTCGAAACCGGAAACGAAAGCTGGCGTTTCAAGAACCGCGCATAGCACCAACCCAAAACCCCGCAGGCCCGCCGCCCTGCGCTACGTGAGAGCTACGCAGCGCCAACAACGGCGTCAATATTGGAGACCGATAGGGGGTCAAGATTCAACGTCGATTGACATCCTGAACATCGTCGATGATGTCACCCGTGAATGCCTGGGCGCGATTCCGGACACGTCGACTTCCGGCCGCCGCGTTGCGCGGGAACTCACCGCGCTGATCGAACGTCACGGCAGACCCGGCACGATTGTCAGTGATAATGGACAGCACTGACCTCGAACGCGATCCTGAAATGCTGCGCCGAACACAAGATCGAGCGGCATTACATCGCGCCGGGAAAGCCGATGCCAGACACGGCTTCGTGGAGAGTTTCAACGGCCGCATGCGGGACGAGTTTTTCGATGAAACCTTGTTCCACAACCTCGCGCATGCCCGAGACCGAATCGACGCCTGGGTGAGTGATTACAACACCGCGCGGCCACATTCGTCGCTCGGATATCAGACGCCTACAGGCTCCGCCCTGAGCCTGACCACCGCAATCGCCCGCCCCGCCACGCGGGATGAAAGCTCCGCGCGCCGGGCGATTGCTCAACCCGCGCCGATCGGCATAAATGACCTCTGCGCTCCAAGGGCAGTTGGATGAAAGGTCAGGGGCAGGTCACTCTGGTTTGAGTGGGGTGCTTTGGATAATTGCCGCAGCGATCAGAAGTGGATGGCGCGGCCATAGGCTGAAAGGACTGATTCGTGCATCATTTCCGACAGCGTCGGATGCGCGAAGACGGTTTCCATCAGTTCTGCCTCGGTCGTTTCAAGGGTCTTGCCGACAACATAGCCCTGGATCAGTTCTGTCACTTCGGCACCAACCATATGAGCGCCCAGAAGCTCGCCGGTTTTGGCGTCGAAGACCGTCTTGATGAGGCCCTCGGGTTCGCCTAGCGCGATGGCCTTGCCATTGCCGATGAAGGGGAAGCGGCCGACCTTCACATCGTGGCCTGCGGCCTTGGCTTTTTCTTCGGTCAGGCCGACCGAGGCGACCTGCGGGTTGCAATAGGTGCAGCCGGGGATCGAGTTTGGCTTGATCGGATGCGGCTTTTTACCGGCGATCAGTTCCGCCACCATCGTGCCTTCATGGCTGGCCTTATGAGCAAGCCAAGGCGCGCCTGCCACGTCACCGATCGCGAACAGCCCATCGACGCCGGTGCGGCAATATTCGTCGGTGACGACATGTGTGCGGTCGACCTTCACGCCCAGCTTTTCGAGGCCTAGATTTTCGACATTACCGACGATGCCGACGGCCGAAATCACCGTGTCGAATTCCTGCTTTTCGGTCTTGCCGCCGGTTTCGATAGTGGCGACGACCTTATCGGCCTGACGATCCAGCGACTTGACCGTCGCCTTTTCCATGATTTTCATGCCCTGTTTGACGAATTGCTTCTTCGCCAGACCGCTGATTTCGGCATCTTCTACCGGAAGGACGCGGTCCATCACCTCTACCACCGTCGTTTCGGCACCCAGCGTATTGAAGAAGCTTGCAAATTCGATGCCGATCGCGCCGGAGCCGATGACCAGCAGCTTCTTCGGCATATGCGGCGGTTTGAGCGCGTGCTTATAGCTCCACACCCGTTTGCCATCGGCTTCCAGTCCGGGCAATTCGCGGGCGCGTGCGCCGGTCGCGAGGATGATGTTCTTGGCCGTCAGTTCCTCACTGCCCTTGTCGGTCTTGACCGTGACTTTTCCCGGGGCGGGGATATTCGCCTCACCCATAATCACTGTGACCTTGTTCTTCTTCAGCAAGTGGCCGACGCCGCCTGACAGTTGTTTGGCCACCCCGCGTGAGCGTTCGATGACCTTATCGATGTCGTAATCCGCCTTTTCGACGGAAAGGCCGAAATCCTTGGCGCGATGCATAAGATGAAAAACCTCTGCCGAGCGCAGAAGAGCCTTGGTCGGGATGCAGCCCCAGTTGAGGCAAATGCCGCCCAGATGTTCGCGTTCAACGCAGGCGACCTTCAGTCCAAGCTGCGCCGCACGGATTGCGGCGACATAACCGCCGGGGCCTGCACCAATTACGATTACATCGAAATTCTGCGCCATGAAAACCTCCTTCGGCCAAGATAGTTCAGCGTTAAATCAATTACCCTGCGTCAGCAAGCGACACAGTGCCCTTGACAAGCGCGCCGTATCCGCCAGCGTCCAGCAAAGCACGCTCTTGCGGCGTGGTTTCGCGCCCCAGGGGTTCGTTTCGCCAGGGGAAGCGCCCAAAATGGCGGATCACATCGCGATGCAGGTGAGCATGACGAAGGTTTTCGCCCGGCATACGTTCCTCGAACAGGGCGACTGCGCGATTCTGGTCGCCCATTTCTTCGGAATGTTCGAACGGCAGGTAGAAAAACTGCCGTTCGGGTTCGTCGGTGGCAAGATCGTGGCCCTCGGCAATGGCATCGTCAGCCAACCGTCTGGCAAGCTTGTCGGTCGCGAAGCTGCGGGCATCGCCGCGGAACATATTGCGCGGGAACTGGTCGGCCAGGATGATCAGCGCGAGCGAAGATTCGCGACCCTTTGGCCATTCGGCGGCCAGATCGTCGATTTTTTCCCACGCCGCACCAAACCTGTCGCAGATCGTCTGATCAAGTTCCGGGCTAGAGTCGTACCAGCCCTTTTGCCCGACCTCATCCAGCCAGAACGAGATTATGTCATTTGGCTTCATCGTTGCCCCCAACCGCTTTCACCGCTCATGGTTGCAGCAGTGGGCGACACACGCAAGCAGGTATCGCTCAGGAACGGGAGACGTCCTGATCTGACGGCGGATCTTCGGTTTCGGTTGTGCCATAATCCTCTGGCGCGACGAGGTCCTGTGCCGCGTCTGTGGCGACCGGGACGTCAAAATCCGGGACGGGTTCGCCCGATGCCGCCGCGGCATCGGCCGCGTCAGCGTGAATACCTTCATCGTCCTGCGGCGCATCAAAGGAATACTCGACGGCCACCGGGCTGATCGTCGGTGTGACGACCGCGTAACCGCCGGTTTCCGTTGTCGGCAAAGCCTCGCGCTTTTTCATACGCCAAGCCGTGTAGACAGCAAGGGCAGACAGCAGAACGCCGATATAAATCCAGTAACCGTCGGGTCCCACCAGGCCCATCAGCCGGCCGACGATCAGTGGTCCGCCAACCGCACCGAGCCCGTTGAGAAACATCAGCCCGGCAGAAGCAGAGGCCATATCGTCAGCTTCCATGATGTCGTTGGTATGGGCCAGAAGCAGTGCATAGACCGGATTGGCAATACCGCCGATCATCGCCGCGACAAGCAGCGTACCCCAGATGCCGGGATCGAACAGCAGCACCAGTGTGACGGCAAATATTCCGACCAGCAGCAATTGCAACACAAGCTGGCGGCGGTCCGTGCGGTCAGAAAGCCAGCCGATGGGAAACTGCGCGGCAAGCCCCCCCAGATAGATCGCCGCGACGATGGCAGATATATCGCGGACATTCAGGCCTTCGATCGTGCCCCAGACAGAAGTCATGCCGAGCAGGGCAGAAAAGACGCTGCCCATGATGAAGATACCGATGCAGCCAAGCGGCGAGATCTGGTAGAGTTTCCGAAAGCTCATCCGCTTGAGCGTGCCGAATGCGGGCGCCGGCTGGACTGAGAGCAGAATCGGCGTGAAGGCCAGCGAGACCAGCACCGATGGCAGGATGAACAGCATGTAGCCGCTGGGATCGCCGAAGTTGATGAGGAACTGCGCCGAGACAAGACCGATCATCTGGACGATCATGTAAAGCGACATGGCCTGACCGCGTTTGTCATTGCTGGTCGAGGCGTTAAGCCAGCTTTCAGCGGTGATATAGACACCCGAAAACGAGAACCCGATCATGAAACGCAGCAGCGACCAGGCGAGCCAGTTTGGAATCGCCGCATACATGATCAGTACCGCCGAGATAAGTGAACCAAGCGCCGCAAAGACCCGCACATGGCCGACCCGCTGGATCAGACCCGGCGCGATCAGACTGCCCGCCAGAAAGCCACCGAAATAGGCGGACATGACGACGGCAAGGCGATCGGTCGACATTTCCTCGATTCCGCCGCGAATCCCCAGCAGGGTGCCCTGCATGCCGTTGCCGACCAGCAGCAGCATGATGCCAAGCAAAAGCGGCCATGTTGAGCGCAGAACGGAAATCATTCGGACCTCTCGGGGATCAGCAGCGAGGCATCGCCGTATGAGAAGAAGCGGTAGCCGGATTCCACCGCGTGACGATAGATATCGAAGATGCGAGCCTGCCCCATCAGCGCCGAGACGAGCATCAGCAGGGTTGATTTTGGCAGGTGGAAATTGGTCATCAGTGCATCGGTCACCCGGAAGCGATACCCGGGATATATGAAGATTTCGGTACTTTCAGCGAAGGGCCGGACCTGACCATCGTCAGAAGCCGCAGATTCGATAAGGCGCAATGCTGTGGTGCCAACTGGGATGACGCGCCCGCCTTCTGCCTTCGTACGATTGATGAGCGAAGCCGCCTCTTCCGTGACCTCCCCCCATTCCGCATGCATCTTGTGGGTGGTCACATCCTCGACCTTCACGGGCAGGAAGGTGCCGGCCCCGACATGCAGGGTGACATGCGCGAAACGAACGTTACGGGCGCTAAGCTTGTTCAGCAGGTCTTCATCGAAGTGCAGGCTTGCTGTCGGTGCCGCGACCGCGCCAGAATTGCGCGCCCAGACGGTCTGATAGTCGGTCCGGTCGGCCGCATCGGGTGCCCTTTGCGCCGCGATATAAGGCGGCAACGGCATCGCACCCACGCGATCAAGCGCGGCATCAAGCGCGTCGCCTGCCGCGTCGAATTCAAGGACAAGATCCGTCTCACCCATGTCCACCACGCGGGCCGACAGGGCATCGCCGAATCTGATCGTCTCACCCGGCCTCAGCTTCCGCAGCGGCTTTGCCAGGGCCCGCCAGCCCTTTGCGTTAGGTTCCAGCAAGGTGATTTCTACTTTGGCCGTGGCAAGCCCCTGCGGCGTTTCTCGTTCTCGCAGCCCGGTCAGGCGCGCGGGAATGACCTTCGTATCATTGAGAACCAGCAGGTCGCCGGGCTGCAGAATAGACGGCAAATCAAAGACATGGCGGTCGAATATGCCGTTGCGCTCGGCCAACAGCAGGCGCGCGGCACTGCGCGGCCGCGCAGGTCGCGTCGCGATCAGCCCTTCGGGCAGGTGGAAATCAAAGTCTGACAGCTTCATCCGCTGGCTTCTGTGCCCGTGAAACGCGCAGGTCAAGCCCGGTGAAAAGCTTCCGCCGTCAAAATTATCGTGACAGCGGCGAAGCGCATACATAGCGACGCTTAAACAGGGGTTCCGGCCCCCATCACCCGGAACCCCTGCCCCGCACGCATGGACACCCACCACGCAGATTGGAATAGTTCCGGCCTTCTGGCCATGGGAGGTTACTAACCCGATCCGACGATTCGTTGCAAAGCGGAAACGTTTTGCAATTTAATCAGACTGTATCGGGATGCCCTTGAGCGCCAACGAGCGCGGCCAGCCTGGTCGCATGACCGCCAAATCCCGAACACCCTTGACTGCTGATGCAAGATCGTCTCTGCAGCACATTCATTCAACGCTGCAACAGTGCCTCTTCCGGCGGACATGATATTAGACTTTCCACCCTGCCCCGGCCCAGCACTTCACCCGATTGATCGGCAAGGACGGCCCGGCAGCCAGAGCCCCCGCCGTCCAGGCCCACGGAACAGAGTCAATCAATATCCGGAAAGAACTTGCCGCCCGGCGACAGGGTAAAGATATCCGCGCCGCTCGCCGTTACCCCGATCGAATGTTCGAACTGGGCCGACAGGGATTTGTCACGCGTCACAGCTGTCCAGTCATCCGCCAGCACCTTGGTTTCAGGCCGGCCGAGATTGATCATCGGTTCAATGGTAAAGAACATTCCTTCCTCGATCATCGGACCCTTACCGGGGCGACCAAAATGAAGGACGTTCGGCGGGGCATGAAACACACGGCCAAGACCGTGACCGCAGAAGTCGCGCACGACCGACATGCGCTGCGTTTCGGCATATTCCTGTATCGCCCAGCCGATATCGCCAAATGTGGCGCCCGGACGAACAGCCTCGATTCCCTTCATCAGCGCGTCATGGGTGACCTGAATCAGACGCCTCGCTTTTACAGAAGGCTTACCCGCGACATACATGCGCGAGCTGTCACCGTACCAGCCATCGACAATCACCGTCACGTCGACATTCAGGATGTCACCATCTTTCAACAGCTTATCGCCGGGAATACCGTGGCAGACGACGTGATTCACGCTGATACAGCTCGCGTGCTGATAGCCGCGATAGCCGATGGTGGCAGAGGTGGCACCGGCGGCTTCGACGCTTTGCCGGATGAAATCGTCGACCTCACCCGTCGTCGTACCCGGTTGGACAAGGGCCCCGACATCATCAAGTATCCGGGCAGCAAGCTTGCCAGCCTTGTGCATTCCGGCGAAATCTGCCGGTTGGTGAATGCGGATGCCTTCGCGGGTTGTCGTGCCGTCGTTCATGGGTAAACCTTTCGTTGACGGTGACATAACCATAGTGCGCCGCTTGTTCCAGTCCCGGCACGCGCGTAGTGTGGCCGCGTATACGGAGTAACAGATGCAATCCGACAACAAGACAGCCGCAATCCTCGTGATCGGCGACGAAATTCTGTCCGGCCGCACGCGCGAGGGTAACGCACATCACCTCGCCGGCGTCCTGAATGCCGTTGGCATCGACCTGAAGGAAATCCGTGTGGTCGCCGATGAGCAGAACCTGATTGTAGAGGCGATCCGCGCGCTCGACAGTTCTCTGGGCGGGCGCTACGACCTGCTGTTCACCTCTGGCGGTATCGGGCCAACCCATGACGATGTGACGGCGGATTCGGTTGCCGAGGCCTTCGGCGTAGGGATCGAGATGCATGAAGAAGCACTTGCCGCGATGCGAGAGCGTTGGGAAAAACGCGGAGTCCCGGTGACAGGCAACCGCCTGCGCATGGCCCGCGTGCCGCTGACGGCGGAACTTATTACCAACAAGGTCAGCGCGGCCCCTGGCTTCCATATTGGCAATACCTACGTCATGGCGGGTGTGCCAGAGGTCTTCCGGGCCATGGTCGATGCGATTCTGCCAAGCCTGCCAACCGGACGCACTCCGGTAAGCGAATCTCTCGACATCAACCGTGGTGAGTCGGATGTGGCGGATGATCTGAAATCGGTGGCCGACGAATATACGGATTTGTCGCTTGGGTCATATCCCTGGCACCGGGACGGCAGCTACGGGACAGTTCTGGTCGTGCGGGGCCTTGATGGCGCACGCGTGGCGGCGGCAATGGCCGACCTGAAGCAGCGGATCGGCATGTGACAGCTTCCCACGACGACATAGAAAGCGCATTCGAGGCAAGCTGGCCTGCTGCGGACTATGCTGAGGCCGGTGCATTTCGTGTCGGCCGGGGTTTGGGCGGCGGAAAGCGGGTGGCGTCAGCGCGGGCCGTCTCCTCGGACTGGACCGACACCGATATAGACGACGCCATTGAAATTCATCGCCGGTGGAATCAACCGGCGATCTTTCGGGTTCTGGACGGGGAAGACAGGCTGGCTGCGGCTTTGCAATCGCGGGGCTTTCGCGGCCATACCCGAACCAGAATGATGATGGCACCAGTTTCGGCGCTCACCGATCTTGCGGTTCCGCCGGTGACAAGCTTTGCGGTCTGGCCACCATTGGCAATCCAGCACGAGCTTTGGGCCGAGCAGGGCATTGGCCGGGAACGTCAGGCGGTGATGGCGCGGGTTCGGCTTAACAAAGCGGCACTGCTTGGCCGCATAGAGGACCGCGCCGCCGCTGTCGGCTTTATCGCGGCAGCCGGTGATGTCGCTGTTCTGCACGCGCTTGAGGTGCTACCCGCAATGCGTCGCAAGGGACTTGCGGGCTGGATGATGCGTGAGGCGGCGTTCTGGGCAAAAGCAAATGGCGCGAAATCTATGCTGCTTGCCGTGACTGCGGAAAACACGGGCGCTGTGGCCCTGTACCAAAATCTCGGCTTTTCAGGGATCAGCGCCTACCGCTATTTTCAGCCCTGACGCCCCTCTGCACCAAAGCGCCGAAATTCCTTCTTGAGCAGATCAAGCTCTGACCGGATGAGTTCCATCTCTGCCAGCACGTCCTGTTGAAGCGCCTGACCGGCGGATACGACAAGGCTGGCAACCTGCCGCCCCATCGGATCGGCAGGGCTTTCGTCTGAAGCGGACTCGATCAGCAGAAAGGTCGTTACGCCATCGTTTAGCCGATCGACAGGCAGGTTAACCGCCACCTGCCAGACACCCTCGCCCTCCCCCGCTATGCGCGCTTGCCCGACAACATCGCCTTTATGAAACAGGCTGATCGGCTTCGGGGCGTCGCCGCGCCGGATCCGACCCGTCCAGACCCCAGCCTTCAAACCAAGATTCTCAAACTCACTCATCTGCATACCTATACATTCGCACGCAAGTGACGAGAGAAAATCATCTCGCGTATCGAGGCGGCATTCATCACGGGCTTTTCAAAGATCAGGTCCAGCCAGGCCTTATCCAGCCTCTTCTCATTCATTTCGGTAAGCGCCAGATCAAACTCGATCACTTGCGAGTTTGTGTTGCCTGGCTGCAAGCTGCCCAAGTGCCGGATGACTTCTTCGGTATTCGGCCCGCTGCCGATATTCAGGCGGGCATAAACTTCCTGATCGCGCTCCATCCGCACGACAAGCTCAAGCCGGATGATATGCTCGCGGGTCAGACCGTTCAGCACATGTTCCGGCAGGTCTACGGACAGTGACAGAAAGCTGCCGCTGAAATTGAATGTCTCTAGCTGCAAACCAAAAGCCGCAAGGTCTGTCGAATCGACATTACGGATTTGCTTGAAAATCAGCGCACTTGCAGGGCAGTCGTGCCAGATCGCGGCACCCTCGGTCAGCTTCGCACCACTTTGCGGCGCAGCAATGCCATGTTTGCGGATTGCGCCGTCAAGAAACTCTGGACGCCACCGCCAGTCCGTTCCGGCCGGCAGGGGCAAGGTCGCAAGCTCTGCCCGGCTCGCATGGACCCGCTCTGCCGACATCATCAGAAAACGGTCAAGATCTGCGCTCAGCCCGGCCGCATCGGCACGCAGAGCTCGCAGATGCGCGGGGCGCATTGCAGGTGCCTTCTTGCCGATACTGGCCCAGCTTGACGCAGCAATGCGCCGCGCCATCTGATCCAGCCAACTATATGGTCGAAAACCCAAATCCCGCCCTGCCAACAAGAACACTTCAACATTTCTCGGCATAAAGAAGCCGACGACTTGCAGCAAGACGCGTTAAAGCTGTTTTCTTTAAGGCTTTGTTTAGGGTTGGGTCAGTAGCTTCATGGGCGATCGTAATTTCACGAATGTTCATGGAAGGAAAACTCAATTGAAACTTCGAAAAGTTGTCCCGCCATTGGCGGTAATTTTTGCGGTTTCGGGCAGTATTTTCGTGTCCCAGGCCGCATTCGCCGAACTGGTTCCGCGCCCGTCGACAACCTCGCCGCGCCTGCCTTCAGGGGTCGTAAGAATTCAGGGCGGGGGCGAGACCCGAATTTCGCCTGGCGGGGCCGCATCATGTGTACAGACCACCCGGGCAGAGGCCGAAGCAGCGGTTACAGCAACGAATGCCATTCGCGCGCAGCGAAGGCTGAAACCTTTATCCACGAATCTCAAACTGCAACGCGCGGCAGAGGCGCATGCTTGCGAAATGGCACAGCGCGGCATCATGAGCCATCGTGGCAAGGGTGGCAGCGGTCCTGCCGCGCGGGTAAAGCGCAACGGTTTCCGTCCACGGATCACCGCCGAAAACATCGCCGCCGGACGGTTTGATCTGAACCGCGTCATCCATGAATGGGCCAGTTCACGTTACCACCTGTCGAACATAATGCTGAGGCGCGTCACCGAACACGGCATCGGGCACGCGATCGGGGCCGATGGTAAGACGGTGTTCTGGGCGGCAGTTTACGCAAGCGGGCGGTGACGACCGGTATGGGCACAGACCTGGATCCAAGGTCATTTTTGTGCCTGAGCCACTTTCTGGTCGCACGCCCACTAAAGCAGCGGTGTTGCCAGTGCCAAAAGATTGTTGCGAATTCTGCGCCAGAATGACCAGCCCTCAACCTCTTCCACCGTCAGGATGCGGGAACGCTGGATATAACTTTGCTGACGAATATCCAACTGCTCGGTAATTTGGGTGCCGGCCACGACCATGTTCATTTCATAGTTCAGCTCAAAGCTGCGGCGATCAAGGTTGCCGCTGCCGAGCATTGCAAGCCTGCCATCAACCGTCACCAGCTTGGTATGCAACAATCCGGGTTCAAAAAGCCGGATATTCACACCGGCACGCAAGAGACCGAAGTAAAACCCCTCGGACGCGCCCCGAACCAGAAGCGAATCATTTCTCTCCGGCAGGATCAGCGTCACTTCGACGCCACGTCTTGCGCAGGCCTGAATGGCCGTATCCAGAGAGGTCGTGGGAACATAATAGGGCGTGGTGATGCAGACATGCTTGCGTGCGGCCGCAAGCATGGCATGAATGCAGTCTGATACGCTGCCGGCCCGACGGTCGGGCCCAGTCGCAAGAACCTGCGCGACCAGACCCGGCTCCTCCACTGCAGGCACGGTGTTCAGCATCTCCTCACCCAGGTCCTGGCCGGTATAGCTCATCCAATCCGCCAGAAAGACTCCCTGCATCTGGCGAACGACCGGGCCTTCGACCGAAAGCCAGATATCGATCCATGGCGCATATTTCGGCTTCAGGCTGAAGGCTGTATCCGCGGCATTCCGACTGCCGGTAAATCCAATCCCGTTGTCGATCAGCACGATCTTGCGGTGATTGCGCAAATCCAGACGCCGACTTAATGCACGAAGCGGAGAAAAGCCGGTCGGCATCGCCACGACAAGTTCGACACCCGCTTCCTCAAGCGCTCGCCAGGGCGCGCTGCGCGTGAACCTTCGTGATCCTATTGCATCCACGACGGCACGGCAGGCAACGCCGCGACGGGCGGCATCGCAAAGCGCTTGCGCGACCCGTCGTCCGCTTGTGTCATCCAGCCAGATATAGAAAAGCACATGCACATGGTCGCGGGCCGCATCAATGGCGGCAATCATCGCCGTGAAACCATCATCGGTTTCGGCCAGCAACTGCATCCGGTTTCCGGACACCGGAACCATACCCCCGACAGCGCGAACGGTGGAGGTGACACCTGCCAGCCATTCCGGCGGGTCCGCGAGCGCATTCGGACTTGGCGCCCACATACCCGACAGACGTTCCCGGATATCGTTCGCCCTTTGCCGCTCGGCATGGGCGATACGCACTTCGCCAAACAGAAGATAGGCGATGATTCCGGCATAGGGCACCGCTTCGACCACCATGATCCAGGCAATACGAACCGAAGGCTCCATTCTGGGGCGGGTCAGGACCCGCATCACCACGGCCCATGCGACAACGTAATTGATCGCCAGAAATAAGGTGGTCCACATGCCTGCCATCAAAGCCGCGATCATCGGCACACGCAATTGCAATTCGACGCCGCACCCCCTATCTGTGGGCGCGCCCCCGCTCTGGAGCCAATGCAGATGAACTGGATCACAAACTACGTCCGCCCGCGCATCAACTCTTTGTTTTCACGAAGAGAAGTGCCAGAGAACCTTTGGACGAAATGCCCCGAATGCGGGACGATGCTGTTCCATCGCGAATTAGCGGAAAACCTGCAGGTTTGCATGAATTGCGGTCATCATTTGCCGATCCCCCCTCGTGATCGCTTTGCCGCACTGTTCGACACGGGGATATTCAAGGAAGTGGCGGTGCCGGAACCCATCGCCGATCCGCTGCAATTCCGCGACCAGAAGAAGTACCCGGACCGGATGAAGGCGGCCCAGAAGGCGACTGGCGAGAAAGAAGCGATGCTGGTGGCTGAAGGCGAAATCGGGCGGACACCGATCGTGGCAGCGGCGCAGGATTTCGGTTTCATGGCCGGATCTATGGGGATGTATGTCGGCAACGCGATCATCGCGGCGGCCGAACGCGCGGTAGAGCTTCGCCGTCCGCTGGTGCTGTTTTCCGCAGCGGGCGGCGCGCGGATGCAGGAGGGGATCCTGTCCTTGATGCAGATGCCGCGCACCACCGTGGCTATCCAAATGCTGAAAGAGGCGAAGCTGCCCTATATCGTCGTGCTCACCCATCCGACGACAGGGGGCGTGACGGCCAGCTACGCCATGCTGGGCGACGTTCAGATTGCTGAACCGAATGCGCTGATCTGCTTCGCTGGTCCGCGTGTTATCGAACAAACCATTCGTGAGAAGCTGCCAGAGGGCTTCCAGAGGGCGGAATATCTGCTGGAACATGGAATGCTGGATCGCGTCACCAAACGTGGCGACCTGCGTGAGGAATTGATCGTGATTCTGCGCATGATGACAGGCAAGCCACCTGCGGTCATGGGTGAACTGCCGCCCCCTGCCCCTGCGGCGTCCACCGCCGGCGCAACTGCGGAGCCTGCGGCAGCCGACAGCAGTGAAAAACCGGCCACGCCGGTCACGAAAGCCTAGACAAAACGTGGCGGACATGTCTGCGCCCACGGACCATTCCGATGCTATCCTGCAAAGGGTGATGGGGCTTCATCCGAAGATCATCGACCTTTCGCTGGACCGCATGCTGAGGTTGCTTGGCGATCTGGGCAATCCGCAGGACAGATTGCCGCCGGTTATCCATATCGCCGGAACGAACGGCAAAGGCTCAACGCTGGCGATGATCCGCGCCGGACTGGAAACCGCTGGCAAGCGTGTCCACGCCTATACCTCGCCACATCTTGCCCGCTTTCATGAGCGTATTCGGCTGGCCGGCACCCTTATTCCAGAAGCGGAATTGGCCGATATTCTGACCGAGATCGAGGATGTGAATGCAGGCAGGTCGATCACCTTCTTTGAACTGACGACCGCCGCGGCCTTCCTGGCCTTTGAGCGCCAAGAAGCCGATTTCACCCTGCTGGAAGTGGGATTGGGTGGCAGGCTGGATGCAACCAATGTTGTAAGCAGCCCAACTCTGACGATCATCACGCCAGTCAGCATCGACCACACCCAATATCTTGGTGATACGCTGCCCGAGATCGCGGCGGAGAAGGCGGGCATTCTGAAACACGGCGTGCCCTGCATTGTCGGAAAACAGGATGACGCGGCGCTGCAAGTGATTGAGGCTCGCGCAGCGAGACTGTCATCGCCGCTGATTACCGCCGGTCAGCATTGGCACGCCGCTGCCGATGGGGACGGGATGATCTTTCAGGACGAACGAGGGCTTGTCGATTTGCCTCTCCCAACTCTGCGTGGTCCGCACCAGATCGACAACGCCGGGACAGCCATCGCTGCGCTGAGAACGCTTGGCTTCGGCGCAGATGAGGCACTGGGTGCCGTGACACGTGCGGAATGGCCGGCGCGGATGCAGCGCTTGCGGATGGGGCCGCTTGTGGACATCGCGGCCCAGAACGGGTGTGAACTATGGCTGGATGGCGGGCATAATGCCGCCGGTGGTCAGGCGGTTGCGGCGACCCTTGCGGCCATGCCAGAAAGGCCGACGCATCTGATATGCGGCATGTTGAACACGAAAGATGTTGCCGGTTACTTGCGCCCCCTGGCTGCGGTTGCACAGTCGCTGACCGCTGTCTCCATCCCGCAAGAGCTCAACACCCTGCCCGCAAACGAAACCCGCGCCGCCGCCGCTTCGGTCGGACTTCCGGCGTCTGAAGCGGATGATGTCACGCAGGCCGTCCGGCGGCTTGCACAGGAAAATCCCGGTGCGCGACTGCTGATTTGCGGATCGCTTTATCTGGCAGGTCAGGTTTTGCAAGAGAACGGCTGAACAACTCCCGACCTGCGTCGGCAGGATCGCCGATGTGATTTTTCGAGGTGCCGAAGTACGACGTCTTCGGGAATGGCGCCGTTGGACGCCGAGAAATAGCCTCTGCCCCGGAAAGGAAGCCCCAATAGCGCTGAGACCTGCTGACGTGGATTGTTCGTCATAAGCGAGTGGTTGATGATCCGAAGGACCGGCGACGCGTGCCAACCCGATACGACAGATGCCCCAAGGTCTTCCTCTCGGCAATCGAACTCGCCGCAACCGTTATCTGTTGGCTTGAGCCATGGCCCTAGAAGATGCTCTTGGCATGCAATTAGACTGGGGTGGAAAATCTACACCGTTTCAACTTTGCCGACCGGACTTGCGCTCAAGCCGAAATACCCGCAGGCTACGCGATATACTCTTGCTGTCCGAGTGTGTCGAAGGGTTGCCCGTCTTTTCCGAGAGGGCTTATGCGCTCTCCTAAGAGCTATGCCCGAAAGTTGGTGACGGCGTTATCAGGCGGCCGGTTGAAGTTGCTTGATGCCGTCGATGAATGCAATGCCCTGAATGATCTCAGGCATGCGGTTTGATCCGTCGAGTTTTCGCCATTTGCCCTGCGCTGACATCATCAGTTTGAACGCCATTGCCAGCCCGGTTTTGCGGCTCAAGCAGCCCTTGGTTTTGCCGGTTCGGTGACGGACGGTGGCGAAGGTGCTTTCGATGGGGTTGGTTGTCCTGATATGTTTCCAGTGTTCCGCAGGGAAGTCATAGAAAGCAAGTAGCCCCTCGCGGTCCTTGACCAGCTTGGCCACCGCCTTTTCGTATTTCACACCGTAGGTTTCGACGAAGAAGTCGAAGGCAGCGTTGGCCTCGGCCTTCGTCTCCGCCTGCCAGATATCATGCAGATGGCCCTTGGCTTTGGCCTGGACCGACTTGGGCATCGCATTCAGGACATTTCCGGTTTTGTGGAACCAGCAGCGCTGTTCACAGGGGTCTCCAAACACCTCGCGCAGGGCTGCCCAGAACCCGAGTGCGCCGTCGCCAACGGCCAGATCGGGTGCGTGAGAAAGGCCGCGTCGCTTGAGATCGAGGAGCAGCTCACGCCAGCTCTGGGTGCTTTCCCGATAAGCCGTCCGTCAGGCCCAGAATTTCCTTTCGACCCCATTCATCCGCGCCAATGAGAACCAGGACGCATTGTTTCTCTTCCATTCGTGGCTGGAAATACACGCCGTCCGCCCAGACATAGACGATGCGCCGGGCACTGAGGTCGCGTTTCTGCCAACGTGCATAATCCTCCCACCAGTCGGCTTTGAGGCGCGAAATCGTGGTGGATGACAGGCCAGCCGCAGTCGGGCCAAGCAGCGCGGCCAGGGCTTCCTGGAAATCACCCGTGGAAATGCCCTTCAAATAGAGCCAGGGCAGCAATTCCTCGACGGATTTGGCCTTGCGTAGATACGGCGGCAGGATCGACGAGGTGAAGCGCACCTTCTCAGCCTGCTCACCGCGGTCCCGAACGCGCGGCACTTTCACGGCCACAGGGCCGACGCCGGTCATGACCTCGCGCTCTGGCAAGTGGCCATGTCGGACGACCCGAGCATGCCCCATCGGTGTCCTGTCATCGGCAAACTGCGCAAGCAACGCGCCAAGCTCAGCCTCAAGCGCCTGTTCGATCAATTGCCGCGCTCCAGACCGGATCAGGTCGGTGAGCGGATCGGCGGAAAATCCGGATGGATCAGGCAAGCCGGTGATGGTATCTTCTCTCATGTGGCATATCCCTTTCTCTACGAGAATTGACGGCGTCTTGAACACCGCCATGATATGCCGCCCCTCAGGGGCCATCACCAACTTTCAGCTATTCCTCCTACCGCAGCTTAAAACCGACATTATGTGTCAAGGTCTCCCCAGCGGATTGCCATTGTCCAAATCGGATCGCCATGTCCGATTGAAAAATGCCAAAGTCGCTTGCGAAAACGCTATGATGAGTAATTACGGCGCATCGTTAAACATTAAAAGATCGTCTCAGCTAGGCCTCTGTTGCATGCTGCAAGGACCCGATCCATATTCCCGCCACGCCGAGATAGCGCTATGAAACGTTTCAAGGCTTGGCCATTCAGAGCCTCTACAGATTGCATCCAGTTCTGTCAGCTTGAGTTCCCCTACACTTGCTGTCCTTTCTCATGAGGAACGTCTAAGAAGGATGCAGGTGCTGAAGGTACAAATTATCTCAATTATTATATTGAAATGATTGTGCTTTTTTGCCCTCCCGAAGTATCTGCTGGTGCGCAAATCCAAAAAAGGAGAGACGGATCATGCGAACATCAGTAATAGCTCTGTTCTTGATCGGATCTGCAACGCCAACAATCGCTGGCTGCGTAGGACCGGTCATTGGCGGTGTATGCAAGGGCGCGTACGTCAACAGTCAGTCGGTCGGGCAATCTGCTACAGACACTAATGACTATATAGGTTCGTCCGGAAACCGATACCAATACGATTTGAACAACCCGAGCGATCGGATAGAGTATTCTATCGATACGGAGGCCCAACTCAGAGATGCCATAGGCTCAAATATTGGACGCGACTATGACCAGTCTCTTGGACAAAATGGCGGAGGCATCTGGTAGACGGCCCAACACCCACTTGAATATCATATAAGTATGAGAGATGGGCAGAGGTTGCCTTTTTATCTGTGACCTCTGACTACCCATCCATCTTCAACGCCTGAATAAACGCCGTCTGCGGGATCTCTACCTTCCCGAACTGGCGCATTTTCTTCTTACCGGCCTTCTGCTTCTCCAGAAGCTTTTTCTTACGCGTCGCATCACCGCCATAGCACTTTGCGGTCACGTCCTTGCGCATGGCGCTCAGGGTTTCACGCGCGATGACGCGCGAGCCAATCGCCGCCTGAATCGGGATTTTGAACATGTGGCGCGGGATCAGCTCTTTCAGCTTTTCGACCATCACCCGGCCCCGCGATTCCGCGCGGTCGCGGTGGACCATGATCGACAGCGCGTCGACGGGTTCGTCATTCACCAGGATCGACATCTTGACCAGATAATCCTCGCGATATTCGCTGATCTGGTAATCGAATGACGCATAACCCTTGGTCACCGATTTCAGGCGGTCGTAGAAATCGAACACGACTTCCGCCAGCGGCAGGTCATAGACAACCATCGCCCGCTGCCCGGCATAGGTCAGGTCAAGCTGGATGCCGCGCCGGTCCTGGCACAGTTTCAACACATCGCCCAGATATTCGTCCGGAACCATGATCGTGGCCTTGATGCGCGGCTCTTCGATATGATCGACCAGAGTCAGGTCGGGCATATCGGCGGGATTGTGCAATTCCCGCACCTCGCCGTCGCGCATATGCAGGCGGAACACGACCGAGGGCGCGGTGGTGATCAGGTCCAGATCATATTCGCGTTCCAGCCGGTCGCGGATGACCTCCAGATGCAGCAGCCCGAGGAAGCCGCATCGGAAGCCGAAGCCAAGCGCTGCCGAGGTCTCCATCTCATAGCTGAAGCTGGCATCGTTCAGGGCAAGCTTTTCGATGGCGTCGCGCAGGGCCTCGAAATCATTGGCATCGACCGGGAACAGACCGCAGAACACCACCGGCTGCGCGGGTTTGAAGCCCGGCAGGGGTTTTTCGGTAGGCTTTTTCTCGTGGGTGATCGTATCGCCGACGCGGGTGTCGCGGACCTGCTTGATCGACGCGGTAAAGACGCCGATCTCGCCCGGACCAAGTTCGGGGATGTCCTTCATCGCAGGCGTCAGAACGGCCAGCTTGTCCAGCCGATAGGTCGCGCCGGTCTGCATCATCTTGACCTGATCGCCCTTGCGGATGACGCCATCCATGACGCGGATCATCACGACAACGCCCAGATAGGGGTCATACCAGCTGTCCACCAGCATGGCCTTCAACGCCGCATCGCGGTCGCCCTTGGGCGCGGGCAGACGCGTCACGATGGCCTCCAGCACATCGGGAATGCCAAGGCCGGTCTTCGCGGAAATCGGCACCGCGTCGGAGGCATCGATGCCGATCACGTCTTCGATGTTTTCCTTGACGCGGTCGGGCTCTGCCGCCGGCAGGTCGATCTTGTTGAGGACCGGGACGATCTCATGATCCGCATCGATGGCCTGATAGACATTGGCCAGCGTCTGCGCCTCAACCCCCTGCGACGCATCCACCACCAGCAGCGAGCCTTCGACCGCCCGCATCGACCGGCTGACCTCATAGGCGAAATCGACATGGCCGGGCGTGTCGATGAGGTTCAGGATATAGGTCTGCCCGTCTTTCGCGGGATAGGCGATCCGCACGGTGTTGGCCTTGATGGTGATGCCACGTTCACGCTCAATATCCATGCTGTCCAGCAACTGGGCCTTCATGTCGCGCTCAGCGACCGTCCCTGTCAACTGGATCAGCCTGTCGGCCAGCGTGGATTTACCGTGGTCGATATGCGCCACGATGGAGAAATTGCGGATGAGGTTCAGGTCGGTCATGCGCCGCATATACAAGGCCACGCGACCCGCTGGAAGAGGGATTCAGGCGGCACCCCCTTGCGCGTTCGGCCCGACATCAGATCGCGCTCGGGCGGCATGTCGTTATTCGCCGTTTTCGTCGCAGGATCAAACTCATCTGACATGACCAGAGGTCACTGCGGGGTTTACTCTGTCCCGTGCGCGAAGGATCATCGGCGCGTGTGAAGGAGAGCCAGATGACCAGAATCCCCCAGGCGCCGCTTGAAACCCGCATCGCTCAGGGCAAAGGCGATGAACGGGCCGATCTGGTGCTGAAAGGCGGCGTGCTCTGGTGCATGGTCACGGGCGCACGCATCCAGGGAGATGTGGCTATCTGCGGTGACACCATCGTCGGTATCGGCGCAGCTTATAAAGGCAAACAAGAGATCGACGTCACCGGCGCGGTGCTGGTGCCGGGGTTCATCGACACCCATCTGCATATCGAAAGCTCTTGTGTGACGCCCGCTGAATTCGACCGCTGCGTGACACGACATGGTGTGACCACCGCGATCTGTGATCCGCATGAGATTGCAAACGTGACCGGCGCGGCTGGCATCCGCTATTTCCTCGATGCATCCGAAAATATGGTGATGAGCCTGCGCGTGAACCTGTCCTCATGCGTGCCATCTTCGCCGATGGAAACATCAGGGGCGACGTTGAACGCGGCTGACTTGATGGACCTGGCGGATCACCCCGCCGTCGTCGGGCTGGCAGAGTTCATGAACTATCCCGGCGTGATAAACCGCAGTCCAGACTGCATGGAAAAGCTGACGGCCTTCGCGGGCCAGCATATAGACGGTCACGCCCCGCTTCTGTCGGGCCGTGACCTCAACGCCTATATCACCGCCGGCATCCGCACTGAACATGAGGCGACGACCGCCACAGAGGCCATCGAAAAGCTGCAAAAGGGGATGCGTATCCTGATCCGCGAAGGTTCTGTTTCGAAGGATCTGGATGCACTTGCACCCGCGCTGACCCCGCTGACCGCACCCTATATGTGCCTGTGCACCGACGACCGGAACCCTTTGGACATTGCCGAAGAAGGGCACCTCGACAGCATGATCCGCAGACTGATCGGTCACGGTTGCGACCCGCTTGCCGTTTATCGCGCGGCATCACTTTCGGGTGCCGAGGCTTTTGGACTGAAGGATCGCGGCCAGATTGCGCCCGGCAAAAGGGCCGATATCGTCGTTCTGGATGACGTGCAAACCTGCCGCATCCGGCAAGTGATCTGCGGTGGTCACGTTGTGAAGCCCGAAAATTTCGAAAGCACCGCAACGCCAGAACCCGTTGGCCTCCACTCTATTCGCATTCCATCAATCGGTCCCGAGAGCTTCCGCCTTCCCGGATCGGGCGAAACACCCGTAATCGGCATCCAGCCCGGTCGCATCCTCACGGATCACCTTGTTCGCGACATACCAGCGACGAACGGTGACCGAGCCCCCGACCTTCGCAAGGATCAGGCCCGCATCTCCATCGTCGAACGTCACGGAAGAAACGGGAATATCGCCAACGGGTTCGTGACTGGTTTCGGGATGAAAGCCGGTGCCATCGGTTCGACGGTTTGTCATGACCACCACAATATGGCGCTTGTCGGGATCGACTACGCCGATATGGCCCTCGCCGCAAAAAGGCTTGCGGAGATCGGCGGCGGCTTCATCGTCGTGCGTGACGGCGAGATCACGGCCGAGCTGTCCCTGCCCATCGCCGGGCTGATGAGCGATCAGCGCTTTGAACAGGTCCACGATGCCCTTGTGTCGCTGCGCAAGGCGGCGCGCGATCTGGGCGTCGTGCTGCATGAACCCTTCCTGCAACTCGCCTTTCTCGCCCTGCCCGTGATCCCGCACCTGAAGATAACCGATTACGGCATGATCGACGTCGACCGGTTCGGCGTGATCTGAACCCGATCCGCGTCACACCGCGTAAGTGATTCGCTAATCCCGACATGCCGCGCGCAGGCCCGACACAACATATCGTCGCTTCGCCCCGCTCACACGCGATCACTTCGACCAATGCGCTGATTGAGCGGACGACCCATTCTTGTTACTCTCATTTCAGAGGGGCGGAGATCACTGTCCCCAAGAAGGCCGGCAAGGCAACTCAGGCAGAACCGAGGAGACAGAGATGAATCGCATTCTCATCGCCGCAGCGGCGATCGTGCTGACCACCCCATTGGCAATGGCTGGCCCAATCGACAGCGCTTGCGTTCGTTCCGAACGCGGTGCGCGTCAGCAGGCCCTCTGCGGCTGCGTACAACAGGTCGCCAACCAGATGCTGTCGCGCTCGGATCAGCGCCTGGCCGCATCCTTCTTCCGCGACCCCCACAAGGCGCAGGTCGTTCGTATGTCGAAGCGCGATTCCGACAACGCCTTCTGGTCCCGCTACAAAGCATTCGCAGGCGCAGCCGAATCCTACTGCCGCTGATATGCGCATTGTCGTCCTGACCGGCGCGGGGATTTCCGCCGAAAGCGGACTGCGCACCTTCCGCGCCGAGGACGGCCTCTGGGAGGATCACCGGGTTGAAGATGTCGCCACGCCAGAGGCATTCTCGCGCGATCCGGTTCTGGTCCACCGCTTCTATAACGCACGCCGTGCCGCTGTCGCAGATGCGCAGCCCAATGCCGCCCACCACGCTCTTGCCGATCTGGCACGTAAACACGATCTGACCCTTGTGACGCAGAACGTGGACGATCTTCATGAACGCGGCGGATCGCCCTATGTGATCCACATGCATGGCGAAGTGAAGCGCGCCCTTTGCGCATCATGCGGCCATCGCTGGCCCAGCCCGCTTGTGATGGATGTGACGACGCCCTGCCCCGCCTGCGCCAATCTGACCGCGCGGCCCGATATCGTCTGGTTCGGGGAAATGCCGTATCACATGGATGAGATTTCCGAAGAACTCGAACGCGCCGATCTCTTCGCGGCCATCGGCACATCGGGCAATGTCTATCCCGCCGCCGGTTTCGTCCAGCTCGCCCGTCAGTTCCGCGCACATTGCGTCGAACTGAACCTTGACCGTTCGTCAGTCAGCCGCAATTTCCACGAACATCTGACCGGCCCAGCCACGCAGATCGTGCCGGAATGGGTGGCGAGACTGGATTAACCCTCGTCCTCGTCCATTCCGGTGACGTTGATCAGGTGATCCATTGCGAAAGCCGGATCGGTGCAACCCGCATCGCCCATGATCTTTGCCGGAACGCCCGCGACGGTCTTGCAGGGCGGTACGTCGGACAGGACAACAGAACCTGCAGCAATACGGCTGCAACGTCCGACGGTGATATTGCCCAGAACCTTCGCGCCCGCTCCGATGAGCACACCATTGCCGATCTTCGGATGCCGGTCGCCATCCGCCTTGCCGGTCCCGCCAAGCGTCACCGAATGCAGCATCGAAACATTGTCGCCGACCACAGCCGTTTCCCCGATCACGATGGAATGGGCGTGATCCATCATCACCCCCTTGCCGACCCGAGCGGCGGGGTGAATATCGACACCAAACGCTTCCGAGCAGCGCATCTGTACGAAATAGGCCATATCGCGCCGCCCCTCCGTCCACAGCCAATGACCGATGCGATAGGCTTGCAGGGCCTGAAACCCTTTGAAGAAAAGGAAGGGCTGCATCAGGCGATGGGTCGCCGGATCACGCTCGTAAACTGCCCGCAGATCAGCCTCCGCCGCCAGCACCAGCTCTGGGCGAGAGGCATAGGCGGAATCCGCGATCTCGCGCAGAAGCTGCGCGCTCATTTCACCCGAGGACAGTTTCATCGCGAAACGATAGGCAAGCGCGGATTGCAGATTGCCATGATGCAGCAGCCCGGCATGGATCAGCGCACCCAACAGGGGTTCCTGCGCAATCGCCTCGCGGGCCTCTGCACATATCTGCGACCACATACGGGCACCGCCAAGCGGTGCCACGTCCAGTGTTTCGGCTTTCGCGGGACTGTTCATGCGCGACTCCTTTGTTCGCAGATTAGCGCAAAGCCGCAGCGCAGAAAACCCGTCGGATCGCGACGCTACGACGGCAGGCCTACCTCCAGCCAATGCGCCGCAATCCGCAACTTGCCGCCCGTGAAATCGCCACCTTCTGCCGTCAAAATAACAGGTTCGGGCGACCAATAGGTCATTGGCTGCGACAACATACCCCGCGCCCATGACCCCTGCCCCAGACCCAATGACGAACCAAATCGGTCAAGCGCGCCTGCCGTCCCCATCTGCCAGCTTGACAGCGTGCCGGTGATCGTTTCGGACACTCGCGCGGTCAACCCGATCACCATGGCGGCATGGGGGATCACCAGATCGGTAGAAACGCTCTGCCCGGCAGTAATCACCACATCCGTCTCAACGCAACGTGCCAGCAGACCCGCGCCTGATGACCCAAGCGTCAAAGCACCGACCGCCCAGCCCGAGCCGTCATGGATTGCAGGCGCAGCTGCATCCACCACAAACGCACGCATCCCGGCGCGCGCCGCGGCAAACACCCAGCCACCGTTGGAGGCGATTGCCAATTCGCCCTCATGACCAGCCCACGCGCCTTCGGCACCCACGGGTAGCGCAAAACAACTGCCTTCGACCGCCGCCAGTGGCGGAACGATCCGGCTAATGCTCTGCAAGGCAAGGTTCACCAGCCCGTCCAACCGGGCAAGCGCCTCGTTCACGGTCACATGTTTTTGCGCCTGCGATGGCTGAAGCAGAGGCAGGCCAAGACGCTGAGTCATATGTTCGGTCATCAGAAACTCCTCGTGATGAAGGGACCGGGTCCGTACTGATCGGATAGCTGCGCGACAGAGATGGTCAGCCCGCCGCCGCCCGCCTTTTCGGCAAGTTCGCTTGGCAGCGTAAAGCGTGGCGTCGCGGTCTCGAATTCATGCACCTCGCCACCGTCCGAGACCTGGATCAGATAGGCCTCGCGCGCCTCGGCAAGCGGGACCTCACGCAGGTCCCAGCGGTCGCCGGAAACCCGTGTTCTCCGGATGAACGAAACAACGTTGCCGTCCAGCCGCAGATGACAGGGCGACAATGGACGCAAACCCGCACCCTTGGTGATGGTGGACCTCAGCCGATAGCTGTCGTGATCGGCCGGACGTGTCGCAGGACCAATGCGCCAAAAGCGCGTCTGCCCCAGCATCTCCGGATCGAAATCCAACTGCCTCAGCGCCGGATTCAGCAAGACCACAACAGATCCAACCGGCCATTCATCCGGCATCAGCGCATCGGTACCGAACTGACCCCGCAGCCTGTCCTGCAAAGACCACAGATTTCGCTCCACGGCACTGGCCCGCATGAACTGGAACACTTCCCACCGATCGGCAGAGCCTCCGCCGATCGCCATGAAGTTCGCCCCGCTCAGCATCGCGTCAAAAGATGCACCAGACAGCGCGCCAGGGCTGAACCGGACGATCAGCCCCGCGCCCCGGTCCAAAAGCCCCGCCCTGGCGCGGCGCAGCGGCGATTCAGTTAAACCGATCATCGCACCCGCAGGCAGCATTTTGTTCAGCGCATAGCCTTCGCCACGATTGCCAGAACCGTAAACAGCGACAGATCCCGGCCAGGGTTTCGCAGCCACAGCGATATGCGGCGCATGTGGCACCTCGCCGCCGCGCATCATCGGAAGGTCAAGGATGACCGGCCAGACCGGCATTGGCGGCTGATAACGCGTGACGGCAATACCGCCTTCCTGATGATCCGAAGGCCGGTAAACACCCGGCTCCGTCCTGACCGCATCAACGGTAATCGCCCCGGCGCGTTCAACCCGATCGATCCGCCAGCGGCAAGGTGATGCCTCGCCGCGCCGATGCAGTGACACGACATCACCCGGCCCAAGCCCCCCTTTTGAGGGCGGCAGCCGGAAACGGATCGTCTCTCGACTGACCTGCGATTCAGCCAGCCACCGCTCTGCCGTGCCGCGCGCCTCCGCCACGGTTAAAAGCAACGGGATCTCGCTGTCCGAAACGGCAGTCACGGATGAACCGGGCAGACTGGCCTCAACCGTCGAGGTCGCATAGCTGCCATCGACGGCAATATGGGTCAGGCGCAACCGTCCCGCCACCTCTGCAGCCGCAGCCCGTGTGGTTTCATGCGCACCGTCCTCTGCCTCGGCCAGTTCAACCTCATTCAGTGCCGCACTGACATGAGCGTCACGCATCATAAAGCGCAGCACGCCATCGCGCTCAACCGCGTCGAACCCATAGGCAAGCATCAATGGCTGCAAGCTGGCCCGCGCCGTCTCTGCCCCGCCCGCGCGATAACCGCGCACGAGCCCCGACAAGCCGCTGACATCGACGTCATGAACGCCGCCCTCCGCGCAGATATCCGCAACCACAGAGGCCAAGGGCACCGCTGCCGCGCGTCCGTTCAGCCAATGCCCGCGATCCCATGCCGGACCATCTGACCACAGATCGGTGCGCCCCGGAAACGCAGGAAAGGGCCGCGCATCCCAGCACCAGACATGGGCACGCGAGACATCAACCATAGGCCCGCCATAGCTGCCAACCGGATTATGCGCGGGATCGGACCAATAGCGCTGCATCGCCGCCACATATGCCGCCTGCACAGCATCGTCGTGGCTGGCATTCGAGTAATGCGGCAAACGCGATTCGGAACTCATCGCGTCCAGAAACTTGTTCGGCTGGTTCGTTCCCTTGTCGATCGCCGCACAACCCATTTCCGTAAACCAGATCGGCTTGGACCGCGGCACCCATGCCGTCGGCGTGACCTGCCGCGCGCCGCCAATGCGGTCGTGATGGCGGTTGCCCCACCAGCCCGCCAGATCCTTGTAGCGCCAGATCCAGTGCTCGCCATGGGTTCCGTCATGGATCGGCGTTCGCTTCTGTGCATCCCGATGCGCCGGGTCGGCATAATACCAGTCATACCCCTCGCCACCGGCAATCCGGCTTTCCAGATAGCCCGGTGCGTCGATCCGCCGCCAATCCGCATCGGCGTGATCCTCGCCCTCGCGCCAGTCCGACAGCGGCATGTAATTGTCGATCCCGATGAAATTGATGTTCGGATCCGACCAAAGCGGATCGAGGTGAAAGAACACCTCTCCGCCGCCCGGCTGATAGCCGAAATATTCTGACCAATCGGCCGCATAGCTGATCTTAACCTCCGGGCCCAGGATCGCCCGCACATCCGCCGCCAGCCGGCAAAGCTCCTCGACCGCCGGAAAGTTGTCACCCGGTCCGCGAAGCTGCGTCAGCCCGCGCATCTCCGACCCGATCAGGAATGCATCCACCCCGCCAGCGACAGCGCAAAGATGCGCGTAATGAAGGATGAAGCGGCGATAGGACCATTCGTCAGGGCCGGTATAATGGATCGTTTCGCCCTCGGCGCTGAAATCATCCCGCGCGGCCTTGCCGAAGAACCGCCGTACGGCCGCGGTATTTGCCGCCGTGCCATCCGGACTGCCCGCGCCCCCGGGCGCGATTTCTGCCGTGATGCGCCCGCGCCACGGCATCACGGGTTGATCATCGGCACCTGTCCAGGGATCGGGCAAGCCGTTGCCCGCCATCTGTTCCATCAGGATAAAGGGATAGAACACTGCCTTGCGTCCGGACCCTGCAATCGCCCGCAAAGCTTCAATGACAGAGGCGTCGGCAGGCGTTCCGCCATAGATCGGACGTCCATCCTTGCGCGCAACCTCTGCCGCGTCGCGTCGCGCGATCCCACCCGCGCGCCACGCCATCTCCTGGCCGTCCCGTGCCGCATCCTCGACTTTCGGCTGCAACGAGCAATGTCCGACCCGCAGGTCGTCACCAAACCAGGACACGACCAGAGAGACTGATCCGACATTGGGCAGTTCCCGCCCCAGAATATCCATCGAGGCAGCGAAATCCGTCGCGGCAAGCGCGGTGGCGCTGTTTGCGGGCACGACCTCTCCCAGCCCGCGATCGAAGCTCACTGGCGTCGTCGCAAGCGAATACTCTCCTGTGCCCGGTATCATCGCCACGGCACGCACATCCTGCGACAGCCCGCCGCCCGATCTTGCAGCCCGCGTCACCTCAAAACTCAGCTGCGGCATCCGGTTGCCCCACCGCTCCAGTGCCAGATCCTCCAGCACGACATAGGCCGTGCCGCGATACGCCGGGGCATTCTCTCCCTCATGCGCCTTGATGCACGGGTCGGGCAACTGATCCTCGGTGCCCTGATAAATCTGCATGTTAATGTCAGTCGGCGCGATTTCCTCGCCATCCGCCCAGACTCTGCCAACGCCAAGAATAGGCCCCTCGCAAAGCGCAAGCGCTACGCTCAGCCGATAGCTGATATTCGTGACCTTCGGCCCCGACTTGCCGCCGCCCCGTGTCGCGCTGATCTCTTCCAGCGGCGACGCCCAGATCACATGACCAGGCGCACGCAACTGCCCCCACAGGCGCGGGATCGGCACGCCCTCGCCCGTGGTCTGGATGCGCAGCCTGTCGATACGGCCGGTCTCCACCGCCTGAGATCCCGCGCCAAGCAGCCGCTGATCAATCACTCGCCCTGCCGTCGCACCGATGGCACGGCCAATGACGGCACCGCTCATCCCAAGAACAGTACCGCCGAATCCGGAACCGATCGCGGCACCGGCCGCGGAAAGCAATATGGTTGCCATGTTGATCTCCTATGGTTTCGGAAAGCGAAAACGCGCCGCGATGCGCCGCCGCCAAGGCCCGGACAGCGGGCTCTCAACGACGCCGTGCCGGTCATAGGCATGGATAAAGGCAGGCGCATCGCCCACAGCCGAAACCAGACCCAAATGCTTGACCGACGCGCCCTGACGCATTCTGAACAGCAGGATCTGGCCCAACGTTTCGACACTTTCATCAACCAGAAAATGCCTGTGCGACCCCGTCAACAGTGGCTCGCTCGCATCATATTCACCCCAGTCGGAAGAATAGAAAGCCGGAAGCTCTGGCTCATCCCCGTAAAGCCCCCGCCAGACACCGCGGATCAGGCCAAGACAATCCGTCCCGACGCCCTTGACCGAGGCCTGATGCAGGTAAGGCGTTCCCAGCCATTGCCTCGCAATCCGTACCGCGTCATACCCGACATCACTCGATAGCATTCGTCACCTCGACACCGGGCTTGAAAAGTCCTTCGGCACGCTGCTTGCGCTGTTTCGCAGGCGCCATCAGCCAGTCCTCTTCAGGCAGATGCGGAAAGCCACGAAAGTTCAGGAAATTTGCGAATTTCAGGCGACACATCGCGGGTGATTTGTCACAACCCGCAATCATCCGAACCCGCGCGCCGGGAACCGGGTCCAACCCCGGCTTGGTCCACAGTTCAACCTCGCGCTGTCCACCGGGTCGCGCACGGTCATTCTTGACGTGACAGCGAATGCCCTTCGCATCTCCGTCGAGAAACTCGGCCACACCGCGCTCGAACCAGCGATCCTCGAACCCGCCCAGATCAGAAAGATTCAGGCGAGATCCATCAACCGACACGATCCGCGCCTCGCCGCTCAGTCCCGGCCGGCTCAGATCGGCACCACATGCGCCATCCCCCAATATCGCCGAACAGCGCGGATGAAACACCCGCCCGACGGGCTGGTTCAGCGGTTCTGACAAGCCGCGAAGCTCTGCCCGGAACGCGCCACCCGTGCGTGAGACCTCGCCCAAATGCCCCCGAAACACCAGCCGGTGCTGCGCAGGGTCGGACCAGTCCACCTCCCATTGGCACAGTTCCGCGCCGTCCCAGAGACCGGCCATGATATCGGCCTCGCTGATCGCGCCATCCGACAGCGCGCCGATCGCATCGGTATTGTCGACCGACAGCCCTGCCCCCTGCACGATGGCCTGCGCGGTCAAACCTGAATCGGGCCGGAATGACACGCCCGCAAATTCCAGCGGACAGTCATGATCGGTGAAGCCCAGCACCAGACCATCTGATCGCGTGATGGACCACGCCCTTGCCATATTCGCAGTCATAGCCGCACCTCGATCACCGGAACCTGCGGCACTTCACCTGCCTGAAAAGACGCAACGGATACCGCGATCCGGTCGGTGTCAAAGCGCACCGGCACGTCGAATTCGAACCCTGCCGTGACGGGCGCGCCCTCTCCCGCAGGTTCCGTCAGCGTGACGACGCCTGTTGCGGTATCGACGGCAAAGCCCGCACCCTCACGCATTTCGTCACCGCCCACAGCCACGCGCACAGTGCCCTCCACCGGCTTCAGGATCGGGCGCAGATAGCTGCCCGGACCCGACGCATACCGCTTGCACAGCCGGAACGATGTGGCACGGCTGTCGCCATGTCCGATCAACTGGTCGGCACAATGGGGCTGGGCGCTTGGCGAACAGCTTTTGTAATCGGCCCAATCCTTCCAGCGAAACCCATGCATCTGCCCGCCCCGGCCCTCGAAAAAGGCGATCAATGCGTCGATATCGTCCAGCGAGCGCAGGCCCAGCCCAGCGTCATAGTGCCGCCGCGAATGTGCCCAAGGGGTGCTGCGTTCCTCAAAACCATTGGTGAGCGTGACAATTTCGGTGCGTCGCTCCGGACCGCCGACCGACCCGAATGACAGGTTCGCGGGAAAGCGTATTTCGTGGAACATCTTGCCTCACATATTGCGTTGACCGCGCGCCAGGGCACGGCCCATCTGGGCCGCGATCTGGCCCTGACTGCGGGCAAAGCCCGCAACGTCGGGGGTGTTGACGGTGATATTGACGTTGACCGGCCGGGTACCGCCCGATGCCGCGACACCAAGCTTGCCATCGGCACCGCGCGTCAGCGGCATGATGGCTTCCGGCCCCGCCTCACCCATCAGCCCGGTGCCGCCGCGCATCGGAAAATGGGTCGGCTGGGTGACAATGCCGCCCCTGGCAAATGGCATCACCCGCCCCTGCGCAAACGCCGCACCATCGGCAAAGGGCATTACCCCTGACATGACATCGTTGATGCTGCCCGCGATTGCGCCCGAAACCGCATCCCTGACCGGTTTCATCGCAATCCCATAGGCGGTGTCCGCCATTGACCTGGCAATACCCTTCAGCGCATCGCTCAGCTTAAGACCATCGAAAATCATGCCATCAAAGGCGCGCTTCAGCCCGCCGCTGATCCCGCTGGCAAAGCTGTCCACCTCGCGCGAGGTCAGCCACATCGACTGCTGCAACCGGCCCAGTTCGGCCGAGAAACCGGCGGCAATGTCGCCCGACCGATCCATCTGCTGCGCCAAAGCCTCACCGGCATCGTCCAAGCCGTTCCTGTCGGCCATTTCATACCTCCTTTTCTGCTGTGTGATCGGGGAAGGCACGCGCCAGCGTCTCAAGGCGCGACCGTGTCATCGGCGCGGCTGCCGGATTCACGCCCAACATCAGCGCAAGCTCTGTCGGGGTCAGCGACCAGAATTCATCTGGCCGCAGTCCCAATCCCTGCATCCCGGCACGCATCAGGCCCGGCCAATCCAATCCAGCCATGTGCCGCGCCCTAACCCGGCATCGCAAAAGCGCGCGCCAGCAATTGCGCCGCGGCCTGGGCCGCCGCAACCGGCCCGCCGGCGACATCCATCGCCAGCAGATCAGCGCGGTTTCCTCGCCATCCGCCACCACGCAGGCCAGCCACGACGACGCCCATCACATCACTTGCCGAAAAGCGCCCTTCCTCGAACCGGGCAGCAAGTTCCACCATTGAACCGGCGCCAAGCTCGGTCTCCAGCTCAGCCAATGCGCCAAGCGTCAGACGCGCGATATGATCCACACCATCCAGCGTGACCAGGACATCTCCCCGCATCGGATTGACCATCATATCGCCACAAAATTCAGCGCGCCGGCGCTCGCCAATGCGATTTCATAGGTCGCCTCGCCGTTATGACTGCCGGAATATTCCAGCGATGTGATCTGGAACGGCCCTTCTACAATCCCGAAATCCGGTATGATGACCTGACACAGCGGCACCTCACCATCGAAGAACACCTGCCGCGCGCGCCCATCACTCGCCGCATCACGAAACACACCAGAGCCGGAGATCGAGGCAGAGCGAACACCCGCCCCCCCCAGCAACTCGCGCCAGCGACCCTCGCTTTCCAGACTGGTGACGTCGACCGATTCAGCGTTGAAACCAATGCGGGTCGCACGCAGCCCCGCCACTGTCTCAAATGCGCCCGCACCTGTCATATCCATCTTGATCAGCAGATCGCGTCCGTTTTGAACCGCCATGTTTCTTCTCCTCAGTTCAGGTCAATCACTGCGCGGAAGGTCAGGTCGACCCGCCGCTCAGCGCCGTTTCCCACGCGCCTGGCCCGCGACTTCACAAGCCACAGACCGGCAAGCCTCGTCTGGCCCAATTCCATCTGCGCCCCTTCAAGGGCCGTACAGGCAGCGGCTGCGGCCTCTTTCACAGCGCGAAATCCTGCGCCTTCTTCTGTTCCCGCCAGCACGGACACGACGAAATCGTGACGCGCGACCGATCCTGCGCTGTCATGAACACCGCGCATGGCTTCCGGCCCCAGCGACAGATAGACGCCGCTTGGCGGCTCAATCGGCATCGCGTCGAAAACCGCATCGCCCACCAGTGCCGACAGGGCCGGATCATCGCGCAGGCATTGATAGACCGCGCCCTGCAGTGCGACCGAAGCGTGATAGCTCATCTTTCATCCTCTCTGGCCGACACACGCAGATAGCGACCGGCAACATCCGCCTCCGCCACTGCCTCGACATGAAAAATCCGCTGCCCCATGCGCAGCCTTTGCCCGGCAACGGGTCGCCGAGGATCACCCAGCGGAAAGGCACGCAAGCGGATCTGCCAGCGACTGACGCTTTCGGGCCCAACCTCGCCACCGCTCAAACGGCCCGAACCGCTTTTCATGGACGCGTAAAGCAACCCCAAACTCCGCCAGACCGTCCGATACCCACCCATCCCGTCTGCCTCGCGATGCTTCTGTTCGAGCGTCAGCGGTACGTTCATCCGCAGACCGGCCATCAGCGAGCACCCCGCCCGGCAAGCACCCGAACCGCGCGCCAACGCTCGATCAGCGCGCTCACGCCCATCGGCAGGGCACGACGGGCATTGTCATCGCTGCGATCTTCGAAATATCGCGCGGCCAGCATCATGACCGCCTGCGCCAGATCGGCGGGAACACGGTTCCATTCATCCGCGAAGCCAGCGGTAAATCTCAGAACCAGCCGCCCTCCGGCGGGAACCGAAGGTAGCCCGGCACCTCGCGGGCGAATGGCGGGACGCATCGCATCCTCGACCAGCCGCCATCGCGCTCTATCGACGTCGTGCAAGGCGCCGTCCGGCTGCTCAATCAAGATCTCCTCGACCGAACCGACCGGTGCCAGCGGCAAAGGCTGCCCGTCACGATCGCGCCAATCGTCCAGCACCATCCGATAGGAACGCCGCAGCAGTACCTTCCCCGTCCGCCCCTCGATCGTGGCAATGGCCGCGCGCAAAAACCCGGCGAGCGCACGATCCTCATCCTCGCTGGCGGGCAGATCAAAGCCGGATCCCAGCCGCAGATGCGTCCTGAATGCGGCCACCGGCAACACCGCATCCGCCAATGCCGTTTCTTCGACAAGTATCATCCCGAACCTCCCGTCCGAGGGTGGCCAAGCCTGGCCTGTATTCCTGAAAATGCCGCGCCGGCGCATCGCCACGGGCGTGCGCGGACAGTTGCTGAGCCGGCAAGGCGATGCCCGCCGGCGCGACGCTCGACTGCCTGCGATCAGGCGCCGAACTTCATGGCCTTCACGGCGCGACCGTCAACCAGACCACCGCCAACGCGCTTGGTGGCATAGAACAGAACATGCGGCTTGGCCGAGAACGGGTCGCGCAGCACGCGCAGTTCGGGACGTTCGACAATCGTATAGGCAGCCTTCATATCACCGAACAGAATGGAACGGCTGTCCGCGGCAATCTCCGGCATGTCCTCGCACAGCATGATCGGATAGCCCAGCAGTCGCGCGGGTTCCCCGGCTGCGAGACTGTCCGCCCAGATAAACCGGCCCTCGCCGTCTTTCAGCTTGCGCACAGCCGCAGCCGTCTTCGAGGACATCATGAAGGTCGCATTCGCCCGGTGACGCGCGTGCAGAGCATAAACCATGTCAATCAGCTTTTCAGCGGCGGTCGCCTCATCGAAAGCTGCCGCCTTGCCGGTCCGGAACTCACCGACAGAGGTGATCGAACCGACCCCGCTTTCATCGAAAAATGACTTCATAATGCCAAAAGGCTTGCCAACACCGTCGCCGATCAGGAAAGCACTGCTTTCGGCACGGGCAAATTTGTCTGCGATACGTTCGGCAAGCCAAGTCTCAACGTCGAAAGCCGCATCGTCCAGCAAACGCTGGCTGGCCTTTGGCATCGCAGACAACTCGTGCAGCGCGATTGTCACACGTTCGACGCCGCCAGCGTCGGTTTCGGCGGCAGCTTCCTCAGTTGCCCAGCCGGTCTCCAGATCGTCACGGTCGATCAGCACGTCATATGTCGCGGCATCAACCGTCACGACATTGGCAAGCGCGCGCATCGTTCCACCGGCTGCCAGCACGCTCCGCACGTTCTCCGTCACCTGAGGAGCCGCCAGAAAGCCGCCTTCGGCAGAGGTCACCAGTCCCTTCTCCTCAACCGTCAATCCGCGCATCCCGGAATCGTCGCCCGAGCGCAGATAGGCGTTGAACGCTTTCTGATGTGGAACCTCCGGTGCCGCCTCGGTCGACAGCGGGCTGCGGGCGCGAAAGGCGGTCTTGCGTTCAAACATGCTCATGCGTTCATCCTGTGCATTCAGTTTCTTTTCGATATCCTGGCGAAAACCCTTGAGTTCCTCGACGAACCCCAAAAGCGCACCCTTCAGCTCTCCGGGGGCGGATTGCGCCCCGGTCCTGACCTCTGTCATCGGCCTCTCCTTACTGATGATCGGGCCAGCGGCCCCTTGTGCGGGCACGCGCAAACAGCCACGCCCGAACCCTTATCGCGCCGTCCGGGCCTTAGCCCCGCAGCGCCTTTGTCGCAGCGATAAGCGCTGCGGCAATGTCTTCCGGTCGCTCACCCTTCCGGCCCAGCTTGGCCTCGGGCAGCATCGGAAAGGTCACAAGCGACACCTCCCACAGCTCGACCTCGCGCAGCACGCGGCAGCCCTTGCCATCCTTTTCAGCCCGAATGGTGCGATACCCGATCGACAGCCCGTCAATCGCGCCCGCCTCGATCAGCGTCGCGGCCTCCTGCGCCAGCGTCACGCCCTCCAGCAGACGACCGCGGACGAACAAGCCCGTCTCATCCTCGCGGATTTCATCCCAGACGCCGATGGGCTTTGCCGGATCGTGCTGCCACAACATCCGCACCTTGTCGCCCCGCGCCGCCAGCTTCGCCAACGAAGCCGCAAACGCACCCGGCGCAACAATATCCCCGCCCTGATCCGGCAGACCGAAGCGGCTGGCATAGCCCTCGATCACCACGCCATCACGCAGCGCGGGACGCCCGCCTGAGAATTTCAACTCCAGACCGCTATCCATATCAGCCCCCTTTGGATGCAAATTCGATCAGCGACTGCACGGCCTGTGTCAGAATAACGGCAACCACGCCGTAAACCGTCATCCACAGCCGCTTCTCCAGCCGCTCAATCAGCGCCTCGATCCGTTCCAGCCGCTTGTCCACGGCCCCGAATTGCAGCGCCATCACCCGTTCCTGCGCCTCAAACCGCAGATGATGAGGATCGAGGCTTTCGACAAAACGCGACCCCTCCATCTCAGCCCTCCAATGGGGGCAGCCCCAGAAGCGCCCGCTTCTCAGGATCGCTCAGGAATGACACCTCACCGATCCGCTTCCATTGCTGATCGCGCTCTTCGGAAAGCGCAGGGATCTGATCCAGATCAGGCCGCAGATCGACCTCTGCCCCCATATGTTCCGACAGGAACCACGCGACCGAAGCGGCAACCCGCGTGACCAGAGGCAGCACCGTCAGCCGGTAAAACGCCCGATGCGCCTCGGCATAATTGGCGTAAGTCGCATCCCCCGATATCCCCATCAGCATCGGCGGCACACCGAATGCCTGCGCAATCTCACGCGCTGCCGCCTGCTTGGTCTGGTGGAACTCCATATCCGAAGGTGAAAACCCCATCGGCTTCCAGTCCAGCCCCCCTTCCAGCAACATGGGCCGCCCCGCATTGCGTGCGCCCTGATGATGCATCTCCATCTCGACGGTCAGCCGCTCATATTGCTCGGCCGACAGGTTCCCCTGCCCATCCGGCCCCTTATAGACAATCGCGCCGGAGGGCCGCGCCGCATTATCCAGCAAAGCCTTCGACCAGGCCGAGGCGCTGTTATGCACATCCACCGCCACCGCCGCTGCCTGCAACGGCGACAAGCCGTAATGGTCATCGCAAGGATGAAAACTGCGGATATGGCAGATCGGATCGGGACTGCCGGTCATATCGAACCGATGCTTGCGCCCGCCCACAGCATATTCAAATGCCACAGGCCAGCCATCCGCACCCGGCACGACGCTCATCCGGTCCGAGCGCAACACATGCAACTCTGCCGGAATCCCGTCACCCACGCCGACCGCCTCAAGATAGCCGTTGCCGCTCAGCAGGATCTGCCCGAACAACGCCTCAAACAGCTCCGCCCGCCCCTGCGCCGGATTGGGCCGCCGCAACAGTTCCAGCACCGGATGCGTATCATAGCGCCGCTCTGCATCCTGACAAACCAGCGGAACCGCCGCCGCGGCTTCGGCAATCAACCTGACGGCGCGAAAGCCCACCGGATTACCGATAAACCCGCCCCGCGTCAGCGTCCCGGTATCCCGCGCCGACCAGACCACGCGCCCCGCCCCTGCGGCAAGCGAGGCCACCCGCCCCGCCGCACTCGCCTTTCTCTCAATCACCGGCGCGGCCTCTGCCTGCCGGGAAAACAAACGAAACGCCATGCCTCGCCTCCGTATCGCCCCATGAAAAAGGGCCGCCCAAACGGACAGCCCTTCACTCCTCATCAGCCGGTCACAGTGACCGACCGTCTTTCTTCTTCACGCAAATACCCAAAACCACCGCCACAAAAGACCCGCCCCGGAACGATGGAACCTCGGCCGCGTCACAAACTCCGCATCTGCGGCCGCCGGAACCCCGCCGCAGGCTCGATCATCAGCGCATGCACCGCCCAGACCATCGCATCCAGCCGGTCAGGCGACCCCTTCCCCTCATAGCGGCGCAGCGTCATCCGGCACATCTGATCCTCCAACGCTCCAAGCGAAGGTCCCCGCAAATGCTTCACCCGTCCCTGCTCATACAGCGCGGCCACAGGCTCGGCCCGCAATGCCTTGCCGCGCCCCGCCCGCAAGGCACGAAACGGCACCAACGGATCGACCTGCCGCAAAACGCTTTCCACAAGATCCCCGCCCTGATTGACCTCCGCCACCAGCCGTTCCGCCTTGTGCCGGTCCATCGCCGCAATCGCCGCCCGCGCCCAGTCCAGCGGACTGCCTTTCACACTGGCATCCTCGATCACATAGGCCCGCCAATCCTGCGGCGCGCCCTGTGCCACCACACCGGCCACCACAATCCCGCATTCATCCGGTGCAGCACCCGACGACACCGCCGGATCAAGCGCCACAACCACCCGGTCCAGCTTCGGCAGCCGGTCCACCCGCGCGGTCTCAACCATGGCCGTGGTCCAAAGCGCCCCCTCGACGTCTTCCAGCAGCACGCCCTCCAGCTCCTGCCGGCCCATCCGCGTCCCGCCATACCGCGCCTCGACTTCGGCCAGAAAACTCTCGGCCAGATAGGCCCGGTTCGCATCCGTCGGCGCATGGGTCGTCACGGTAGAGGCGCTCTGCAAAATCCGCTTCAGCACCTCGACATTCTTCGGCGTCGTCGTCACCACCTGCTGCGGATGCTCGCCAAGCCGCAGCGCAAACTGCAACATGTCCCAGACATCCTCCGCTTTCTTCCATTTCGCCAGCTCATCCACCCAGGCCGCATCGAATTGCGGCCCCCGCAGCGCCTCGGGCTCATGTGCTGAAAACGCCATCGCCACCGCCCCGTTCGGCCAGACCAGACGACGGCGCGAGGCCTCCCAGACCGGCCTGCGATCCGGCGGCGAGCAGGCAAGGATCCCGCTGTCACCAAACACCATCACCTCGCGCACCTGATCGAAGGTTTCACCCACCAAGGCCAGCCGCGCACATTCCCCCGGCGCATCAGGCACCGCCCCTTCGACCTTGCGCCGCACCCATTCCGACCCAGCACGGGTCTTGCCCGCACCACGCCCGCCCATGATCACCCAGCTTTTCCAATCACCCTCAGGCGGCAGCTGATGCGGCAAGGCCCAGAACTCGAACAACCACGGCAGGCTGGCCAAAGCATTATCGCTCAACCCCTCAAGAAATGCGTCAACCTCCTCCGGCGCGGCGGAGGCAAGCCAGGCGGCGCCCGATTTCATCCCGTGCCGCGTCGAGGTCGAACACGCCGTCCCCGACAGCTCCGGCAGCTTCCTTGCGTAGTTTTTCAACCTTGTTCCTTTCCTCGATCACCAGCTGCGTGGCCGAACGAAGCTCGCGGGCAAGCTTGACCGCATCCTTCAGCTCGCCCATCTCGCCGTCACGCAGCCGCTGCCGCAGGATCGTCAGATCCTCGGCGCAGCCCCGGAACAGCTGTCCCGCGATGTCGATATCTTCCATGCCCGAGCGGGGCTGAAACGGCCCCTCTGGCTGTTCCTTCCCCGGATCGAAATTCACTGTCATGTACCAATGCCCCGCCTCGTGATCTGTCCGCACGAGCCGAAAAACGAAAAAACCGCCAAAGGTCAGCGACCCCGGCGGCTTGCCCATTTCTCCCAGCATGGGAAATTTCTACTTTAGGGCGTTCGGTAAGTCAATGACGCAATTTTTAATTGTTCCAGCGATAGCACCAATTCCCTGCACACACTGCCCAAACTGGCGATGCAACACCACAGTGCATGACCGCGCAACACCCGACGCAAAAGCCTGCAATCCAACGAATCAGCGGGCGCAAGGAACACAACGAAACCTGACAAAATTTACGATGACGTTGGCCAGCGGCAAAGCCGTCACGCTTCATGAAACATCTGCCTCTCGCAAGGGCCCGGATAAGTCATAACTGAAAATCAGAATTATATTTCTATACTTATATCAATATGATAAGATCGGTATCATTCGATGGTCAGGATCTGCCCAACCTGATCGCGACCGGTGGAGATCGATCGTTCGTACACGCAAACGACCGATTAAGAGAATATTGGGGGCGTAATGAAATCAATACCGAAGCTTTTCTTTGCCGCAGCTGCGATCTTCGCGCTTTGCGGAATGGTCTGGGGCATCGTCATGTCAGCCAGCGGAAATCACATGATGGCGCCCGCTCACGGGCACCTCAACCTGATCGGTTTCGTGGCGATGGCGGTTTTCGGGACCTACTACGCCCTGACGCCGCAGGCGGCAGAAAGCTCACTCGCCCGCACGCATTATGCGATTTCAGTTCTGGCAGTGGTCGTCATGGTGCCGGGCATCGCAATGGCAATTTCCGCTCAGCAAGAACTGTTGGCGAAGATCGGATCGCTGCTGGCACTCGTCGCCATGGCGATTTTCGCCCTTATGGTGTTTCGCCACGGGGTTGGGCCGCGGGACCAGTCACCGTAACTTCACAGGGCCACCCTTGACCAGGACGGCCCCGCATCGCCTTGCGCTTCATGCAGCGGCTCAGGCTGTATCCGTCTTGCCGCCCTCGGCCTTGGCGCGTGCTTCATTCGCGGCAGCTACCGCATTCGCTGCTTCATCCTGCACCTGCTGGGCATAGGCGACCATGTTCGCGGCATAGGCCTCATACCAGTCTGCCGTATCCTCGGCCTGCATGGTCTCTGCCTTTTTGCGGACTTCTTCACTCTTGGCTTTCAGCTTGGCAACCTCTCCATCCCATTCGGTCTTGGCGGTTTCCCACTGCGCTTTCACCTGGTCGCTGGCATCGTTGAAATAATCCTTCACCTGCGCCTTCAGGTCGTCATCGCGCTTTTGCGCATTGGCCATCCAGGTCTTCGCGCTGTCGATCATCTCTTCGCTGCGATTGCCAAGCTCTTCCTGCCATTTCGCGGCGCGCTTTTCGAATTCCTGCGCGTTGCGGGACAAGGTGGCGAACATATCGGAAAGTTTCATCGGAAAAATCCTCGGCTGTGTATCACGATGCGGAAACCGCTTGATGCACAACATAAAACCCCGCCCGGAAGTTCCGCGCGGGGCTCAAGGAAATCAGACGGATAGGCGAAAACTCAGCCGCCGCTGGCCGAGCCTCGCTGCGCCTCGATTTCACGCCAGCGGGCAACGGCCGCATTGTGTTCCTCCAGTGTCCGGGAAAACTGGTGCCCGCCAGAGCCGTCGGCGACAAAGAAGATATAATCGGTATCCGCCGGATTAAGCGCCGCCTGAATGGCTGCGCGTCCGGGGTTGGCGATGGGTGTCGGCGGCAAGCCGTCGATCTGATAGGTGTTCCAATCGGTGCGCGTATCCAGTTCCGACCGGCGCAAACCCCGATCCAGAACCCCCCGCCCCTCGGTCACGCCATAGATGACGGTCGGGTCGGTTTCCAACCGCATCCCTTGCTCCAGCCGGTTCACGAAAACACTGGCAACCGTCTCACGCTCATCAGGAATACCGGTTTCCTTCTCGACGATAGAGGCCATGATCAACGCCTCTTCCGGCGTCTCATAGGGCAGCCCGAACGGACGCGCATCCCATGCCTCTTGCAAAATAATGGTCTGGCGGTTTGCCATCTGCGCCAGCAGGTCGCTGCGGCTCGCCCCGTTCGCGACATCATAGCTGTCCGGCGCAAGCGTGCCCTCTGCCGGCACCTCTGACACCTCACCGCTCAGGAAATCGGCACGCTTCAGCGCCTCCACGATCTGCCAGCTGGTCACCCCCTCGGCCACGGCGATGCGAAGCCGCGCGTCCGGCTGTTCTTCGGCAGACAGGATCGCTTCGGGTGCATCCTCGACCGCCGGATCATATTTGACCCGCTCTTCGTAAGCCCCGGTTTCGGGGTTGATGTCGCGCAACACGACGGAATCGGCGCGAACACCGACGCGATAGATCACCTCTGTCCCGCAGGTCGAAGGACCACCGGCGGTAATCGCGGCGACAATATCCTCCATGCTCGATCCCGCGGGCACGAGGTAAGAGCCGAATTTCAGATCCCGCGACTTCCCGGCCTGATCGGCACCGGCACGGAAGATATAGGCATTCGTGATCGCGCCCTGTTCCTGAAGCGTCTTACTGACCGCGGTCAGGCTGGCACCGCGCGGCACCTGCACGCATTGCGCAATCGCACTGGGGCCTTCGCCCTGATACTGCGCCTTGGCCCATGCCACCGCCGCTGCCACCGCGATCAGCAGGACAATGGCCAGCGTCAGGAATGTCGAGACAATGTTTTTCCACATATCAGTCGCGGACCTTCCCCACGATCAGGCAGGCATTCGTGCCGCCAAAACCAAAGCTGTTTGACAGCGCCACATCAATTTTGCGTTTCACCGCCTTGTTCGGCGCCAGATCAAGCGTCGGTTCGACCGCCGGGTTATCAAGGTTGATTGTCGGCGGCGCGACCTGATCGCGCACGGCGAGGATGCAGAAAATCGCCTCGACCGAACCGGCGGCGCCAAGCAAGTGCCCGATGCTGGATTTCGTCGAAGACATGGTCACATCCCTGGCATGATCGCCCAGCAGGCGCTCTACCGCGCCCAGCTCAATCGTATCTGCCATAGTCGAGGTGCCATGTGCATTCACATAATCGACATCGGCAGCTTCCAGCCCGCCATTCTTCAGCGCCGCCTGCATGGCCCGATAGCCTCCATCGCCATCTTCGGACGGGGCGGTGATGTGATAGGCATCGCCCGACAGACCATAGCCAAGAACCTCGGCATAGATCTTCGCGCCACGCGCCTTGGCGTGTTCATATTCCTCCAGCACGACCACGCCCGCGCCCTCGCCCATGACAAAGCCATCACGGTCATCGTCATAGGGACGGCTGGCGGCCTGCGGATCATCGGCGCGCTTGGTCGACAAGGCCTTGCAGGCGTTGAAGCCCGCAATCCCGATTTCGCTGATCGGGCTTTCGGCCCCGCCCGCGACCATGATATCAGCGTCGCCCAGCATGATCAGCCGCGCTGCGTCGCCAATCGCGTGGGCGCCGGTCGAACAGGCGGTCACCACCGAATGGTTCGGCCCCTTGAACCCGAACCGGATGGAGACCTGACCGGAAATAAGGTTAATCAGCGAACCGGGGATGAAAAACGGAGAAACGCGCTTCGGCCCCTTCTCCTTGATCAGCACGGCGGTTTCGGCAATCGTCGTCAGCCCGCCGATCCCCGAGCCGATCATCACCCCGGCACGCAGCTTTTCATCATCCGAAAGATCCTCGACCCCGGCGTCGCGAACGGCCTGTGTGGCAGCGGCCATGCCGTAGAGGATAAAGTCATCGACCTTGCGGCGGTCCTTGGGCTCCATCCAGTCGTCCGGGTTGAACGTGCCGTCGCAGCCGTCACCGAAGGGAATTTCGCAGGCATATTTCGTAACCACGTTTTCGGCATCGAAACGCGTTATCGGACCGGCACCTGACTGACCTTCCAGCAGGCGCCCCCAGGTTTCTTCAACGCCAGAGGCCAGCGGCGTGACCATTCCCAGACCGGTGACAACAACCCTGCGCATCAATAATCATCCTTATTTCGCCCGAAATTTCAGACCTGATACACAGGCGTGCGGCCACGCGCAACGCTGCGTTGCCTTTCGCGTCAGGCTCATTCCGAAGATTATGTGGCAGACCCCGGCACTATTCTTTCGCCATCTCGACGATGACCTTACCCTTGGCCCGCCCGGATTCCAGATAGGCCATTGCCTCTTTCATCTCGGCGAAGGGAAAAACCCGGTCGACAACGGGTTGCAACCGGCCAGCTTCGATCAGCCCTGCAAGCGCCGCCAGATCCGGCCCGCTCGGGCGCATGAACAGGAAGCGATAGTTGGCATCATTTTTTCTGGCTTCCTTTCGCAAATTTCTGGAAATAAACCAGAAAACTGTCGCCATCATCGGCCCCATATCCAGATCTTTCCGCGCTGTCTGCGGCTCTGGCAGGGCGGCCACCGAAACCACCGTCGCGCCCGGTTTAACGATAGCAAAAGCGTCAGTCAGATCATCGCCGCCCGTCAGGTCGAGCGCACCGTCCATATCGCTCAGCCGGTCGCGAAACCTCTGCGATGTATAGTCGATGACCTCGTCGGCGCCCAACCGTTCGACCAATTCCCGCCCACGAGGGGAAGCCGTCGTCGCGACCTCTGCCCCCAGCGATTTGGCGATCTGAATGGCGAATGTGCCCACCCCGCCCGCTCCGGCAGAGATGAACACGCGACTGCCGGGTTTCAGCCCGATCTCATCGCGCAGCGCCTGCAGTGCGGTCAACCCGGCCAGCGGCACACCAGCCGCATCAGACAGGCTCAGCGCATCCGGCACACGCGCCAGGAATTTCGCTGGCACGACGGCATATTCGGCAAAGGCACCCATCTTGTCCTTGGGCATCCGCGCAAAGACGCGATCACCGGGCGCAAATTTGCTGACGCCCTCTCCGACGGATTCGACAATGCCCGACAACTCACTTCCCATCACCGTCGGCAAAGGAAAGCGCAGAATGGCCTTCAGCTTGCCTTCGCGGATCTTGTAATCGACCGGGTTCAGACCCGCCGCATGAACCTTGACCAGCACCTCGTCCCTGCCGGGCTGGGGTCTCTCGACCTCTCGGAACTCCGACGCTGTCGGCCCGCCATATTCCGTCATCACGAAAGCTTCCATTTTCAGCTTTTCCCTTTGATCCGCCGCGCATCACTTTGTTGAAATCAAAGCGCGACGACGCGTTCGTTCAAGCCCGCCTTGCCTGAATTTGACGCCACGTCGTATAAAAACAGGTCAGCCCTATTGACTTACCATCCGCGCTGCACAATCCCTGAACACGAGAGTTTGGGAGGACGACTCAGTGAACTGGAATCAGATACTTGCCGGCCGCATGTCACGCCTGAAGGCATCCGAAATCCGAGAGCTTTTGAAGCTGCTGGATCAGCCTGACATCATCTCTTTCGCGGGCGGAATCCCAGACCCGGCGCTGTTTCCAGCCGAAGCCTTTCGCAAGGCGATGACCCAGGCCCTGTCAGATCAGCACTACGCGACCTCGCTGCAATATTCGGTCAGTGAAGGTTACGGCCCGCTGCGCGACTGGATTGCGGAACAGATGGGCGTGATCGGCGTGCCCTGCACCCGCGACAACATCCTGATCACCTCCGGTTCGCAGCAGGCACTGGATTATCTTGGCAAACTGATGCTTTCCCCCGGCGATACGGCCCTTGTCGGCTGGCCGACCTATCTGGGTGCCCTGGGCGCGTTCAACGCGTATGAGCCGAACTACGCCCCACTCATTCCCGGCGACAATCGGCCCGCGCAGGATTACCGCGATGCAGCGCAGGCCGCTGGCGGGCGGGTCAAATTCGCCTATCTGTCAGCTGACTTCGCCAACCCGACCGGCATCACGACCGATCAGGCGGGAAGAGAGAAGCTGCTGGATCTCGCAGATGATCTCGACATCGCTGTTATAGAAGATGCAGCGTATCAGACCCTGCGCTATGACGGCCAGCCGGTGCCCCCGATCCTTGCAACGGAAATCGCGCGCGAAGGAAATATCAATGACTGCCGCACGATATACAGCGGCTCCTTCTCCAAGACGCTGGCGCCGGGGCTGCGCATCGGATGGGTCTGCGCCGCGCAAGAAGTGATCGGCCGGCTCGTGCTGATGAAGCAGGCCGCCGACCTGCACAGTTCTACCCTGAACCAGATCGCCACCCATATCGTCGCGCGCGACCATTTCGCCGACCATGTTCCCATGCTGCGCCAGACCTATGGCAAACGGCGCGACCTGATGCTGGACGCACTGGAACGCGAAATGCCCGAGGGTGTCACATGGACAAAACCAGAAGGCGGCATGTTCGTCTGGCTGACCCTGCCCGAAGGCACAGACGGGGCAGAGCTTCTGGCACGGTCCCTGAAAACCGAACGCATCGCCTTTGTGCCGGGCCATGCCTTCCATCCCGACGGATCGGGGCGCAACACCATCCGCCTCAGCTTCACGCTGCATGACAAGGCAATGGTCGATGAGGGAATCGCGAGGCTGGGCAGACTGCTGCGCGCCGTCTAGACCGCAGCCGCCAGCACGGCATCCAGCAGACCGGGAAAACGCGCATCGAGTTCATCGCGGCGCAGCCGGTTCATATGCGATACGCCCTCATTACGGGACATGATGACCCCGGCGTCGCGTAAAACGCGGAAATGATGCGACATGCTCGATTTCGGGCGACCGCCGTCAAGGGCGCTGCAACTTGCCTCATCCTCATGGGCAAGCTGACGCACGATGTCCAGACGTATCGGGTCGCTCAGCGCGTGCAGCACATCGGATATGACCACATCTTCGATTTCAGGATGTTTGAACGAACGCATCTGCACGTCTTGACACATCTTCCGGCACAAGTCTATTGTTCGATTATATTCGAACTATGGTAATATTCCAAAAGGAGCCACCACATGCCGGGTCTCTTCGATCCCCTCACCCTGCGCGGTCTGACCTTGCGCAACCGCATCGCCGTCTCGCCCATGTGCCAGTATTCGGCAACCGACGGGCTGGCCAATGAATGGCACAGCGCCCATCTGGCCGGTCTGGCGCGCGGCGGCGCGGGTCTTGTGACCATCGAGGCAACCGGGGTGACACCCGAAGGCCGCATCACCCCCGGCTGTCTCGGGTTGTGGAACGATGCACAGGCAGAGGCACTGGCCCCCATGGTCGCCGAAATCGGCAAATTCGGGGCAGCTTCTGGCATCCAGCTTGGGCATGCCGGACGCAAGGCCAGTGCCAATTCGCCGTGGGAGGGTGACGATCACATCCCGGACAGCGACCCGCGCAGTTGGCAGACCATCGCGCCATCACCCATTGCCTTTGGTGACGAACTTCCCAAGGTCCCGCGCGAGATGACTCTGGACGATATCGCAAGGGTGCAACAAAGCTTTGTCGATGCCACGATCCGCGCCAATGAGATCGGTCTGGATAACCTGTTGCTGCATTTCGCGCATGGCTATCTGGGGCAGAGCTTTCTGTCGCGCCACTCGAACAACCGCACGGATGCCTATGGCGGCAGCGCTGAAAACCGTGCCCGCTTTCTTGTCGAAACCGTAGCCGCCGTTCGCAAGGTGTGGCCGGAAGACAAACCACTTTGCGCGCGGATCGGCGTCATCGAGTTTGACGGGCAGGACGAGGAAACGCTGGCCGAGGCAATAGATGCGATCCGGAAACTCAAGGCTGAGGGGCTCGATCTAGTCGATGTCAGCATGGGCTTTTCGACACCCGAAGCGAATATACCCTGGGGTCCGGGTTTTCTGGCCCCGACGGCAGGCCGCGTTCGTCAGGAAACCGGGCTGCCGACCACCACGTCCTGGTATATCAGCCAGCCGGAACAGGCAGATGAGCTGATCCGAAAAGAACAGGTGGATCTGATTTCGCTGGGCCGTCCGCTGCTGGCAAATCCGCATTGGCCCTATGAGGCCGCGCAGAAACTAGGCGTCGAGAACCCGGCATGGACAACCCTGCCCGCGCCTTATGCGCATTGGCTTCAGCGTTATCGCGCGGCCTGACCCTGCTGCCAACGCGGCTTGCGCTTTTCGAAGAAGGCGGCGATGCCCTCGGGTGCCTCGTCGCCTTCCCACATCGCGATCAGCCGGTCGATGCTATGCTCTATCATAGCGGAATCGATGCGCGGACCAAGGGCGCGCGCCAGCCGCTTGGCCTCTGCCACCGCGCCGGGGGCGCAAAGCAGATAGGGCGCGACTTCTTCCTCGACAAGGGCATCCAGATCCTCGACGTCGGCCAGCCGCGCGACAAGGTTCAGCGTCACAGCCTCTTCGGCGTCGAAGATGCGGCCTGACATGAACACGCGCCGTGCCTTGTCCTCTCCCATCCGGGCCAGAACATAGGGGCCGATTGTGGCTGGGATCAGACCCAGCTTCGTTTCGGTCAGGCCGAACTTTGCTGTCCGTGCCGCGATGACCACATCGCAGACGGACATCATGCCCACACCGCCGCCAAACGCATTGCCCTGCACCCGGCCGATCACCGGCTTGGCCATCGTGTTCATTGCCATCAGCATGTCGGCCAGTTGCCGCGCGCCCGCCCGACGGGTTTCGGCATCCGCCGAAATCTGTTCGCGCATCCAGCCCAGATCGCCCCCGGCGCAAAAGGTCGGCCCGTCAGCCGCCAGTACCACCACGCGGACCTTATCATCATGGCCCAACCGGCTCGCGGCGGCCGTCAGCTCTTCCAGCATCTTCGCGGACAGCGCATTGTGCTTTTCTGACCGGGCCAGCCACAGCGTCGCAACCCCGCGATCATCGCTTTCGATCCTGATGGTTTCATAGCTCATTCGGCCTGCCCTCCTGACCGCAAACCGCGTGCGAAATCCGCAGCCCTTGCAATCACATCCATGTCGAGATTTGTTTCGTAACCATTTGATTTCAGGTGATCGGCGACTTTTTCAGTGGCCACGTTCCCCGCAGCCCCCGGCGCATAGGGACAACCGCCCAAGCCCCCGACCGCCGCGTCGAACACACGCACCCCTCTTGCAATCGAGGCATCAATATTCTGCAAAGCCCGCCCAGCCGTGTCGTGATAGTGACCCGCTAGCTTGTCCGCCGGGACATGCTGCAAGACGGCAGTGAGCATCGCGTCTATCGTTTCCGGCCTGCCCTGTCCGATGGTATCGCCAAGGCTGATTTCATAGCAGCCCATTTCCAGCAGACGCGCCGCAACCCGCGCCACATTTTCCGGCGCTGTCGGTCCATCGAACGGACAATCCGTCACCACGCTGACATAGCCGCGAACCGGTATGCCATCGGCCTTGGCGGCATCCATGATCGGGGCAAAACGCTCGAAACTTTCGTCGATGGTGGCGTTCAGATTGGCCTTTGCAAACCCTTCCGAGGCACTTGTGAAGACCGCAACCTCATCGGCACGCGCAGCCTTCGCCCCTTCATACCCTTTCATATTCGGCGTCAGCACCGCATAGCTGACACCCTTGGCCCGCCGAATGCCCGCCATGACCTGCGCCGCGTCGCCCATTTGCGGCACCCATTTCGGGCTGACAAAGCTGGTGACCTCGATCCGGCGGAACCCGGCATCCGACAGCAGATCGACAAGCGCAATCTTGTCGTCGGAACCGATCATCCGCTTTTCGTTCTGCAAGCCGTCGCGCGGGCCCATCTCGAATATCTCGACATAGCCGCTCATGCCGCTGCCTCTTCCTCTTCCAGCCGGATGAGCGCGGCACCCGCCTCGACCTGATCACCTGCTGCTGCCAGAACTTCGGCCACCACGCCGTCACGCGCGGCGGTCAGCGTGTGTTCCATCTTCATCGCCTCCAGCACGGCAAGCCGGTCGCCCGCACTGACCGCCTGCCCGGCCTCAACAAACACCGCCTTGACCAGCCCCGGCATCGGCGACAGCGTCAGCCCGCCGCCCGCTTCCTCGCCCGCGCGGTCCAGCGGGTCCAGCGGCTTCAGGCTGACCGTGCGCCCACCGAAAACGCTGACACCGGCGGCATGGGTGACGATGCGGTTGCGCCGCAGCGTGTCATCGACCCACCAGCGGTCACCCTGCCAGCGAACCTCATGCGTTGTGCCGTCCAGCGTCACGCGTGCCGCCCCCGGCCCCTCAACCTCAAGCAATGCCTCCCCACCGTCCCATGCAACGGTCTGGCGCAATGGCTGCCAGAGGGTCATGCCACCTGTCGCAGAAGGATCGGCCAGCCCCGCCAGACCAATGACCGCCAAAGCCTGTGCCTTCGGATCGGGTTCGGCGGCTTCGATCAGTTCATCCAGATCGCGCCCGATCAGCCCGGTATCGACATCGCCCTTGCGAAAGCCGTCATGCCGGGTCAGGGCGATCAGAAAATCGACATTGGTGACAGAGCCCGCAACCTCGGTATCCACAAGCGCGGTTTCCAACGCCCGCAGCGCAATCGAACGGGTCGGACCATGGGTGACGACCTTGGCAATCATCGGGTCATACCAGGGGCTGATTGTGTCACCCGGCCTGACGCCGGTTTCAATCCGGGCATGTTCAGGGAACTGCAGATGCGCAAGCGTCCCCGTCGCGGGCAGGAAACCCGCAGGAACATCTTCGGCATAAAGCCGCGCCTCAAAAGCATGACCGCTGATCGAAAGATCTTCCTGCCGCGCAGGCAACGCCTCGCCCGAGGCGACGCGCAACTGCCATTCAACCAGATCGACGCCCGTAATCAATTCGGTCACGGGATGTTCGACCTGCAAACGGGTGTTCATCTCCATGAACCAGAACCCATCCTCGCGCAGCCCGTTTGAGCCATCGACGATAAACTCAATCGTTCCCGCGCCTTTATAGTTGATCGCCTCCGCCGCGCGGGTGGCGGCATCGCCCATCACTTTGCGGACGTTGGCAGGCATATCAGGCGCGGGCGCTTCCTCGATCACCTTCTGGTGGCGACGTTGCAGCGAGCAGTCGCGCTCAAAAAGATGAACCGCCTTTTCGCCATCGCCGAAAACCTGCACCTCTATATGGCGCGGCTGGAGGATATATTTCTCGATCAGAACGTCGGGGTTGCCGAAAGCCGTCTGCGCCTCTCCCTGCGCCGAGGCAAGCGCGTCGGCAAACTCCGTCGCCGCGTCCACACGCCGCATCCCCTTGCCGCCACCGCCTGCGACGGCCTTGATCAGGACGGGATAGCCAATCGCCTCGGCCTGCTGCGCCAGAAACCCTGAATCCTGATTTTCGCCGTGATACCCCGGCACGACCGGCACCCCCGCCTGTTCCATCAGCGCCTTGGCGGCATCCTTCAAACCCATCGCCCGGATCGCCTTGGCTGATGGACCGATAAAAACCAGTCCGGCAGCTTCGACGGCATCGACGAAATCGGGGTTCTCGGACAGAAAGCCATAGCCCGGATGGATCGCCTGCGCGCCCGTATCCTTCGCCGCCTGAATGATCGCATCGCCGCGCAGGTAACTATCCTTGGGCGCAGGTCCGCCCAGATGCACGGCCTCATCCGCCATGGCGACGTGACGCGCCGCGCGGTCGGCATCGGAATAAACCGCCACGGTCGAGACACCCAGCTTGCGGCAGGTGTCTATGACGCGGCAGGCGATCTCGCCCCGGTTGGCGATCAGGATCTTCTGGAACATGTCGGCTCCTGTGGCTGGCGCAGGCCGGGGGCTTCGCGCCCCCGGACCCCCGCTGGGTATTTAAGTGAAGAAGAAGGCGGCCTTGCCGCGATACCGTTTGAGAAATTGGGGAGGACACGGATCATGCAAAATCCTCCACCAGACGAAAACGTTCGCAGACCAGATCCATATCGGGATCGAAGCCGCCGTTTCGGGTAAAGAACTCGATGTGGCCCTGTGGCCAGTCATCGAAACTGCCTTCGCCCTCGGCCAAGGCGAAGTCTTCGGGTATATCGCGCAACGCCCCGCAGGTCGCAGTTTTCGCACCCAACCGCACCAGATCCAGCAGCCTTCCGTTAAGTTCGCGCGAGTCGCCCAATTTGAAACTGATTGTCATTGCGCATTCTCTTTCATAACAAATACCCCCGCCGGAGGCATGATCACATCCGGAACACGCCGAAGCGTGTGGGTTCGATGGGTGCGTTCAGACTGGCCCTCAGCGACAAGGACAGCACATCACGGGTCTTGCGCGGGTCCACGATACCGTCATCCCACAGACGGGCCGAGGCATAGAGCGGGTGCGACTGGCGGTCGAACATTTCGATGGTGGGGCGCTTGAATTCGGCCTCTTCCTCGGCCGACCATGTGCCGCCCTTGCGCTCGATACCGTCGCGACGGACGGTGGCCAGAACGCCTGCGGCCTGTTCGCCGCCCATGACCGAGATGCGGCTGTTGGGCCATGTCCACAGGAAGCGCGGCGAATAGGCGCGGCCCGACATGCCGTAGTTTCCGGCGCCGAAGCTGCCACCGACCAGCATGGTGATTTTCGGCACATTGGTTGTCGCCACCGCTGTCACCATCTTGGCGCCGTGCCGCGCGATGCCTTCGTTTTCATATTTCCGCCCGACCATGAAGCCGGTGATGTTTTGCAAAAAGATCAGAGGCGTGCCGCGCTGCGAACACAGCTCGACGAAATGCGCGCCCTTCTGTGCGGCTTCGGAAAACAGCACGCCGTTATTGGCGATAATGCCGACCGGGCAGCCCTCGATATGGGCGAAACCGGTGATGAGGGTTTCGCCAAACCGCGCCTTGAATTCATCGAAGCGGGAGCCGTCGACGACACGGGCGATGACTTCCCTGATGTCATATGGCGTGCGCAGATCGCCGGGGACCACGCCGAGGATTTCCTCGGGGTCATAGGCAGGCGCTTCGGGCGTTTCCCAGACCACGCTTTGCGGTACCCGGCGGTTCAGATTGGCGATGGCCCGGCGCGCCTGGGCGAGCGCATGGGCGTCATCCTCGGCCAGGTAATCAGCCACACCGGACAGCCGCGTATGCACATCACCGCCGCCAAGGTCTTCGGCGCTGACGACCTCTCCGGTTGCGGCCTTGACCAGCGGCGGACCGGCAAGGAAGATCGTGCCCTGATTGCGCACGATGATCGTCACATCGGACATGGCCGGCACGTATGCCCCGCCAGCCGTGCAAGAGCCCATGACGACCGCAATCTGGGGGATGCCCTTCGCGCTCATCTGTGCCTGATTATAGAAGATGCGGCCGAAATGGTCGCGGTCGGGGAAAACCTCATCCTGATTGGGCAGGTTCGCGCCGCCGCTATCGACCAGATAGACGCAGGGCAGATGACATTGCTCGGCAATCTCCTGCGCGCGGAGATGCTTTTTCACCGTCATGGGGTAATAGGTGCCGCCCTTGACCGTAGCGTCATTGGCGACGACCATGACATCCTGCCCGTGAACCCGGCCGATCCCCGCAATCACGCCCGCGCCCGGGGCGTCGCCATCATACATGCCATGCGCCGCCGTCGCCCCGATCTCCAGGAACGGGCTGCCGGGATCGAGCAGGTTTGCCACCCGCTCTCGCGGCGGCATCTTGCCGCGAGAAGTATGACGCTCCATCGCTTTTTCGCCGCCACCGGCCAGCACGGCCTCGGCGGCCTCGCGCGCGGTCGCGATCAGGCCCAGATGCGCCTCACGATTGGCCTTGAAGGCGTCGGAGGAGGGGAGCGCGGATGATTTCAGCTTCATGATTTATCCTTCCCTGCGGCGTATTGCTCGCCCATCATCTTCTTACTTCTTCGGCAAACCCGGCGCGTTGCAGCCGGATCGCCTGTTCAGCGGTTTCATCCAGCAGGCAGCCGGCGCGGATGACGCCAATGATCGTGCCGCCTTCCCACGGGCGTGCGGCAAAATCGCAGCTTGAATCGCGATAGGCGATCCAGTCGCGCTGCATCTGGCGCAGCAGCAAGTCGGGCGCCATCTCCTGTGTCACACCCGGATCGCCCGAGGGCGACCAGCCCTGCGCATCTGCCATCAGCGCCTGATAGCTTTCATTCAGCAAACCGTCCCAGAAATCGATCTCAGCCGATGTGCAGCTTATCATGCCTGCGGTGGAATCCCCGCCCGGCAGTGACATACAGGCGCTTGCAGTCACGCCGATGCTATCCTGCGGTTCCATATCGACCCCATCCGCCTGCGCGACAGAGACATTGTCAAGGCAGGCTTCAACCAGTGATGTATCAGCCAGAGGCTCCTGCGCAGCAACCTGACCCGCCAGCATGAACAAAAGTGGTATCGCTGTTTTAAGCGGGGCTGTCCTGGCCATCATCCATCCCCCGGCAATCTGAAACCGAATGTCTCGCCTGCCTTGAACGCATTGCGGTCATTGCCTTCGGTCGGGATGCCGCCTTTCAGCATCCGCGCCACGTGCATCAGGTTCCAGCACATGATCGTCGTGTTTCGGCGTGTGAAATCATTGTCGAAACCGGCGCGGCTGCCATCTTCGGCCCTGTCGCCAAAGCTTGGCCCCGGCCCGGCCTCTCCGATCCAGCCGCAATCGGCCTGTGGCGGGATGGTGTAGCCGACATGGTTCATCGCGAAAGCCAGCGTCATGGCGGTGTGCTTGATGCCGTCCTCGTTCCCGGTGATCACGCAGCCGCCAGTCTTGCCATAGAATACCGACTGCCCCTTATCGTTCAGCATCCCCGACATGGCATAGAGACGCTCGATCAGGATGCGGCAGACGCTACTTTCTTCGCCCAGCCAAAGCGGCGTGCCGACGATCAGGATATCGGCGTCGCGGACCTTGGGCCAAAGGATGTCCGGCCAATCGTCGCGCTCCCAGCCATGTTCGCGCATATCGGGATAGACACCAGGGGGCACCTGATGATCCAGCATATGGATATCTTCAACGGCAACGCCCTGCCCGCGCATCAGATCGCCGCAGGCATCCAACAACACCTGCGTATGGCTGTCCGCACTGCGGCGTTGCAGCGAGCAGTTGATAATGACGGCAGAGAGCCCGGCCACGGACTACGCCCCGGCCATCAGTTCCCGCCCGATCAGCATCCGGCGGATTTCGCTGGTCCCTGCCCCGATCTCCATCAGTTTCGCATCACGGAACAGGCGGCTGACCACGCTGTCATTCAGGAAGCCTGCCCCGCCGAGCGCCTGCACCGCCTGATGGGCCTGCACCATCGCCTGTTCGGAGGCATAAAGCACCGCCCCCGCCGCGTCCTGCCGCGTGACCTTGCCCGCGTCACAGGCCTTGGCGACCTCGTAGACATAGGCCTTGGCGGTGTTCATCGCGACATACATATCGGCGATCTTCGCCTGCATAAGCTGGAAATCCCCGATCGGCTTTCCGAACTGCTTGCGTTCCTTGCTGTAGGGCACGACCTCATCCAGACAGGCCGCCATGATCCCTGTCCCGATCCCCGACAGCACGAGGCGCTCGTAATCGAGGCCGGACATCAGCACGCGCACGCCTTTGCCTTCCTGACCCAGCACATTCTCGAACGGGACTTCGCAATTGTCGAAGATCAACTCGCCAGTATTCGAGCCACGCATCCCGACCTTGTCGAAATGCGGACCTTGCGTGAAGCCGGTCATGCCCTTTTCAACGATGAAAGCGGTGATGCCCTTCGATCCCGCCTCGGGGTCGGTCTTGGCATAGACCACCAGCGTGTCGGCATCCGGGCCGTTGGTGATCCAGTATTTCGCGCCGTTCAGCACATAGTAGCCATTGCGCTTTTCCGCCTTCAGCTTCATGCCGACGACATCTGAACCGGCGCCCTCCTCGGACATGGCCAAAGCGCCGATATGTTCGCCCGAGCAGAGCTTCGGCAGATATTTCTGCTTCTGCTCTTCACTGGCGTTCAGCTTCAGCTGGTTCACACACAGATTGGAATGCGCCCCGTAAGACAGGCTGATAGAGGCGGATGCCCGTGCGATTTCCTCTGTCGCGATCGTGTGGGCCAGATAACCCATGCCCGAGCCGCCATATTCCTCGGCCACGGTGATGCCCAGCAGGCCCAGTTCACCAAATTCCTGCCACAGCTCATTGGGGAAGGCATTGTCCGTATCGGTCTTGGCGGCCAGCGGCTTGATGCGTTCCTGCGCAAAGCGATGCACCATCTCGCGCAGTGCGCCGATATCCTCGCCCAGATCGAATTCCATCCCGTGATTGAACATCGGACCTCCCCTTCCGTTTATTTGAACGCTTGTTCATATAATGTGACTTATGCGCGATCCTCCCCCCTCGCGTCAACAGAAGACTGCGCTTTGCGTTGCAATGCGTCAATCATCGGATTGCATAAGCGCCAAGCTTAAAGATTCTCGCCAGCAGCAAGAGCCCGATCAGGTTGTTCGCTTAACCAAGAATTGCCCGTCCGCCCCCCCAATGTCAGCCATCTGCAAAGCACCACAACCTGTCACGCCGAGCAGCAACTGGAAGCGTGCGAGGCCAGCAAATTGTGCCGCGTTGATGTCCAGGCTTCTGCTACCTTAGGTTAGCGCTTTCTGTTTTTGCCGCATGAAGGGCTGCGATCGTGGCGAGATTTAATCAACATTACCGGCGCGACATTCCAAATGACACCTTCCTGCATCGCGCGCTTTGACGGGCCCGACGAATGCAGTTGATCATTGACAAGCATCGTTGGACCTTGATTCTGACCGGGCTGAAAGAAGGTATGATATGTTGACAATCCACGGGGTCACCCGATCACGCGCCTCGCGCATCATCTGGCTGTGTCATGAAATCGGGCTGCCTTTTCGGCAGGTGCCGGTCATTCAAGCGTATAGGCTGGCCGACCCCGATGCGGCTGACGCGCCGCTGAACACACATAGCGCGTCGTTTCTTGAGCTTTCCCGCGCCGGTGCTGTTCCGGTGATTGAGGATGACGGCTTCGTCATGTCGGAATCCTATGCGATCATCCTCTATCTGGCGCGAAAACACGGCGCACCGTTGGGGCCCAAGGACGCGATGGAAGATGCGCTGATGTCGCAATGGAGTTTTTACGCGGCCACTGAAATCGAACCGGATGCGCTGACGCTGCTGTTTCTTCATGGTCGCGGGCAAGCGCAATCGGGCGAGGATCAGGCATTGATCGCCAATGCGGCAGAGCGGTTGATCCGGCCTTTCAGCGTGCTCGACAATCACTTTGCCGAACATGACCATCTGGTGGGGCATCGTTTTACGGTCGCAGATATCGCCGTGGCGGAAACGATCCGTTATGCGCAGGGCTATGGTCCGCTGATGGAACAGTTTCCGGCGCTTCACCAATGGCTGACCGATGCGCAGGCCCGTCCAGCCTTTCAGAAGATGTGGCAGTCGCGGCTGGCAGAGCCGGAATAAACCTAACGCGACGGGCAAACAGAAAAACGGGCGCGGCCTGATCCGGCCGCGCCCCCACTTTTCTTTGCTCAGGCTGCGGTCAGCCGCCTGTCGCACATGCCTCTATCGCGGCCAGATCAGGTCCGGCGGGCGAGCGGCCAAGGTTGAACGGGGCCGAGGCATCACGCCATTTGCTGTAATCCTCCAGATAGGTCAGCATTGACGCATAAACCTTCGCGGAGTTCGGGTTTTCGCAGGCCACCTCGGTGATGGTTTCGTTTGCCATCGTCTGGATATTTTCCAGCGTCGCATCGTCCAGCCGCGAGATTTCGATCCCGGCATCCTGGAAGGACTGATAGGCTTCGGTCGCGCGCTTTTCGGTATTGGCCAGCGACCACAGCATGGTTGCATCAGCAGCCGTCTTCAGCATTTCCTGCGTTTCGGGTGACAATGCGTCCCACGACGCCTTGTTGATCATCACGCCGAACACGGATGACGACTGGTGCCAGCCCGGAGTCGACCAGTGTTTGGTCACCTGATCGAAGCCGCCCGACAAATCGACATTCGGGGTCGAGAATTCTGCCCCGTCGATCACGCCGCGTTCCAGCGACTGGTAGATTTCGCCGCCGGCCATGCTGACCTGGCTGCCACCCAGCTTGCCCAGCAGAATGCCTTGCTCCAGCCCGGAAAGACGCAGCCGCATACCCTGCAGATCCTCGGTCGTCTGGATCGCTTTATCGACGGTGCGGAAGCCGGATTCGTTGTTGGTCACGCCGTATGGCAGATAGACCATACCGAAATTGCCGTAGATTTCGTTATACAGCTCTGCCCCGCCCCAGCCTTTGATCCAGTTCACATAGTCAACCGCATTGAACAGGCTGGCTGTCGTCGACAGCGGAGAAAACGCAGCATCGCGCCCTGCCCAGTAACCCGGCCAGTCGCCACCCGCCTGAATGGTGCCGGATTCGACCGCGCCAAAAACTTCGCCGGCTGGCACGAGAGCACCGCCTTCGAAGAACTCGATGGTCAGTTCCTCATCCGGAACCAGTGCATTGGCGATCTCGACGAATTTCTTGTCGATCTCGATCAGCTCCAGCGAGGCTGGCCAGGTGGTCGTCATGGTCCAGTTTTCGGCAAGCGCGGGGCCTGCCAGAAGTGCGGCCACTGCGGCACCTGTCAGATATTTCGAAAGCATAAGTCTTCTCCCTGTTGGTTATGGTTAGTTTTGGTAGAGCGTTTCCGGCAGCCAGGTTACCAGCTGCGGGAACAGGACGATCAGCCCGCACATCACCAGAACCATGGCGATGAACGGCAGGACGCCGCGGATGATGTCGCCGGTGCTGATATCGGGGGGTGAAATCGCCCGCATATAGAACAGTGCATAGCCGAAGGGCGGCGACAGGAAGCTGGTCTGCAACACGACCGCCATCAGCACAACGAACCACAGCGGGCTGACACCCATTTCGTTCACGATCGGCAGAAAGATCGGAAAGCACAGCAGCACGATGCCGGTCCAGTCAAGGAACATGCCAAGAATGAAGACCGTCACCAGCATGACGACAAGCAGCGTACTGGGGTTTTCCGCCAGTCCCCGGATCAAATCCTGCGTTGCAGTCAGACCGCCCGTGATGTTGAACACGCCGGTAAAGGCCGTGGCACCCACCACGATGAACAGGATCATTGCAGATGTGCGGCCGGTTTCCAGAAAGGCGCTGTAGAAATTGGCTAATGTGAAGCGACCCCGAAAGATCACGATCAGCAGCGCCAGAAGCGCACCAATCGCAGATGCCTCTGTCGCGGTGGCGATCCCCATCAGCATGGAACCAAGGATACCGAGGATCAGGATCAGCGGTGGCACGGCCTCGACAATCAGCATACGCCACATGTCACCGCGCGAGATCTGTTCATGCTCGGACACGCGCGGCGCCAGATCGGGTCGGATCACTGCCAGAATATAGACATATACCGCGTACATCAGTCCAAGAATGACGCCGGGAAGCATGGCACCCGCGAACAATTCCCCGACCGACAAACCCGGCGCATAGGATGCCATCAGGATCAACATGATCGACGGCGGGATCAGAATACCCAGACAGCCAGAGGCACCGATAAGCCCGGTCGTCAGACGTTTGTCATAGCCATATTGCAGCATCGGTTTCAGCGCCATCACCCCCATCACGGTAATCGAAGCCCCGATAATGCCGGTCGTTGCCGCCAGCAGGATAGAGATGAACACGACCGCCAACCCCAATCCGCCGCGAACATTGGCCATCAGGTGACGCAGCGCCTCGAACATTTTGTCGGTCACGCCGCTGTCGGACAGGAACCTTGCCATCAAGACAAACAGCGGAATCGCGATGAGCGTGAAATTGTCCAGCACATCGCCAAAAATCCGGTTGATCGTGATGCCCAGCACCATCGGTTTGCCGGCGATGAAAGCACCCAGAATGGCCGTCCCGCCCAGCACGAATGCCAGCGGGTGCCCCATGAACAGGCCCAGCACCAGCATGCCCGCCATGATCAGCGCAATGGCCCCGCCATCCAGTCCCGGAATGGCCATCCAGCCGACTGACTGGTTTACGAAAGCGATTGAAGCGTCAATGAATTCAGCGAACATCATCAGGCTCCGCCGGGGCGAGGTATTCAACGCGATGCAGGATCAGTTTCAGCAGCTCTGATATGCCCTGAATCAACAGCAGCACGGCTGCGACGCCCATCGCCAGCTTGATCGGGTAAACCGGCAACTGAACTGCGCCATAGGTCTTTTCCCCCTGCGCAAGCGAACGCAGCCCGAACTGCCAGCTATACAGCGCGAACACGATGCTGAAGGGCAGGAAAAAGATCACATAGCCTGCGACTTCAACCCAGCGGCGCAGGCCCGGGCGCATGGTTGCGGTCAGCAGATCGACGCGGACATGGGCCTGATGTCGCAGTGCATAGCCGCCCAGCATGATGAAATAGAAGCCGAAGATCATCTTTGTCAGATCGAAGGCCCAGGGCGTCGGTGCCTTCATGACATAGCGCATAAAAACGTCGTAAATAATGATGGCGGCAAACACGCCCGCCAAAAGCGATACGATTCGTCCGACTGCCTCATTGATCCAGTCTATGACTGCAATCATTCCTGTTGTCCCCCCGTTATTGGGCCGGAGTGTTTCGGGACTTCCACGGCTTGTCAACGATTCCGGCCGAGAGAATGCTATCATAATTGAAGCGTATAGATGACATTGCCCTTGACGTAGCTTCGCCAGATGAAACACGGTCGAGCGAATGTGGGAGGTTGGATGATGCTGAAAGAAGAAGCGACTTTTGACGAAGTTGAACGAAACTTTCAGTGGGATATTCCCGAATTTTATAACATCGGCGTGGATATCTGCGACAGATGGGCGCAACAGGATGCCGAACGTCTGGCGATCATTGATATAGGTTCGGACGGCAAGGCGAAGGAATACAGTTTCGGCGAACTGAAAGCGCGGTCGAACCAGCTTGCCAATGCGCTGTCACAGATAGGCATCGGAAAACATGGCGAGACCGGCGACCGTGTCGGCGTGCTGCTGCCCCAGTCCTTTGAAACGGCGGTCAGCCATGTCGCGGTGTCCAAAATGGGCTGCATCGCGATCCCTCTTTTCACGCTTTTCGGGCAAGAGGCGCTGTTGCACAGGCTGCGCGATTCCGGCGCGCGCGCTGTCATCACCAATGCCGAAGGCGCGGCCAAGCTGGCCGGTCTGCGTAGCGCGCTTCCCGACCTCAAGGTCATATTTTCCGTCGATGGTCCCGGCGATGATGTGACCTGCTTTCACACCGCCTGCGACGGGCAATTCGCCGAATTTGCGCCCGTCGACACCCGCGCCGACGATCCGGCGATTCTGATCTATACCTCTGGCACGACCGGCAATCCGAAAGGCGCGCTTCACGCCCACCGCGTGTTGCTGGGCCATCTGCCGGGGGTCGAGATCAGCCATAATTTTCTGCCCGGTCCCGGCGACAGGTTCTGGACACCTGCCGACTGGGCGTGGATCGGCGGGCTGCTGGATGTGATGATGCCCGCCCTGCATCACGCGATTCCGGTGGTCGCCTGCCGCTTTGCCAAGTTCACGCCAGAGGCCGCCTTCGACCTGATCCGGGATTACAACATCCGGAACGCCTTCCTGCCCCCCACAGCCCTGAAGATCATGCGCCAGCATCCTGATGCGGAAAGCTATGGCCTGAACATGCGCTCTGTCGCCAGCGGAGGAGAGACGCTTGGCGCGGAACTGCTGGATTGGGGCCGCAAGGTTTTCGGCACAACGATTAACGAATTCTACGGCCAGACTGAGTGCAACATGATCGTATCATGCGCCTCGGCCCTGGAAGATCCCGTGCCGGGTTGGATGGGACGCCCGGTTCCGGGCCACACTGTCGCGGTTATTGATCCTGATACCGGGCAAATTCTTGAAGAAGGCGAAGAAGGCGCCATCGCGGTCAAGGCGCCGGACCCGGTGATGTTTCTGAACTATTGGAACAACCCCGAGGCCACGGAAGAGAAATTTATCGAAGGACCGGATGGAAAATGGCTGCTGACAGGGGATCGCGGCACGCGCGATGCGCAGGGGCGTCTGCGCTTTGTCGGGCGTGACGACGACGTCATCAGCTCTGCCGGATACCGGATCGGTCCGGCAGAAATTGAAAACAGCCTGATCTCTCACCCCGCCGTGCAGATGGCCGGCGTGGTGGGCAAGCCGGACCCGCTTCGCGGATCGGTGGTTGCCGCTTATCTGGTGCTGAATGAAGGCTACAGCCCGTCTGACGATCTGGCCCAGCAGATCGCCGGTCACGTCAAATCGCATCTGGCAGCCTATGAATATCCGCGCGTCGTGCGCTTCGTCGAGGCCCTGCCGATGACCACGACCGGCAAGATCATCCGCGCCGACTTGCGGCGCCTGGCCGAGGACGAAGCGGCAGCAGAAAAGGAACATCAATGAGCACGCCATCGGAACGGGTTCTGTTCGAAACACGCGGCGCCATCGCCATCGTCACCCTGAACCGGCCCGAGCAGCGCAATGCGCTCGATCGCGAAACAACCATCGCCCTGCGCGAGGTCTTCGACCGCATTGAAAGCGATGACAGCCTGCGGGTCAGCATCCTTGCCAGCAATGGTCCGGTCTTTTCCGCCGGCATGGACCTGAAAGCCTTCCTGACCGGCGAGGCAGAGGATATTCTGTTCGGGCCGGGCGGTTTCGGCGGCTTCGTCAGCCGGGACCGGGCAAAGCCTGTTATAGCCTGTGTGCAGGGTGCGGCGCTTGCGGGTGGGTTTGAACTGGTGCTGGCCTGCGATCTGGTCGTTGCCGCGCACACCGCCATCTTCGGCCTGCCAGAGTCGCGCCTTGGTTTAATCGCCGGTGGCGGCGGCGCATTCCGTGTGGGACAGCGGCTACCGCCCGTCATCGCCAATGAGATCCTGTTGCTCGGCGGTCGCTTCGACGCGATGCAGGCGCAGGCATGGGGTCTGATCAATAGCGCGACTGACGGCGACCCTATGGACGATGCCATGAAGATGGCCGAACAGATCGCCGCAAATGCGCCCCTGTCCATTGCCGCAAGCCTGCGTGTCGCGCGCGATGCTGCAGCGACGAACGACAGCGGATTCTGGGCCCAGAATGACGCGGAACTGCGCGCCCTGATCGCCAGCGACGACGCAAAAGAAGGCGCGCGGGCATTCGCGGAAAAACGCCCGCCGGAATGGCGCGGGACATAGCGTCACCCTGCCCTTGCGCCGGACAGGTCGCGCTGTTCGCTTAACCATATAAAGGCGCAACACCCCAATCCCTTGCGGCCTGCCCGATCCTGACCGCAAACCCTTGCCCCGAACCGGCGCTTCATGAGATAAACATAAAAATCAATAAATGAGCAGCGCATGGCCGACGATCTCTTTCCGACGACTCAGGACGACAAAAGCTATTCCGCCGCCTCGATCGAGGTGCTGGAGGGGCTGGAACCCGTCCGAAAGCGCCCCGGCATGTATATCGGCGGCACGGATGAACGAGCGCTGCACCACCTTGTGGCGGAAATTCTCGACAACTCGATGGATGAAGCCGTCGCGGGCCATGCCAGCCGGATCGAGGTCGAGTTGCTGGCCGACTATTCTGTTGTTGTCCGCGATAACGGGCGCGGCATCCCGATTGATCCGCACCCGAAATTCCCCGGCAAATCCGCGCTAGAGGTGATCCTCTGCACCCTGCACGCGGGCGGCAAGTTTTCGGGCGACGCCTATCAAACCTCGGGCGGTCTGCACGGCGTCGGCGCATCGGTCGTGAACGCGCTGTCGGACAGCCTTGTGGTGCAGGTCGCGCGCAACAAGGAACTGTTCGAACAGCGCTTCTCTCGCGGCGTCCCGCTTGGTCCGGTTGAGAAAGTCGGCGCCGCCCCGAACCGGCGCGGCACGACCGTCACCTTCCACGCGGATGAGGAGATCTTTGGCCATCACCGCTTCAAGCCCGCGCGGCTGCTGAAAATGGTGAAGTCGAAGGCCTACCTGTTCAGCGGCGTGGAAATCCGCTGGAAATCGGAAATCGACGACGGCGAGACGCCGACCGAAGCGGTGTTCCACTTCCCCGGCGGACTGGCTGATTACCTGACCGAGACACTGGACGGCGTCACCACCTATTCGGATCGTCCCTTTGCCGGAAATGTCGATTTTCAGGGCCGTTTCGGCGTGCCCGGCAAGGTCGATTGGGCGATCAACTGGACACCTTCACGCGACGGGTTCATCCAGTCCTATTGTAACACCGTCCCCACGCCCGAAGGCGGCACGCATGAGGCCGGTTTCTGGGCCGCGATCCTGAAAGGTGTTCGCGCCTATGGTGAGTTGGCGAATAACAAGAAGGCCGCCCAGATCACGCGCGAGGACCTGCTGACCGGCGGCTGCGCGCTTGTTTCCTGCTTTATCCGCGAGCCGGAATTCGTCGGTCAGACCAAGGACCGGCTGGCCACGGTCGAGGCGCAGCGTCTGGTCGAAGGCGCGGTGCGCGACCATTTCGACAACTGGCTGGCGGCGGATCCGAAATCGGCGGGCGCAATCCTCGATTTCCTGATCCTGCGCGCCGAAGAGCGTCTGCGCCGCCGTCAGGAAAAGGAAACGCAGCGCAAGACCGCGACGCAAAAGCTGCGCCTGCCGGGCAAGCTTGTCGATTGTTCGGCCAAGAACCGCAGCGGGACCGAACTGTTCATCGTCGAGGGCGACTCGGCCGGTGGTTCCGCCAAACAGGCGCGGGACCGGACGACGCAGGCTTTGCTGCCGCTGAAAGGCAAGATCCTGAACGTGCTGGGTGCGGCCTCGGGCAAGCTTGGATCGAATGCGGAGATCAGCGATCTCTGTCAGGCGCTTGGCGTTGGCATGGGCACAAAATTCAACCTCGACGATCTGCGCTATGACAAGATCATCATCATGACCGATGCCGATGTGGACGGCGCGCATATCGCATCGCTGCTGATGACGTTTTTCTTCACGCAGATGCGCCCAATGATCGACAAAGGGCACCTCTATCTGGCCTGCCCACCGCTTTACCGGCTGACGCAAGGGGCGGAGCGCGTCTATGTCGCCGATGATGCGGAGAAAGAGCGGTTGATGGAAACGGGCATCGGCGGACGCGGCAAGATCGACGTGCAGCGCTTCAAAGGTCTGGGGGAGATGGATGCCAAGGACCTGAAGGACACGACGATGAACCCCGCCTCTCGCAAGCTGATCCGGGTCACCATTGACGAAGACGCGGCAGGCGAAACCGGCGATCTGGTCGAGCGGCTGATGGGTAAAAAGCCCGAGCTGCGCTTCGAATATATTCAGGAAAATGCCCGCTTCGTGGAGGAAGAAGGGCTGGATGTCTGACGGCGGCGGCGCTTCAGAGGAACTGCGCCTGACCGACAGCCTTGTCCGGCGCGCCAGCCGCGAGGTTGACGGTCTGCTTTACCGACCCGAATGGCATCTGCTTGAGGAAGCCGATCTGGACCGCTTGGCAGAGCAGCTGATTGGCAATCGCCAACGCCCGATTCCGATCTTCGCCTATGGCTCGCTGATCTGGAATCCCGGCTTTGCCGTCGCGGCGCGACACCGTGCCACCGCAATCGGGTGGCATAGGCAGTTCAATATTCCGCTGGACCACTTCCGTGGCACGCCGGAACTTCCAGGACTTATGCTGGCGCTCGCTTCTGGCGGCAGCTGCGAAGGTCTGGTGATGGAGATCGAGCCGGGGACCGAGACCGAATCGATGCGTGCGATCCTTAAGCGTGAACTCGTCGCGCGGGAGCTTTCGGGCAATGCCCGATGGATCGAGGTTGAGACGGCGCAGGGACGGTCAGAGGCGCTGACATTTTATGCCGATCCTGTCGATATCGACCTGACCGATCTGCCTGTCGCCGAGCAGGCAAGGCTGTTGTCGCGGGCCAATGGCGCCGCAGGTTCCGGCGCAGAATACCTGCAACGCACCGCGCAGGGGTTGCAACAGGCCGGCATTCACGACGCCTATATCTGGCAATTGCAGGATCTTGTTGCGAGCGAGATTGAGGGCTGGGGCGAAGAATAGCGATCGGAACTTCATTCCGATGCTGAATGATGCGCCGTCCGTCCCGATCCCGAAATCTGCTGCACCGAAACTGAAGCCAATCAGCCCACCCGCCCAGACCTGTTGTGGCGTGTGTTTACCCGCCTGATCGCGGCTGTATCCGGTCGCAGTTGCAGCCACATTCCGCCATTAAAGTTACCCGAGTGTCACGGCAATTGAGCGTCAGGCTTATTCGCCGGGCGCGAGGAGAAGATCGTGTGTTCGGTCTGCAGGCCCCGGATAGACCTGTTCCGTCAAAACGAGAAATGGCCCGGTTCAGCACCGGGCCATCGTCATTTTCCATAAGCCCGCGCAATCAGACTGCGGTTTTTGCGCTTTCTTTCTTGGCATCGGCGTGAATGATCAGCGGTTTGGCGGAAGCGTTTTCAACCGCTTCCTCGTTCACCACGACCTCTTCAACGCTTTCCATGCCCGGAAGGTCGAACATCGTATCGAGAAGAATGTCTTCCATGATGGAGCGCAGGCCACGCGCACCTGTCTTGCGCTTGATCGCACGGCGCGAGATAGCCGTCAGCGCGTCATCGGTGAAGGTCAATTTCGCGCCTTCGATATCGAACAGGCGCTGATACTGCTTGACCAAGGCATTTTTCGGCTTGGTCAGAATGGTGATCAGCGCGTCCTCATCCAGATCGGTCAGCGTCGCGATGACCGGCAAACGACCGACAAATTCAGGGATCAGCCCGAATTTCAGCAGATCTTCTGGTTCCAGATCCTTGAACACCTCACCCACGCCGCGATCGTCGTCATCCTTGACCTCGGCACCGAAGCCCATCGCCGTGCCCTTATTGCGCTGTGCGATGATGCGATCCAGACCGGCAAAGGCACCGCCACAGACGAACAGGATATTCGTGGTATCGACCTGCAGAAATTCCTGCTGCGGATGCTTGCGCCCACCCTGCGGCGGCACGGAAGCCACAGTGCCTTCCATGATCTTCAGCAGAGCCTGCTGCACGCCTTCACCGGACACATCGCGGGTTATCGAGGGGTTGTCGGATTTGCGCGTAATTTTATCGACTTCGTCAATATAAACGATGCCGCGCTGTGCGCGTTCGACGTTGTATTCCGATGCCTGAAGCAGCTTCAGAATGATATTCTCGACATCCTCACCCACATAACCGGCTTCGGTCAGGGTGGTGGCATCGGCCATCGTGAACGGCACATCCAGAATCCGCGCCAGCGTCTGAGCCAGCAAGGTCTTGCCGCAGCCGGTCGGGCCGATCAGCAGGATGTTGGATTTCGCCAGTTCGATATCCGACTTCGACCCGTGGTTCAGGCGCTTGTAATGGTTATGCACGGCGACCGACAGAACCCGCTTGGCGCGTTCCTGACCGATCACGTAATCATCAAGAACCTGGCAGATTTCCAGCGGAGTGGGGACGCCCTCTCCCGATTTCAGGCCAGAGGATTTCGTTTCCTCGCGGATGATATCCATGCAAAGCTCGACGCATTCATCACAGATGAATACGGTCGGGCCTGCGATCAGCTTGCGGACCTCATGCTGGCTCTTCCCGCAGAAACTGCAGTAGAGCGTGTTTTTGCTATCGGTCTCATTCGCCATGCTTCGTCCTTACGTCTTGGCCGTTCGCCGTCTTTCCGCCCATGTTAGGGGCGCAAGTCGTCCGCCTCAATCCCCAAACGGCATAAGAAACCTTAAGGGTTTTGCGTGCGGCGGTCACTTCTTCTCCGGCTCTGCCTTGCCGCGGGGGCTCAGAACCTCGTCGATCAGACCCCACTCCTTTGCCTCTTCCGGCGACATGAAGCGGTCACGCTCCAACGCTTCTTCCACAGCTTCCAGAGACTGGCCGGTGTGATGAACGTAGATTTCGTTCAGGCGCTGCTTCAGCTTCTGTGTTTCCTGCGCATGGATAAGAATATCCGTTGCCTGACCCTGAAAGCCGCCCGATGGCTGGTGCACCATGACGCGGCTGTTCGGCAGAGAGTAACGCTGCCCCTTCTCACCCGCCGCCAGCAGCAGCGAGCCCATCGAAGATGCCTGACCGATCACCAGCGTCGAAACACGAGGCTTGATATATTGCATCGTGTCATAGATCGACAGGCCAGAGGTCACGACGCCGCCGGGGCTGTTAATATACATCGAAATTTCCTTGGACGGATTTTCCGCCTCAAGGAAAAGAAGCTGCGCGCAGATCAGCGTCGACATGCCGTCATGGACGGGGCCCGAGACGAAGATGATCCGTTCCTTCAGCAGCCGCGAAAATATGTCATAGGCCCGTTCACCACGAGAGGTCTGTTCGACCACCATCGGAACAAGCGTGTTCATGTAAAATTCTGCCGGATCGCTCATGCGTCTTCCCTGCCCGATTGTTTTGGCCCTGCCAAGGTTTCGATTCGAAGCCCAAAGGGCGATGTTCTACCTGTGATAGGTTGACAGAGTCTTAGTAACGCCCGATCTCATCCGCAAGGGATGGATCGAATTTGAGATTGAATGCAGGTGGGTTAGGTCATGAAACTGATCGTCGGACTGGGAAATCCGGGCACGAAATATGCCGGCAACCGGCACAATATCGGCTTCATGGCGCTCGACCGGATCGCGTCGGATCACGGATTGTCACCGTGGCGGTCGCGTTTTCAGGGTGAGATTGCAGAGGGCCGCCTGGGTTCCGAGCGTGTCACTTTGCTGAAACCCGGCACCTTCATGAACCTTTCGGGTCAGTCGGTGGGCGAGGCGATGCGGTATCTGAAGATCGGCCCGGAAGACGTGATCGTGCTGCATGACGAACTGGACCTCGCCCCCGGCAAATGCCGCGTCAAGCTGGGTGGCGGTCACGCGGGCCATAATGGTTTGCGTTCGATCCACCAGCATATTGGCGAAGCCTATCACCGTGTCCGTCTTGGTATCGGTCATCCGGGGCACAAGGATCGTGTGGCAGGCTATGTTCTGTCGGATTTCGCCAAGGCCGACGCCGAATGGCTGGACGATCTCATGCGCGGTATTTCCGACGGGGCCGAGGCATTGGCGGCAGGTGACGGGCCGGGCTTTCAGAATAAGGTGGCGCTACGGGTCAATCCGGGTCGCGGAAAGCCGCAGGCGAACACGAAGCCGGTGCCGGACAAACCCGCCGCGAAGACAGGCGAACCGGAAGAAAAGCCCGCGCAAAGTTTCGCAGAAAAGCTTCAATCGCTGGCAAGCCGTTTCAGATGAGCGATATTCGCACTGCATTCGACGATCAGGCACGGTCGTGCAGGCAGCTGGGTTCCGAGCTTACGGCGCGGATCGTCGAGACACTTGGCGAGGTGCTGAGCCACCATAACGGTGCTGTCGCGCAAAAGGTCCGTGGCTGGCAGGGCGATATCACCTCTCGGGGCCACTCGGTTCCGCTGCGGATGTCGGGTGCATTGCACGGGTTGGTTCTGGATGGCGCAGCACCCGATCTTGAGGTCGCTTACCGCAAAGGAGATGTTCCAGCCTCGCTGATCGCAGAGGTGCTTGTCACACATGAGTTGCGCATCCTTGACTGGCTGCAATTCGCGCCGCAGACGAATGAGGTTGGGCGATCCGCCGCGCTGATTGCCGCCGCCTCCTTCGCAATCGGGCAGTTAGACCACCCTCTGCCGCTGGCCTTGTCAGAGCTTGGGGCAAGCGCAGGGCTGAACCTGAACTTCCCTGATTACGCTCTGACGGTTGGCGGCAAGCGCATCGGTCCCGCCAATGCGCCGATTACTCTGCAACCCGATTGGTCCGGTCCGTTGCCGGGTCACGCTCGCCTGCAAAGCGTGTCGCGGCGCGGCGTCGATCTTTCGCCCCTTGACCATACCGACCCGTTGCGGATGCGCGCCTATATCTGGCCCGATCAACCTGCACGGCTGGAACGACTGGATGCCGCAATCGCACATGCTGCCGATCACCCGCCCGAGCTTGAGAAGGGCGATGCATCGGACTGGCTGGAAACACAAATTTTATACAGACAAGGCGAATTAAGTTTCGTCTATCACACAGTTGCATTCCAGTATTTCCCCGCTGATGTAAAGCGTCGCGTGACAGAGCGGCTGCAGCGCGCGGGCCAAGCAGCCACAGCCTCCGCCCCGCTTGCACATTTCTCGATGGAGGCGGACGAAGTCGCGGGCGGTGCTGCCCTGACGCTGGAACTCTGGACCGGTGATGCGCACAGATGGCATCTTGGCCGGGCCGATTTTCATGGCCGCTGGATCGACTGGCAGCCTCGGACATTATAGCCTTCCGTTGGTCAGACATAACGAGGAAACCCAGATGGAGCCATCACTGAACGTATTGGGCGGCCCGCTCGCCCCTTGCTCCACCAATCCCTTGACCGGCTTCTTCCGCGATGGTTGCTGCAATACCTCTGCGCAGGATCAGGGCAGTCATACGGTCTGCGTCGTGGTGACGGCCGAATTTCTGGCGCTTTCGAAATATCTGGGCAATGACCTGTCGACGCCGCGCCCCGAATTCCGCTTTCCCGGTCTGAAGCCCGGTGATCGCTGGTGCCTGTGTGCCGCGCGCTTCCTGCAGGCAGCGCAGGAATTTGCCGCGCCGAAGGTCGTACTGGAGTCGACGCATGCACGCGCAAGTGATGTGGTGCCCCTGGAACTTCTGCGCGCCCACGCCGCAGATCAGGCATAACTTCGACGCATAACGGAGGAAGTCATGCGCCTTACGCCTATCGCTGCGGCACTGTCCCTTTGCCTCGCCCTGCCCGCTGTCGCCCAGGAAAGCGCTACCCTTGAGGACGGCACGCACATCCGTCCGGATGATGCCGACAGGCTGTCGATGTTCGGCCAGCATTTCGCGGGCGCATTGCGGCAGGCATTTGCCGGCGGCCAGCCAGAGGATATCGCATCGCTCGTCGAAACCCTCAGCGGTCCGGCCATGTCCGCCGATGGGGCGACAGACGCGCTGCAAGGTGACTGGAAGTGCCGCACGATCAAGGCCGGAGAGACATCCCCGCTGGTTGTCTATGACAATTTCGATTGCCGGATTGATGGAACCAGTTTTGAGAAGACCTCGGGGTCACAACGGACGCGCGGCTCCCTTCACTTGGATTCCGAGCGCCTGATCTATCTCGGCACCGGATTCGTGCAGGGCAGCGATGTACCCGCATATGCGGACCTGCCCGCAGACCCGCTGAGCAGCACCGGCGCCGGCCAGATCTGGTCCGATGTCGCAATTGTCGAGGCGGTATCGCCCAACCGCGCCCGGATGATCTTCCCGGACCCGGCACTGGAATCGCAGATGAATGTCATCTAGCTGACGCGTTAACCGCCCGCGTCGATCTCGACGCCCAGATGCTTGGCGACGGTGAAAATGTCCTTGTCGCCGCGCCCTGAAAGATTCACGACCATCAGGTGATCCCTGGGCAAGCCAGGGGCGATCTTCTGGACATGGGCAAGCGCATGGCTTGGCTCCAACGCCGGAATAATCCCCTCGGTCCGGCACAGAAGCTGAAATGCCTCCAACGCCTCCTTATCGGTGACATAGACGTATTCCGCCCGGCCCTGATCGTGCAGCCAGGAATGTTCCGGCCCGATGCCGGGATAATCCAGACCCGCGCTGATCGAATGGCCATCGAGGATCTGTCCGTTCTCATCCTGCAGCAGATAGGTGCGATTGCCGTGCAGCACACCCGGACGCCCCCCGGCCAGAGAGGCGCAATGCTCCATCCGGTCATCGACACCGTGGCCTCCGGCCTCAACGCCGATGATCCGCACATCACGGTCGTCGATAAAGGGATGAAACAACCCCATCGCGTTTGAGCCACCGCCGATACAGGCAATCACGCTGTCAGGCAGACGCCCCTCGGCCTTCATCATCTGATCGCGGGTCTCGCGCCCGATGACCGCCTGAAAATCGCGCACCATCGCCGGATAGGGATGAGGCCCCGCAACCGTGCCGATGCAATAAAACGTATCGCGCACATTGGTCACCCAGTCGCGCAGGGCATCGTTCATGGCATCCTTCAGCGTCCCCTTGCCAGAGGTCACTGAAACCACTTCTGCCCCCAGCAGCCGCATCCGGAACACATTGGGCGCCTGACGTTCCACGTCGGTCGCCCCCATGTAGACGATGCATTTCAGCCCGAAACGCGCACATACCGTGGCCGTCGCGACCCCGTGCTGCCCTGCCCCGGTCTCCGCGATGATCCGCGTCTTGCCCATCCGTCGCGCCAGCAGGATCTGGCCGAGAACATTGTTGATCTTGTGGCTGCCGGTATGGTTCAGCTCTTCACGTTTCAGATAGATTTTCGCCCCGCCGAGCTCCTCCGTCAGGCGCGGTGCGTAATACAGCGGGCTGGGCCTGCCGACATAATGCGCCCACAGATCGTCCATCTCGACCCTGAAGGCCGGGTCGCTCTTCGCCCGCCCATATTCCGCCTCCAGATCCAGAATCAGCGGCATCAGCGTTTCCGAAACGAAGCGCCCCCCGAATATCCCGAAGCGGCCCTGCTCGTCCGGACCCTGGCTGAGCGAATTGATGCGGTCGTCCATATCGGCCTCCTGTGCGATGGCATTGTCGTAACGAAGCGATGGCCGCGCGGCAAGCGGGCTTGCAGAGCGCTGAAACTCACGATAGCAGAGCGCAGTCGGAGGAGTGGCAGAGTGGTTTAATGCACCGGTCTTGAAAACCGACGTGGGTGAAAGTCCACCGTGGGTTCGAATCCCACCTCCTCCGCCAATATCTTCATGATGTTTATTTATTTTCATATATTTAGTGCAAATTCTATCAAAAGAAGCCAACATTTTAACCCACATTCATGACAAGATTATAGTGGACGCCATTACGCTTACCCGGACACGACTTACAAGGTTAGTATGTTGATTTTCGCTGAGAAGTGACCCGGTATTTTCACCGAGAACTGACCCACCTTTTATTATGTCTCTGCGGTCATTTTTTGGTCAATGCAGGGGTTTCCTTTCTCTTTTTCTCTGCGGCCTCTGAACTGGCTTTGTAACGGTAGCTGTCATTGCCGGTTTCAAAGATGTGGCAGCGGTGTGTAAGCCGGTCGAGCAGCGCGGTGGTCATCTTTGCATCGCCGAAGACCTTTATGATCCAGCAGAGTGCCGGAACTACTTCAACGCTGCCGGATATGTCTCAAATTAATCTCGAAACACTTTAGCTGGAACATCAACACCACGTCTAATTATCACGGCAATGATTACCAAATCCGTTCCAACTGACTGGGAGTAAAGTCGAATTTAGAGTTCGTTCCGATGCAGGTCCTCTGAGATTTCAACTAACAGTAGTTCACGTTCCGAAGCGCCTCTCGCATGATTAAGCGCAGCCTGATACTCTGGACTATTGTAGCAGACCTCCCCGGCGTCTAACGTTGAAAATTGTGCAACGACATTGCGCGGTCGCGCGTTGCCTTCGAGCTTTACCAAACGACCGCCGCGCGCCAAAAAGTGGCCACCATGTTTGGTTATTGCTGGACCGGCAAGTTCGGCATATTTTTTATATGCTTCGTCATCGGTGACGGTGACGTGAGCAATCCAGAGTGCAGGCATAGGATACCTCCTTTTATAAGCGGGATTTTATAAGCAAAGCCGATTCTTATGCGTGTCGAGAACTCGTTCAAAGAGCTTCTGACAGTGTGATAATCGTTGTTCCTGTCGTTTCGCGGCGTTCAATGGCTCGATGGATGTCAGGCACATGTTCCAGTCGAACAACCTGTGAGATTTGAGAGGACACTAAACCTGATTTGATTGCATCAAACAGACCGGCAGACATCTCCTGAACAATCCCGGAACGCCCACAAAAGTCGCCAACGTCGGCTTGGCAAGGAACACAGACCCATTTGCCGCCAGATCGGAAATCTCAAACTCGGTCACAGGACCGGAAGACTGCCCTTAGCTTACCAGCATCCCCAATGGCCGCAGGCAGGTCAGGGACTTCCCGAATGTATCAGCTCCGACAGAGTCGAATACCACATCGACACCCTGTCCATTGGTCATCTCCTGAACAGCAGTAGAAAAATCTGTCGTTTGATAATTAATGACATCGATCGCACCGTTCCGACGGGCAATTTCTGTCTTTTCCTCATTACCAACGGTCGCAATAACCCGAGCACCGAGGCGAGAGGCCCAATTGCACAGACGAGATCCGACGCCTCCGGCGGCTGCGTGTATAAGTACCGTGTCGCCTTTCCGGGTGCACCATATCTTGTGGAGAGGATATTGGGCGGTACAACCTTTGACCATCGCGCCGGCTGCATCTCGAAAACTAATTTCATCGGGGAGTTTTACAACGCTCTTTGCTGCAATCAGGCGGTGCTCAGCGTAGGCGCCAAGATTCATTAAATAGGCCACGCGATCACCAGGAGAGATACCCACGACCCCCTCACCGACGGCTTCGACAATTCCAGCGCCCTCAACACCCACAATGGCTGGCAAGCGCGCGTTGCACTGACCTGTTTCAGATGTTCTATGATATATATCAATCAAATTGATTCCCGCCGTTGCCTGTCGCAACAGGATCTCTCCTGAGCTTGGCAGACCGGGATCGTAATCGAACAACTCCAAAACTTCAGGACCGCCCTTTCGGGTAATGCGAATGGCGTTTGACATTATTTGTCTCCCCACGGAGGATTACTTACTCCCAGAAATTCAAACGCAATAGAGCTGTCACGCAATTCCAGACCCCTTGTTGACAGCGAACTGGAAAATTGTGCGCACCAACGAACCCAGAAGAATTTGTAGACCCTGATCCAAAGCGGTTGCCTGACAAAGCTACATCGTTGGCTATGAAGTTGCTTGCGAAGCCGGGCGCGTAGTAATTGTTGATGGGTGCATCTGCTTCCTCCACCGCGACCGGGCAGTAGTTGTCCATTACCCAGCTTTCGCCGCAAGGCTTGGAAATCAAATCTATTCAATTGGATACTCCTTCATCCCAATCGCCTGTTTGATCGTCGCGCGCTCCCAAGTGCCGCCCAAAACGGCTCGCGAGAATTTCGCCAACCAACCCGCGCCGGAATAGTAACACGCAGACCATGAAGACAATGCCGGTCACAATCGTCACCGGAAAATCGGAAGTAGCCAGATAGTTCTGCAAAGTCACAATGACCCCTGCACCGACAATAGGACCTGCCATCGTACCGATCCCGCCAAGAAGAGTCATAAGGATAACCTCGCCCGAGGCCTGCCAAGTCACATCAGTCAGCGTGGCGAATTGGAACACCAGCGCCTTGAGGCCACCAGCCAAGCCCGCCAGCATCGCCGAGATTATGAAAGCCCCAAGCTTGTACCAAGCAACGGAATAGCCCAGCGAGGTCGCACGGGCTTCGTTTTCGCGAATAGACTTCAAGATCATCCCGAATGGAGAGTGGACGACGCGCCAGATTAGGGCCCCGCTACACACGAAGGGGTGCTATTTCGTCCCGGCATGTGCGTTCACTTCCGACATGCGCAGTTCAGCAGCCCTTTCTGAAACGAAATGAGCATCGAGCAAGGCGGATTTTGCAACGGGTTGCACCGAAAACTGTCATTCGCTTCCGACATGCGCAGTTCTCAGTGAACCCGGAATGCAATGCCCCGCTTATTTTGTGACCGTATTCTAAACTGCCGTTATCACTTCAGGCACGGTTGCAACGGGTTGCACCGCATAGGAGTGGCGTCGTTCTTGGATGCACTGGCCCGATTCATTCAGTCTCGCCAGCATACATTGCTGTGAACGAAGGTCTGCCCCGGTTCACAAGCGTTTTTTCAATGGCATGTTGGATGGCAGGTAGCATCAGAAATATATGAAATTATTCAATAAAATCAATGTATCATGGTGGAGGAAGTGTAACAAATACCGAACTCTCTCCCGTGTCGATGGCTTCGGCACGGGACCGCAGCGAAAATCTGCGCATCAACGAGGGACAGAAACACGGTCTTTAGCCGGAAGAGACGCTCGGCCCGCCCTGACCATCATCCGCTCCCAACTGGCGAACGGCCACCAGAAGCTCCTCAATTGCGTGCTCTGCGGCCGCGAGCTTCACAGCCACCATCAGATCCTGCCGTCCCGCCAGCGCAAGGAATGTTCCCAGCACTTCGTCGGAGTGTCGGGCCAGCGAGACCAGGTGGTTACCGCTCGGACCGTACCGTCCGGCGAACCAATTCTTCACTGTCTTCTCGTTCGCCCCGGTCCAGGACGCCACAACCTTCGCCCCCGCCCTGCTGTCGCCGAGTGATCTGCGCAGCGCCGCTGCGATTTCGTCGGCGAACCCGTCCTCGGATTGCTGCCGACCGTTTCCACTATACCCGTTTTCTTTCGGAAAGAACTTGCCCTTTTTCGGAAACGACATTCCGGCCTCCCTCGCTTTACATGGACCGGAGGGATTCAGCCCTGGATTCAGGCGGTTCGGATGGATTTGCCAGCAATACCGAGGAGATGCATGTGTGAGCGGTCGATCTTCGACCATTTCCGGCAAGAGCGACGGTGCGTCAGAGATGGACGTCCCAGCAGTCGCGTATGTGCGGATGTCGACCGATCACCAGAAATACTCGACCGAGAACCAGCTGGACGTCATCCGCAACTACGCTGTCGCCCGCGGCCTGCAAATCCTGCGCGTTTTCGAGGACTCCGGGCGATCCGGCCTGCGGCTCGATGGCCGAGAGGCGCTGCAGAACCTAATGGCCGAGGTTCAATCCGGCCAGGCCGATTTCAAGGCGATCCTCGTCTATGACGTTAGCCGTTGGGGCCGGTTTCAGGATGCCGACGAAGGCGCGTACCACGAGCACGTCTGCTCCCGGGCTGGCATCCGGGTCCATTACTGTGGCGAGCAGTTTGAGAACGACGGCAGCATCGGCTCGAACCTCCTGAAGACCGTCAAGCGCGTGATGGCCGGCGAGTACAGCCGCGAGCTGTCGGTGAAGGTCTTCGCCGGGCAGTGCCGACTCATCGAACTGGGCTATCGCCAGGGCGGCGCGGCCGGATACGGGCTGCGGCGGGTGCTGATCGACGAGCACGGCAACCCCAAGGGCGAGCTGTCGCGCGGCGAGCAGAAGAGCCTCCAGACCGACCGCGTCATCCTGGTGCCCGGCCCCGAGGAGGAACAGCGGGTCGTCCAGCGCATGTACGAGATGTTCGTGAACGAGGGGCGCCCCGAGCGCGAGATTGCGGAGGTGCTGAACGCCGAAGGTCACCGCACCGATCTTGACCGGCCGTGGGCCCGCGCGACCGTCCATCAGGTGCTGACCAACGAAAAATACATAGGGAACAATGTCTTCGCGAAGGTGTCCTTCAAGCTAAAGCAGCGCCGCGTGGTGAACCCGCGCGAAATGTGGATCCGGGCCGAGGGCGCCGATCCGGCCATCGTCGATCAGGCGCTGTTCCTGCGCGCCCGAGAGATCGTGGACGCCCGCAGCCGCCATTTCTCGGATGAGGAACTGCTCGACGCCCTGCGCGCGATCCTCCAGCGACAAGGCATGCTGTCGGGCCTGATCATCGACGAGGAGGAAAACCTGCCGTCCTCCAGCGCCTATCGCATCCGCTTCGGCAGCCTGCTCCGCGCCTACGGGCTGATCGGCTACGAGCCGGACCGCGACTACAGCTACATCGAGATCAACCGGGCTCTGCGACAGGCTCATCCGCAGGTGGTGGCCGAGATCATCGCCGGAGTCACGCGGCACGGCGGGCGGGCGGTCCAGGACTCGGATACAGACCTTGTTCGCGTCAACGACGAGTTCACCGTGTCCATCGGGCTGGCCCGGTGCACCGCGACGGCGGCCGGGTCGCTGCGCTGGCGCATCCGCCTCGACACTGGCCTGGTGCCGGACATCACCATCGCCGTACGCATGGACGAGGTGAACGAGGCGCCGCGCGACTATTTCGTGCTGCCCAGCATCGACATGACATTCGGGAAACTGAAATTCGCCGAGCAGAACGGGCTCGCACTTGATGCGTACCGGTTCGACACGCTCGATTTCTTCTACGCGCTCGCCTCGCGGGCAAGGATCGCGGAGGTGGCGTGATGCCCGACGACATGGAGCCGACCAGCCAGAAGCAGGTGACGCTGATCCCGACAAACAGGGTTCGGGTCCTTAATCCCCGCGTCCGCAACCGGCGCACCTTCGAGGCGATGGTGGAGAACATCGCGCGTATCGGTCTGAAGCGCCCGATCACCGTGGCGCCGCGTGCCGGGACCGACCCGCAGGAATACGACCTCGTCTGCGGTCAGGGCCGCCTCGAGGCCTTCATCGAACTGAAGCAGGACCGCATCCCCGCCATCGTGATCGACGCTGACGAGAGCGATTGCCTCGTGATGAGTCTCGTCGAGAATTGCGCGCGGCGGCAGCACAACCCCATCGACCTGATGCGCGAGATCGGCGCTCTCCGCGAGCGCGGCTACAACGACCGCCAGATCGGGGAGAAGATCGGCGTGTCCACTGAATATGTGAACATGATCGCCGGCCTGTTGGAGAAGGGCGAGGAGCGCCTGGTCTCGGCCGTGGAGACCGGCGTTCTCCCGCTGAACCTCGCCATCCAGATCTCCAAGACCGACGCCAAGGGCGCGCAGAAGGCGCTGATGGACGCCTACACCCAGAACAAGCTGCGGGGACGGAAGCTGGCGCTCGTGCGCCGCCTGATCCAGCAGCGCGAACTGCGCGGCCCGCAGCTCCACAGCAACCAACTCGGACGCAAGCCTCCGAAACGGGCGCTGACGAGCGAGGGCCTTGTCCGGGCGTATCAGCAGGAAGCCACGCGCCAGAAGCTTCTGATCAAGAAGGCCGAGCTCACCCAGAGCCGGCTGATGTTCGTGCGCGAGGCCTTCCGAAAGCTCTGCGCGGATGCGCATTTCATGACCTTGCTCCGGGCGGAGGGACTCGAGACGATGCCCGCCGATCTCGCGCGGTCCGCGGCTGACGGAGCACCGGCATGAAGCGCGACGCACGCGACACCCCGAAGAGCGTCACGCTCGGGTTCGAGGACGACTGTGTGACCCTCCCCTTAGACGCGATCCTACCGCTCCGCGCCCTCGGCAAGTCCGCGAAATCGAGCCGGAAGTACCGGCAGATCGTGGCCTCTATCGCCCAGATCGGGATCGTCGAGCCGCCCGTCGTCGTCCGGAACTCCGACAAGTCCGCGACCTGGTTGCTGCTGGACGGCCACCTGCGGATCGAGGCCTTGAAGGACGCGGGCGAGAGCCAGGTGGAGTGTCTCGTTTCCACGGACGACGAGGCTTTCACCTACAACCGGCAGGTCAGCCGGCTCGCGCCGATCCAGGAACACAAGATGATCCGCAAGGCGATCGAGCGCGGCGTGCCTGAGGAGAAGATCGCGCTCGCCCTCGACCTCAACATGAGCAGCATCCGGCGCAAGGCGCGTCTTCTGGACGGCATCTGCGAAGAGGCCGTCGCGATCCTGAAAGACAAGCCGTGCACGAACGCCGTGTTCGATGCGCTGCGCAAGATGAAGACCATGCGCCAGATCGAGGCGGCCGAGCTTCTGGTCAACGCGAACAACTATTCCGTCGCCTACGTGAATGCGATCCTGGCAGGAACGCCGCAGGCCCAACTGGTCGAGTCCTCCAAGCCGAAGAAGGTCAAGGGCATCACGCCCGAGGCGATGGCGCGCATGGAACAGGAACTGGCCCGTCTGCAGGAGGGGATCGCCTCGATCCAGGACACCTACGGGCAGGATCACCTGCACCTGACCGTGATCAAGGGCTATGTCGGCAAGTTGCTCGGGAACGCCCGGGTCGTGCGCTATCTGGCGCAGAACCATCCAGAATTCCTCGGCGAATTCCAGACCATCACCGAGATCACGCCAGCCGAGGCCGCCGACGCCGAGTAGCGGACCGCTGGTGCACTATGGGGACCCGGACCCGATAAGCGCGGGGACCGCGGGAGACGCCGGACTGTGGGCCGGATCAAGCGCGGCGGTGGGGTGGGGATGGCGGCGAACCCGCTCGGAGCCCACCAGGCCGGCTCGAGTTTTCGCCGGCCGCGCGGCCGCGCTTGCGGTTGTGTCAAACTTCGGGCGTGTCGAGTCGTTGCTCGGCTCGGCACGCTCGTTTCTGATTGAGGATTGACCAGTATTGATTGGGCTAGACGTGTAGTCTTCGCCCAGCGGTAGCCAGCATTGGACTGGCTTACCCTAGCTTGCCCTGATATGTTCAGAGAAACATTGAGGGCGTTGTGATGGCGGATGCGGCTGACCAAGCCATGACCGTGCGGGATGTGGCTGGCTACCTGAACGTCGACGAAAAGACGGTTTATCGGCTCGCAAAGCGCGGCGATCTGCCGGGTTTCAAAGTGGCCGGCGCATGGCGCTTCAAGAGGTCAGACCTCGATGGCTGGATCGATCTGCAGAAAAAAGCTGCGAAAAAAGAAAGTTTGAGGGGACCCGAGTGAGCGATCTGAACATCAGCAATTTTATCTGGAACATCGCTGATGATGTTCTGCGCGATGTCTATGTTCGCGGCAAATACCGGGACGTCATCCTGCCGATGACCGTCATTCGTCGGCTCGACGCCGTGCTTGAACCGACCAAGGACGCGGTCTTGGCTATGAAGGCGCAGCTGGATAAGGCAGCAGTCGCCAACCAGCACGCGGCTCTTTGCCAGGCGTCGGGCGAAGCCTTCTACAACACATCGCAGTTCCGTCTTCGCGACCTCACGTCTCGCGCGCGCCGCCAGCAGCTGAAGTCGGACTTCGAGGCCTACCTCGACGGCTTCTCCCCGAACGTTCAGGAAGTGCTCGACAAGTTCAAGTTCCGCAATCAGATCCCAACGCTTGTCGAAGCGGACGCGCTCGGGTTCCTGATCGAAAAGTTCCTCGACCCATCAGTTAATCTCAGCCCTAAACCCGTATTGCACCAAGACGGAAGTGTGCGTCTGCCTGGGCTCGACAACCACTCAATGGGAACAATCTTCGAGGAGCTTATCAGGCGGTTCAACGAAGAGAACAACGAGGAGGCCGGAGAGCACTTCACGCCTCGTGACGTGGTCGAGCTCATGGCGTACCTGATCTTCATGCCGATCGCGGATGAAATTCAGTCAGGCACCTATCTCGTCTACGATGGTGCCTGCGGCACGGGAGGCATGCTGACGGTCGCGGAAGAGACGCTGATCAAGTTGGCGACCGACCACGGGAAAGAGGTGTCGGTCCACCTCTACGGGCAGGAGGTCAATCCCGAGACATTCGCCATCAGCAAGGCGGACCTCATCCTAAAAGGTGAAGGGGCCGAAGCCGAGAACATGAAGTATGGCTCGACGCTCTCCAGCGATGCATTTCCATCGAGTGAGTTCGATTTCATGCTTTCGAACCCTCCTTACGGCAAGAGCTGGAAATCCGATCTCGACCGGCTCGGCGGCAAGAAGGACATCACCGACCCCCGCTTTGTGATCGAGCACGATGGCGATCCCGAGTACAGCCTGATCACGCGCTCCAGCGATGGCCAGATGGTGTTTCTAGCCAACATGCTGAGCAAGATGAAGAAGGCCACCAAGGTCGGCAGCCGGATCGCCGAGGTCCACAATGGCTCATCCCTGTTCACAGGCGATGCGGGATCGGGTGAGAGCAATGTCCGGCGTTGGGTCATCGAGAATGATTGGCTTGAGGCCATCATCGCGCTGCCGCTGAACATCTTCTACAACACCGGGATCGCGACTTACATTTGGGTGCTCAGCAATCGCAAGGCAGAGTCCCGCAAGGGCAAGGTCCAGCTGATTGATGCGACGGCGTGGTTCAAACCTCTGCGGAAAAACCTCGGCAAGAAGAACTGCATTCTCGGGCCAGATGACATCAAGCGCACCTGCGACAGCTTCCTCAACAGCGAGGAAAGCGAGCAGTCGAAGATCTTCCCCAATGCGGCGTTCGGTTACTGGAAGGTGACTGTCGAGCGGCCCTTGCGCTTGAAGGTCGAACTGTCCGCGAGCGCGCAGCGTCGCTTAGCGAAGACGTGCGCTGAGGCTGCTGAAGAGCCCCTCATTGGCGTTGTGGAAGCGGTGGCTGAGCGGCTTGGGGAAGGCCCCCATCTCGATTTCAACCGCTTCCTTGAAGAAGCCGAAGCAGTGGCGGGCAAGCGCGGCGTCCGTATGACAGCCAAGCGCCAGAAGCTCCTGATGGCTGGGTTGGGCATCAAGGATCCCGGGGCGGAACCGGTCATCAAGAAGGTGTCCAAGATCAAGCCGGGCGCCGATGCTGAATCTGATGTGCTCTACGGCAACTATCATCTGACCGTCGGTGGCAAACCAGCGATCGTCGAATTCGAGCCGGACACGGAGTTGAGGGACACCGAACAGGTGCCGTTTTTGGAAGACGGCGGTATCGAGGCGTTCTTCCGTCGCGAGGTTCTGCCTCATGCGGCGGACGCCTGGATCGATCCCTCCAAGACGGTCATCGGCTATGAAATCTCCTTCACGCGGCACTTCTACAAGCCGCAGCCGCTGCGGACGCTCCAAGAGATCGAGGCCGACATCCGGGCTCTTGAGCAGGAAACCGAAGGCCTTCTTGAAGACGTGCTAACGGGAGGCCGCTGAGCATGGCCACCCAACGGTACTCAGTCACCCCCCATCCGATCGAAACCCTGCTTACCTGGGTGAAGTCCGGCGAGATCGCGATACCGGAAATCCAGCGCCCCTTCGTTTGGGATGCGACCAAGGTCCGCAACCTTCTGGACTCGCTCTATCAGGGCTATCCGGTCGGCTATCTGATCGCCTGGCGGAACCCGTCGGTCAGGCTGAAAGACGGTTCCACATCCTCGGGTAAGCGCATCTTGATCGACGGGCAACAGCGCGTCACCGCGCTCATGGCCGCGTTGCTCGGCCAGGAGGTGCTGACCAAGGATTACGAGACCGTACGCATTCGGATCGCGTTCCACCCGGTCGAGGAGCGCTTCGAGGTTTCGAACCCGGCCATCCAGAAGGACGCCTCGTGGATCCCTGACTTGGCAACGGTCTTCGCGCCTGATGTTAGCCTGACCAAGCTCACGCGCGAATATACAGCGCGCAATCCGGACGTTGATCAGGACCAGATTTCATTGGTGCTGGAGAAGGTCCGCAAGATCATCAACAATCAGGTCGGCATCATCGAGCTGGCCGAAGACCTCGACATCGAGACGGTCACTGAGATCTTCATCCGGGTGAATTCGGCCGGGGCATCGCTCAGCCAAGCGGATTTCGCCATGTCGAAAATCGCGGCGAACGACACCTATGGCGGCAACATGCTGCGCAAGGCGATCGACTATTTCTGCCACCTCGCAGTCGCGCCCGAATTCCTGCCTCGCATCGAGAAGGGCGACAAGGCATTCGCCGCTTCCGAGTTCCTGCCGAAGATGCGTTGGCTGAAGGACGTGAACGACGACCTCTACGACCCATCCTACACCGACATGCTGCGCGTGGCGTTCACGTCGGAGTTCCGCAGGGGCAAGCTTCAGGATTTGGTCGCCCTGCTGTCGGGACGTAACTTCGAGACGAAGCAGTACGAGGAAGCGGTCGCCGAGGAGGCCTTCGACAAGCTGAAGGCCGGTGTCCTCAACTTCATCAACAAGACCCATTTTGACAGGCTCACGATGATCCTGCGCTCGGCCGGGTTCGTCACCTCCGGCCTGATCCGCAGCCAGAACGCCATCAACTTTGCGTACATTCTCTACCTTCGTGGCCGCGCCGAAGGCATGCCGGCCGCCGACATCGAGCGTCTCGTCCGGCGCTGGTACGTCATGTCGCTCCTGCGCGGGCGTTATTCTGGCAGCCCCGAAACGGCCTTCGATTTCGATATCCGTCAGATCGAGTCCCGCGGCCTGGCCACATACACCGATGCCGTGATCGACGCGGAGCTGCCCGAAAGCTTCTGGAACACTCTGCTGCCGCAGGAGATGGACACATCGTCCGCTTCGAGCCCCTATTTCCTCGTCTATCGTGCAGCGCAGGTGAAGCTCGGCGACCTCGGGTTCTTGTCTCGAGACATCACCGTGCGTGACCTGCTGTTGAACCGGAGCGACGTGCATCACGTCTATCCACGCAATCACCTCAAGGGCCAAGGTCTCACACGCGGCCGATACAACCAGATCGCCAACTTCGTCCTCGCCCAGAGCGAGATCAACATCGGCATCGGTGACCGCGATCCGAAGGTCTACTTCGCCGAGCTGGCGGACCAGTGCAACGGCGGCGCCAAGAAGTATGGTGGCATCACGACGATTGAGGAGATGCGGGCAAATCTTCTGATGAGCTGCTTGCCAGAGTGCATGCTGGACGGGGAGATCCCCGCCTTTGACGACTTCTTGGAGGAGCGGCGCAAGCTGATGGCACAGAAGATCAAGACATATTTCGAAGGACTTTAAATTGTACGCTGAATACGCTGCCAGAATTGGGGAATGGTGAATGGCTGAACGAGATGATCTTCTGGCTTCGATTGCAGCGACAACCGCCGACTATCGTGAGGGCGACCTGCCTGCGCCGACGCCGGACCACGTCGGCAGATGGATCTCGCAATTCGATGCAGAGCTGAGATTACCTATGCTCCGAGAGATGGATTATGTTCTCCAGAGAACATACTTTTCAAAGCGCGAAATCGAGAAAGAACTGGCCGACCATGCACGGGTAATCGGCGACGGAGGAAAGGACTTAGACGACAAATTGGCGTGCCCCCATCGGGTGGTCCGGTTTGATTGTTAGTGCATCGTGGGCCTCTGGTCCATCGGGACGATGCTTTCGGGCGCAGGCGGACGGTAACCCAATGCGCTGTGCGGCCTGACTGTGTTGTAGTGGATACGCCATTGCTCGATCAGGACTTGGGCCTCCCTTAGGCTGTAGAAGATTTCTCCGTTGAGCAGTTCGTCGCGGAACCGGGCATTGAAGCTTTCACAGTATCCGTTTTCCCATGGTGAGCCTGGTTCGATGTAAGCCGTTTTCGCGCCGACGGCTGCAATCCACTCCCGCACCTTCTGCGCGATAAATTCCGGCCCATTGTCGGATCTTATGTATTCCGGCGTGCCGCGGAGGATGAACAGGTCGGTCAATGCATCCAGCACATCGGTTGAGTTGAGCTTGCGATCGACGCGGATCATCAGCGCCTCCCTGGTGTGTTCGTCAATGATATTCAGCGTCCGATAGACCCGCCCGTCAGCAGTGCGGTCTTGAACGAAGTCGTATGACCAGACATGGTTTGGACGCTCCGGCCTGAGCCGGACGCATGACCCATCGTTCAGCCAGAGCCGCCCTTTCTTCTTTTGCTTTTGCGGGACCTTCAGCCCTTCACGTCGCCAGATGCGCTCGACCCGCTTGTGGTTCACACACCAGCCCGCGTTGTTCAGCAGACCCGTCACCATGCGATATCCATAGCGCCCGTATTTGTCGGCCAGTTCGATGATGTCATCGGTCAGACGCTCTTCATTGGCGCGGCCCTGCGGTATCTTGCGCTGCGTAGATCGATGCTGACCGAGCGCGCGGCAGGCGCGGCGTTCGGACACGCCGAGTTCCCGCCGCACATGGTCGATGCACTTGCGACGACGCGAAGGGCTTAGAAGTTTCCCTTCGCCGCTTCCGTCAGGATGAGCTTGTCCAAGGTCAAATCGGACACCGCCCGTCGCAGCCGTTGGTTCTCTTTCTCCAGCTCTTTCAGCCGCGTGAGCTGCGACCGCTGCATCCCGCCATAGAGCTTACGCCAGCGGTAAAACGTCTGCTCCGTCACGCCGATCTGGCGCACCGCCTCGGCAATCGTTGCGCCTTGCCCTTGCAGAACTTCTACCTGCCGAAGCTTCGATACAACATCTTCGGGCTTCTCTCGTTTCCCAGCCATCGCTGATCCTCCAATATACGGGACAATCTATCCCAGTTGGTGGACCACTTTCAGGGGGCTACTCCACTTGGGCTACTCGGAATATGATTTTCTTGAGGGCTATATCCGCTTTCTTGTCAGCCAGAACTTGGTTCACGCTAACTATTCCGATCTTCTGATTGACCTCGAACATCGCGAAATGGTGCCAATTTTTATCGCCCCCCTTTCTCGCCGAGGCAACATATTGAAAGACTTCATTTCCAAGAGTGAGGATGATTTGGTGAAGGCAGGAATATTGCAACCAAGCCGATACCGGGCAGCCCAAGAGGCCTTTGTTGAAATGGCCGAGATGTCCCTGTTTCCACGCTTTGATAGGATTACCAAGATTTCGAGGGCCTTGCGATCCAACCTGCGTCATCCGGCTTCCGAAGATTCTGATCCGTTGAAACTAATCATCGAACAACCAGTAGCGGAGGACTGATGCCCGACCTTTCCGCGCTCCTAGCACCGTTCAAATCAACCAAGACAGCCCTTGCGGTCTTTCTGTTCGCAGCGGCTCTGCTATTCGCGCCGTTCGATTGGCTGGGCATCAAGCGCCCAGCCTTCACGACCGAATATGAGACTTTCTTTGTTGTCATCCTGTTCCTGTCTGCGGCTATCCTTGCAGTAGAAATCCTATCAAGCGCACGGCGGCTTGCGATGCGCCCTTACTACGCGAGGAAGCGGAAGCAGATGGTGGAAGAGGCGTTCCTTTCGCTGAACCTCGAAGAGTTGTGCGTTCTTTGGGTGATGACGCAGAGTAGCATCAAGGTCATCAAAGGCGCATTCGATAATCCGGTAATGATCTCGTTGCGCCAAAAGGGCTGCCTACGAGTTCTTTCCGGCCCACAGTCGCTAGCAGAAGTTCATCATTATATGCCCGACGACATCTACGCCATCGTATTGGAGCGCGGACACGACCGGATGCCCGATGACTTCAAGACTTCTATTCGCTTTGACGATGAAATCCGCGAGATTGTGCGCAGATCGACCACATGGCACAGTTGGTAGGCTGGCTGAGTTCCATCCCACCGATTTCAAAGCGTCTGGACGACTTTGTTAGTATCCCCTGTAGTCAGCGATCCCTCGAAGGGCATGTTGAAGCGCAATCTTCGTGTAGCGCGCAACATCAGGCGTTTGTGTGTTTCCGATCTCCGCGTAAAGAATATCGACCGACCGTTTCAATCCATAGGACTGAACCAAGGACGAGCAGTGCTTGTAGGTATCATAGTCGCTGGAAAGCCATAGACTGACATTCCAAAGGTTCCAGTTCGGATGTCCGCTAAAGGGCTGTGCTAGGCTGCGTTTGGTCTCTCTTGCCTGTGTAATGCCTTGTCCATTCGTGATTGGCACAGGACAGATTGGCAAGTTTCAGGCAGGCGGAAATCGGAAGGGCAAAAAAAGTTCAGGCCACCAACAACAGCCTCGCTTCTGCCTTTGCTCTGCCTCAAACTGGATAGAAAAGCAAGCCACAGATGATTGATGGAAGGCAAGTTTTGGATAGAAAAGTAGGCCACTACGCCGCGCGCATCGGAAAAGGTTTCAGGCAGCAGCGTCGAATGGCAAAAGTCAGCCAAGAAGCCGTGGCCACGTTCGCAGGGGTTTCGGTCGGAACCATCAAGGCTATCGAGAAGGGCAATGGTACTTTGCGTACCCTGCTGCCAGCCCTGACCGCCATCGGGCAGAAACTTATCGCTCGCCATGCGCCGGGCGATGCCCTTGTTGCAGGCCTCATCACCCTTCGCAAGCGCCATGGGTTGAGTGCCAGAGGTATCGCCACCCAACTTGGCCTGTCCCGCTCTACCATTGCCAAAATGGAGAATGGCGGGGATAGCCGCATCGCCACTGTTGCCGATTATGCCGCACTGGTTGGTGCAGGATTGGCAATCGTGCCCGCCGACCATTCGCCGACATTCTTTGCGTCTAGCGTCAACGCGTCTGTATTCCACGGCTGGCATACGCCGCCCGACCTATTTGACGCCGTTGAAAATGCTGTTGGAGCCTTCGACCTCGACCCATGCGCGCCGGATGATGGGGGCGGCCATGTCAGGGCGGCAATCAAGTTCTGCGCAGCCGAAGACGGCCTGACAAGAGAGTGGCGCGGCAAAGTATTTATGAACCCGCCATATGGCACCGTGATGCGTCAGTGGATTACCAAAGCCCAGGAAGAAGCAAGGGACGGCTCACAGGTTATCGGTTTAGTACCCGCGCGAACCGATACGCTTTGGTGGCACAATCACATTGCGGGGGAAGCTGATGTAGTATTCTTGAAAGGGCGTTTGGCATTCGGGGATGGGAAAAGAGCAGCACCATTTCCGTCTGCTCTTGTCCTGTGGAACTTCTGCCCGAACATTGCCACCGCAATCGAAGCCGCGACCGGCGGCCATGCCGTTTGGTATGCAAGACGCGAAAACACCAAGAAGGCTGGATGAATGCGTCTCAAATCTCATAGGTCGGGTGTTTTCTGTCAAGTAAAAGCGAAGTAAAACGCCTCAAATCACCTTGTCCCCTTGACTGTGGCACTCCGATGGGGACAATGCAGGTCCGAGGGTTTTTTCGCAGAGGTCCAGCCCTTGTTTTCATTGATTTTTTTTTTGGATTTGCTGCGGACCCTACCGCCGGAGCCAAAAATCCCAAAACTGATGGATTCGAGCTACTGCGACCACTCCCGATTGCGAGAGTCGCGGTGCCCGCGCCATGCAGTTGGCTAGAACGGCTGATACTGAAACTAATCTAAGCGGCTGCAGCCACCCGAAATCCGCAATTTCCTGTCGAACTGTCAGGATCGTTGCGGGTGCGTGAGTGGACGTGGTAGCGGTCGCAATAGCTGATATGGCACAGATATGACCCGCCGCGCTGAACGCGAGCGTAGCCTTCGGTCCCACCTGTCGGATCAAGGGGCGGCAGCTTTCCCGCAGCCGGCAGCGGCCCGAAGCGATCATGCACCCATTCCCAGACATTGCCTGTCATGTTGAACATGCCGAAGCCATTAGGCTCAAAGGCATCGACGGGGGCCGTGCCGATCCAGCCGTCATCGGCGCTGTTATGCATCGGGAATTGGCCCTGAAAAGTGTTCATCGCGTATTTGCCACCCGGCATCAGCTCATCCCCCCAGGGGAATTTGCGATTGGCCAGCCCACCGCGTGCCGCGCGCTCCCACTGTGCTTCGCTGGGCAATTGCAGCCCCGACCAGTTGCAATAGGCCAATGCGTCATACCAGGCGATATGCACGACAGGATGATCGCCGCGAGATTTGATGTCAGAACCCGGTCCCTCTGGCGCGGACCAGCAGGAGCCATCGACCTTGCGCCACCAGGGGACGTTTGGCGGAAATTCGGTAAAACGATCAGCATTATCAAGCAGCAGGTGAAAAACGAAACTCCACCCCTCCTGCTCGGCAACCGTCCTATACCCGGTTTCGGCCACAAAACGGGCATATTCGGCATTCGTCACGGCCGTCGGCGACATGCGATAAGGGGTCAACTTGACCTTGCGGCGCGGGCTGTCGAGGTCATCTGCAAAAGAAGATCTGCGCGTTCCCATTTCAAATATCCCGCCGGTGATCGGCTTCAGACGAGCGCGGAGCTCCTGCCTGATGGCCTCTGATGCGGGAGGAACCTGCAGCGCGGATTGCAGAAAACCCGCATCGCGACCTGCACCGGGCCGCTGTTCGACGGGAGCGCAGCAACCTGTTTTACCTCTCTTCGACAATTCGGGCTCCTTCAACTCTCAGATACTTAAGCGCAAAACCATTCCGAGGGCTACGCTACCGGGCGGCGAAGGCAAACACCCCTATCCCGGAATTGTGCTGTCGCTACGGGGATTTGCTATAATTCACCCGGATAAAGAACCGCGCCACTATCGGTGTCAGAGCTGTCAAGCATAGAGGCCACACGTTCCAGTGTGGCGACGATCATCGCCTGCTCCCAATCCTCCAGCCGATCAAAGTCGGTCGCGAATTTCTGCTGCAACGCATCTGGCGCGCGCGCCAGTGCCGCCCTGCCCTGATCCGTCAGAACGATCATCGTCTGACGTCGGTCGGCCAGGCTTTGTTCGCGGCTGACATGGCCCGCGCGTTCGAGTTTGTCGATTATTGCCGTGACCGTGGCTGGCGCAACATGCATTCTCTTTGCAATCGCCGTACCGGTGCTGGACCCGGTTTCAGCGACGATCTGCACAACACGCAGTTGCACCGGCGTCATGCCAGCGGATTGCGCAAGTTCCCTGCCATGCATTTCGGACGCGCGCAGAATTCTGCGCAGCGCGATCAGGCAAACATCGATCCGATCCACATGGTCTCTCCATACAGCGGTTATGCAATATTCTGGATTCCTCGGGTCTGGTCAATCACCTGGAAACACCGTTCGCGTCATGAAATTTTCATTCAGCTAATCATCCAGCTATTGTTGACGATGACGCCACGAAATTGCGCTATATACGCAGAATCCGCGATGCTGCGGTTGCAAAATGCTCGATATGTGTTACTTAGCACTGCGAAATAAATGAGGATCGCGGCATGAAAGATATGATCGAGCCAGAAATTCAGGAAGAACTGACCTTTCGCAAGCCCGAGCCAGAGGACGGCAGCGATATCTGGGCGTTGATCAAGGCATGCAAGCCGCTGGATGAGAACAGCATGTATTGCAACCTGATCCAATGCGATCATTTCGCCGATACCTGCATCCTGGCAGAGCTTGACGGCGTGCCGGTTGGGTGGATTTCGGGCTATATCCTGCCCGATGCGACCGACACGCTGTTTGTCTGGCAGGTGGCGGTATCCGAAGATGCGCGCGGCCTTGGCCTTGCGGGGCGCATGCTGGACAAACTGTTGTCGCGCGACGACATGGCCGGTGTGCTGCATCTGAAAACCACGATCACCCGCGACAATGATGCAAGCTGGGGCCTGTTCCGCAGTCTTGCAGACCGTCACAATGCCATCCTTTCGGATGAGCCGCACTTCAAGAAGGACGACCATTTCGACGGTGAGCACGCCACCGAGCATATGGTTACGATCCGTTTCCCTGCTCCGGTCGCGCAGGTGGCCTGAACCGGCCCCGCCACCGGACTTCCATTCATAAAATCCCGAGGTAATCCCATGCCGACTGACAAGACGGCCGACACCGCTATTTTCGAGCGCCGCGAATCCGAGGCGCGTTCCTATTGCCGCAGTTTCCCGACGGTCTTCACCAAGGCCAGCGGGTCTATCATGACTGCCGAGGACGGTCGCGACTATATCGACTTTCTCGCCGGTTGTTCGTCGCTGAACTATGGCCACAACGACCCGGACATGAAGACTGCGCTGATCGAACATATCAGTGCCGATGGCATCGCCCACGGTCTGGACATGTTCACAGATCAGAAGGCCGCTTTTCTCGAAACGTTCGAGCGTCTTATCCTGAAGCCACGCGGCATGGACTATAAGGTCATGATGACCGGACCGACCGGCACCAATGCCGTCGAAGCCGCGATCAAGCTCGCCCGCAAGGTCACCGGCCGCCGCAATATCGTCGCGTTTACCAATGCCTTTCATGGCATGACGATGGGCAGCCTTGCGCTGACCGGCAATTCCGGCAAGCGCGAAGGCGCGGGCGGTGGCAGCCTTGCGGATGTGACCCATATGCCGTTCGAGAACGCGATGGGTGATAAGGACACGCTGGAATATATCGAGTGGACGCTGGAAAACCCCTCCAGCGGGATGGATGATCCGGCGGCCTTCATCGTGGAACCCGTGCAGGGCGAAGGCGGCCTGAACGCGGCCAGCAAGGAATGGCTGCAAGGCATTCAGCGCCTTGCCCGCAAGCATGGTGCGCTGTTCATCATCGACGACATTCAGGCCGGGATCGGCCGGACCGGCACCTATTTCTCGACCGAGGAATTCGGCCTGGACCCTGACATGATCACGCAGGCCAAGTCGTTCAGCGGCATGGGGCTGCCCTTCGCGGCCCTATTGATCAAGCCGGAACATGACATCTGGAAACCGGCCGAACATAACGGCACCTTCCGCGGCAACACCCATGCCTTTGTGACTGCGCGTGTCGCTCTGGAGAAGTTCTGGGCCGATGACACATTCCAGAAGGATGTTCAGCGCAAGGGCGATTATCTGCGCGACCGTCTGCAGGCCATCGCCGATCTGATCCCTGGTGCCATACTGAAAGGGCGCGGCATGATGCGCGGTGTCGATGTGGGCAGCGGCGATCTTGCCGGCGATATCTGCGCGAAATGCTTTGAAAATGGGCTGATCATCGAAACCTCGGGCGCCCATGACGAGGTGGTCAAGGTTCTGGCCGCACTGACGACGCCCGACGAGATTTTCACCAAGGGTCTGGACATTCTGGAGGCCGCAGTGCGCGAAGCCACCAGCAACAACCAGATCGCAGCGGAGTAAACCGATATGATTGTACGTGATTTTAACAAGCTGAAGAACACCGACCGCGATGTGAAGGATGCGCAATGGTCATCCGTCCGGATGCTGCTGGCCGATGACAAGATGGGCTTTTCCTTCCACATCACCACGCTGGAAGCGGGTTCGGAACATACGTTCCACTACAAGAACCATTTCGAAAGCGTTTACTGCATGTCCGGCAAGGGCTCTATCACCGATCTGGGCACGGGCGAGACGCATGAGATCACGCCCGGCGTGATGTATGCGCTGAACCTGCATGACAAGCACACGCTGCGGGCCGAGGAAGAACTGGTCATGGCCTGCTGCTTCAACCCGCCCGTCACCGGGACCGAAGTGCATCAGGCCGACGGATCTTACGCCGCGCCCGAGACCGAGGACGCGTAAGCGACCCCTCGCAAGAATAACAATCAATCAGAGGCCCGGCCCGACAACAGGGCCGGGAAAGCGGATTGACCGAACTGAACTTTCCGAATCACACCGTCGAAAAGATCGGCGGCACATCCATGAGCCGCCTGAACGAATTGCGCGACACCCTGCTGATCGGCGACCGCGAAGGCGCGGATCTGTACCATCGCATCTTCGTCGTTTCAGCCTTTGGCGGGATTACCAACCTGCTGCTGGAGCATAAGAAAACCGGAGAGCCGGGCGTCTATGCCAGCTTTGCCAATGCTGCCGACGATCAGGGCAGCTGGCAAGGCGCGATCAACCGCGTATCCGAAGCGATGCGCGCCGCGAATGCCGATATCCTGGAACATTCCGGCGACCGGATGCAGGCGGATGAATTCGTCCGTGATCGCATCGAAGGCGCACGTTCTTGCCTGATCGACATGCAGCGACTGTGCAGCTATGGCCATTTCCGGCTGTCGAAACACATGATGGTCTTCCGCGAATTGCTGTCCGGTCTGGGAGAGGCACATTCGGCCTTCGTGGCGACCCTGCTGCTGAACCGCGCAGGTGTGAACGCACGTTATGTAGACCTGACGGGCTGGCGCGATGAACGCGAGTTTTCGCTGGAAGAGAGACTGACAACGGCCATGGATGGCATCGACCTTGCGACCGAACTGCCAATCGTCACCGGTTATGCGCAATGCACCGAAGGGCTGATGGCAGAGTTCGACCGGGGCTATTCCGAAGTCACGTTCTCTCGACTTGCCGCCCTGACCGGCGCGTCGGAGGCGATCATTCACAAGGAATTCCATCTGTCATCCGCCGACCCCGGACTGGTCGGCGCCGATGTGGTGCGTAAGCTGGGTCACACCAACTATGACGTGGCCGACCAGCTTGCGAACCTCGGGATGGAGGCTATTCATCCAAAGGCTGCCAAAACGCTGCGCCAAAGGCAAATCCCGCTGCGCGTCACCAATGCATTCGAGCCTGACGACCCCGGCACGCTGATCGACGATGCCCGCGCCGAAGCGACAGGGGCCGAGATTGTGACCGGCCTGCCGGTCGTGGTATTGGAACTGTTCGAACAGGATATGGTCGGTGTGAAGGGCTATGATGCCAAGATCCTAGAGGTGCTGACGCGGCATAATATCTTCATCGTCTCCAAGACATCGAACGCGAACACGATCACCCATTTCCTTGCCACTTCCTTGAAGCGGGCGCGCCGCATTGAATCGGAGCTTTCAGAGCTTTATCCCTCGGCCGAAGTCACCGCCCGCTCTGCCGCCATCGCGTCGGCAATCGGTCGCGACCTGAAGGGGCAGCGTGTGCTGATGCGCGGGTTGCAGGCACTGGATCGTGCCGGGATCGAGGTTCAGGCAGCGCAGAAACCGACACGAGCGGTAGATGTGCAATTCCTGCTCAGCCGAGACGATCTGGACGGCGCGATCACGGCGCTTCATGCCGAGTTGATCGAGGAGCGCGAGGTATCCGCCCGCATCGCAGCCTGATTTCGCATCGGAAAAACCGAACAGCGCAGCCGAACCCCGGCTGCGCTTTCGCATATCGCGTAAGTGTGTTGCCGAAACGATGCCTGACGATGTCAATCAACCCGAATAGCCAGCACCGCCAGACAATCACCGCTTTGAACCAGCCCCGGAAAGTGGCGCGCCGCGAGAAGCCCATCACGGTTCGCGCAGACCTCCACTGGCTCAACCCCGCTGCGGTCGTTGGACCATATTCGCGCGATGGGCTGGCCAGCGACGACCTCCGCTCCTAGATCAACTAATGGATGCAGCAATCCGTCGCGAGTTGCGAAATGAAAGCAATCATCGCCGGGCATATCCAGCATGACACTTTCGGACCGCTCCGGCTCGCCCGACAGGATGCCCGCATGGCGCAGCATGTTTCTGGCACCTTTGATCGCGATCTGCGCGGATGAAGCCGTCGCGGTCCCCCCTCCGCCAAGTTCTGTGGTGACAAAGGTTTTGCCCTGGCTCTCCACGGCCGTATCGAACATGCCGACGGCATCAATCTCCAGCATCATCATGGAATAGGGCGCGCCGAACGCCTTGACAGCCTCGACGCATTTGGTCTGCTGATCCTTGTTATCCAGGTAATGGGCGGCGGCATATGGCAGGAAGTCCAGCGTTTTGCCGCCCGAATGATAATCCAGAACGATATCCGCCAGCGGAACCAGCACATCGTTGATGTAATTCGCAATCTTCTGGCTTGGCGTGCCATCTGCGCGGCCCGGAAAGGCGCGGTTCATATTGACCTGATCAATCGGGCTGACACGCGTCCCGGCGCGGAAGGCCGGATAGTTCATATAGGGCAGGATGATGATCCGGCCCGAAACCTGCTCCGGCTCCAGCTCCCACGCCAGCTGCTGAAGCGCGATGGGGCCTTCATATTCATCGCCGTGATTGCCCCCGGTCAGCAGCGCCGTCGGGCCCTGCCCGTTCGCAATCACGGTAAGCGGAATCATCACGCTGCCCCATGCGCTGTCATTGCGGCTGTATGGCAGGCGCAGGAAGCCATGCGCCTTACCCTGACCGTCCAGCGGGATTGTCGGGCGAATGGGGTTCATGACTTCACCAGCATCCGCCGGGGCAGATTGCAGAAAGTCTCTGCCCCGCTTTCAGTGATGATGATGGATTCGGTTGTCTCGTAGCCCCAATCCTCCATCCACAAGCCGGTCATGAAATGGAAGGTCATGCCAGGCCGCAGCTCGGTCTGGTCGCCGCGGCGAAGCGACATGGTGCGTTCACCCCAATCAGGCGGATAGGACAGCCCGATTGGATAGCCGGTGCGGTTATCCTTGACGATGCCGTAACGGTCGAGGACCGTGAAAAACGCTGCCGCGATATCTTCACAGGTATTCCCAGCCCGAGCCGCCTCCAGCCCGGCATCCATACCTTCCAGAACAGCTTTTTCCGCGTCGAGCATGTCCTGCGGCGGCTTGCCCAGAAAGATCGTTCGGGACAGAGGGCAGTGATAGCGCTGATAACAACCGGCAATTTCGAAGAATGTGCCCTCATTGGGCTTCATGGGCATATCGTCCCATGTCAGATGCGGTGCCGCCGCATCCGGGCCAGAGGGCAGCAGCGGCACGATGGCCGGATAGTCGCCGCCATGGGCCGACCATTCGTCATATCGAAGCCCGGCATCATAGATTTCAGCAACCAGGTCGCATTTACGCATCCCGACCTCGACCTTGTCGGCAATGCGCCGATGCATGCGCTCTACGATGCGGGCGGCCTTGCGCATATAGGTCAGTTCTTCATCCGATTTGACGGCGCGCTGCCAGTTCACCAGCCCGGTCGCATCAAGGATCTGCGCGTCCGGCAGGCCGTAAACCAGCCGCTCATGCGCCTTGGCCGAGTACCAGTAATTGTCCATCTCGACCCCGATGAAGCCGCGGTGCCAGCCCCGGTCGGCCAGCTGTGCCCAAAGGTAATCCATCGGGTGACGTTCGACCGACTGCACATAATAATCGGGATAGCCGATGATGTGATCATCGCTCATCCAGACGGTGCGCAATGCACCATTGCCGTCCTGCCCGCGCCCGAACCAGATCGGATCTCCGGTCGGGCCGATGATCACGCATTGATGAACATAGAAGGACCAGCCGTCATAGCCGGTCAGCCAAGCCATATTTGACGGGTCGCTGACGATCAGCAGATCAAGGCCCAGCTTGGCCATGCTGTCGCGGGTCTGGCGGATGCGTCGTTCATATTCGGCCGTTGAAAAACGTTCGGGCGTCCTTTGCAGTTCAGGCATTCGGGCGAGCTTTCGAAAGCGCATCAAGCGCGTGGGTTGCGATTGCGGTGTCCTGCACGCCGGTCCCGGTCAGGTCGGCAATGGTGATCTGGTCCGGGCTGGTGCGCCCCGGATGCTGCCCAGTGATGATCTGACCAAGCTCTGGTATTTCGGTGGTGTCGGCGATGATCCCGGCATTCAGCGCCGCCTGCAATTCACCAAGCGATTGGGTCTGACTGACACGGTCCGCGACATAAAGATCGGCACGGTCGAGGCAAAGTGGGTCGAGTTCGTTCTTCCCGTCCTGATCGCTGCCCATCGCCGTGACATGCTGGCCCGGACGCAGCCATTCGGCGCGCAGGATCGGCTGACTGGCCGGGGTCGTCGTCACGATCACATCCGCCCATGCAGCGGCGCGCTCGGGATCGGCCTCGGCACGGATGTTCAGGCCATCATCCGCCAGCTCCGCCGCGAGGGCTGCTGCCTTGTCCGGATCGCGAGCCCAGATCGCCGCTTCGGCAATCGGGCGGACCAGACGCAGGGCCTGCAACTGCATACGTGCCTGCATCCCGGCGCCGAAGATCGCGGCGCGGCCGGCATCAGCCCGCGCCAGATGTTTTGCCGCCACTCCGCCAGCAGCCGCCGTGCGCAGATCGGTCAGATATCCGTTGTCCAGCAATACCGCCTGCACCCGACCGGTTTCTGACGACAGAACCACCATAAGCCCGGATGTCGACGGTAGCCCCTTCGCAGGATTGTCGAAAAAGCCGGGCGAGATCTTCACCGCGAAGCCGGGCAAACCGGGCACATAGGCAGTCTTGACGTCCACCTCTCCATTCACATCGGGCAGATGCATGGACAGGACCGGCGGCATTTCCACACCCCCTTCGGCCAGTCGCCCAAAGGCCTGTTCGACGATCGCGATTGCCTGCTCATCCAGATGCACATGCTGGCGCAGCTCATCTTCGTGCACGATCAAAACGTCGCTCATGTTTCACCTCTCACGATGGCGGCGTGGCGGTCCGGGTCGATATTCTCACCCGATAGGATCAGCACCAGCGGGCCGTCGGCCTTCAGTTTGCCCGCAAGCACCGCGCCCGCGCCGACCGCGGCCGCGCCTTCGACTATCTCGCTATCCTCTGTCGCAAGGTGGCGGATTCCGGCTGCGATCTCTTCCTCTGTCAGCAGGATCAGGTCGTCCATCAATTCGCGGACCATGCGGAAAGTATAGCGGTTCTCCATGCCCACACCGCCGCCGAGGCTGTCAGCCAGCGTCGCAACCTCTTCAACGTCAACTGGTTGACCTGCACACAGGCTTGCGGCCATCGCAGCGCCGCGTTCCATGCTTATGCCGATTATACGAATATCGGGACGCAGCGATTTCGCCGCCAGTGCCACGCCAGCCAACAGACCGCCGCCTGATAACGGAACCGCAATCGCCGCCGCATCAGGTATCTGGTCAAGGATTTCCAGACCCAGTGTCCCCTGCCCCGCGATCACGTCAGGATGATCGAATGGCGGAAGCAGTGCGAAGCCGTCTTCGCGTTTCAGCCGCCATGCCTCTTCAAACGCCTGATCCTGCGAGGCACCGATGACGCGGGCCTCAGCACCCAGGGCTTCGATCGCATCCAGCTTGTTCTGCGGCACGAGCTTTGAAACACATATGACCGCCGGCAGGCCGATCTGGCGGCCAGCGTGGGCGACAGCGCGACCGTGATTGCCGGTCGAGGCCGTGGTTACGCCTGCCACATCGCCCAATCGCGCGACGGCATTGGACGCGCCGCGCAATTTGAAGGCGCCGGTTTCCTGCCGGTGTTCGCATTTCAGCCAGACCGGGCCGCCTGCAAGCGCGGACAAACTTGGCGAGAGTTTGAAAGGTGTCACCCGAACCATATCCCGGATGCGCCCTGCCGCCGCATGGATGTCGTCCAGAGTGACGTTGTTCGGCTTTACCATGTCCGCACCTGAAAAAGCCTGCCCGGACCCTGAGCCGGTATCTTTGCCTGATCCAGCATCGCCCAGAACAGGGCAAGGTTCGAACTGACGACGGGCTTGCCCAGCCGCGCTTCAATCTCATCTATCACTGATACGGCTGGCAATGCGGTGCAGGACATAAACAAGGCTTCTGCATCGTGATGATCCGCAGCAATTGCGAATTCGATGATACGTTCAGGTGGCAGCAACGCCATGTCCCGATCATCTTCGAAGCCCATGGAATGCCGCCGGACAACGCCCAGCCCCTTCGCCTCGAAATAATCGCCCACCAGATCGGCTGTCGCTGCAAGGTAGGGCGTCATCAGCGCAACCCTGTTCACCCCCAACGCCCTGAAGCCGCGCAAGGCAGATCCGCCGGGCGTCGCCACCGGCCCGCGATGCCCCAAAGCATCACCAACCCCGTCGCCAAGAACCGCAGAAGCAGAGGTGCAGCCAAAGCCGATCCCCTTCAGCTCTACCCCCGGCAGAAGCAGATCAGCCGCTGCACGAAGCCTCGGGCCAGTCTTCAGCAGGTTTTCTCGCGTTGTCGGATTGTCGAACTCGATCCGCGTGACATGCAGCCGACATTCCGAAGGCAAAAGACGCGCGGCGTCACCCTCTATCGTCATGTCGGTCGACAGGGCAATCAGGCCGAAACGGTAAAAGGCAGGATCGCGCCACATGGACGGAATACCTGCGCTCAGACGACAAGAACCGGGCAATTCGCCAGCCCGGTCACCTTGTGGCTGACAGAGCCAAGCAAATACCCCTCGGTCGCGCCAAGGCCACGAGAGCCGACGACGATCAGGTCGCATTCCTTTTCTTTGCCCATTGCGATAATCGTCCGCGCCGGCTGTCCTGCCTTGATGAAGGCAGAGACCTTTTCATGCCCGGCCTCTTTCACACGCTTCTTGGCGTAATCGGCCGCCTCCCTCGCCGCTTCGCGCATTTCCCTGTCCAGATTGCCGCCCCGCTCTGTCGCGCCGCGCACCATCGACAGCGACGCCTCTAACATCGAGTGGTGGCGATAGACGGTGACGATAACCAGATGCGCATCGCACAGCTTTGCCATCTCGACCGCGCGGTCAAGCGCGAGTTGCGCACCGTTCGAGCCGTCATAGGGAACGAGAATTTTAGTGAACATTGCGCCCCCTTACTCGGCAAAGGCCAGATCACGCAGGAACAACGCGATCTGCGGGAAGAAGATCAGAAGGACCGCAACGGTCAACAGCATGAAGATGAAGGGCGGTGTGCCTTTCACCACCTCGGTATAGGGCCGTTTGAAGACGGCAATGGCCGTGAAGATGTCGCAGCCGAAGGGCGGGGTCGCGCTGCCAATGGCAACCTGCAGGGTGATGATCGTACCCACCAACACCGGATCAAGGCCCACATCCGCCACAACGGGGGCAAAGATCGGCACGAGGATCAGGATCACCACGATCGGATCGACGAACATGCAGCCCACGAAAAACGCGACGGAAATCGTGAACAGCACACCGTATTGGCCCATCTGGTCGATCCCGATACCTGCCAGCAACTGCTGCGGGATCTGCGCGAAGCTGATGACATAGGAAAATGCCGCGCCCGCACCGACAAGAATAAACACGACAGCGGTGATAAGCCCGGTGGATTTCGCCGTCGCATAAAGCTCTTTCATCCCCATCTCGCGGAAGATGACCATCTCAAGCAGTAATGCGTACAGAACGCATGCTGCGGCTGCCTCGGTCGGGGAAAAGATGCCGCCATAGATGCCGCCGATGATGATAGCCGGGAAGCCAAGCGGCCAGAGCGCACGCCTGATCGCAGCACCACGCTCCGCCCAGCTTGCCTTCGGTTCTACCGGCACGTTGTTGCGGACCGCGTAGATGTAGGAATAGGCCGAAAACATCGCGAGGATCAGCAGCCCCGGCCCGATACCTGCGATGAACAGCTCGGAAATCGAGGTGCCGGACACGACGCCGTATATGATCATGCCGATGGATGGCGGGATCAGGAAGGCGATATCGGACGAATTGACGATCAGCGCCAGGATGAAGCTGTCATTATAGCCAGCCTTCAGCATACGCGGACGCAGCGGGCCACCCACGGCAACAACCGTGGCCTGGGTAGAGCCGGAAACAGCGCCGAACATCGTGCAGGCACCGGCCGTCGAAATTGCCAGCCCGCCCCTGACATGGCCGACGAAAACCATCACAAGGTCTATCAGCCTGTTGGCCGACTGACCGCGCGTCATGATATCGGCGGCGAAGATGAACATCGGCACGGCGATCAGGCTGGCCGGCCGGATTCCGGCCAGCACTTGCTGCACCATCGTGTCAAGCTGATCGAAGCCGCCGAACAGGCCGACGAAACCGATCAGAGAGCCTGCCAGCAGCGGGATCATCATCGGGAAACCCAGCAGAAGAAGGACGATCATGGTCCCGAATATTGCCCAGATCATGGATCAGACCTCCTCTTCCGCGCTGTCGTCATAACCTTCCAGCGTGCTCGTCGACAGCCAGATATCCTTGTCCATCACGTTCTTGATCGCCGTGAGGGTGTATTGAATGCCCGTCAGCAGGAAGCCAAGCGGCGCCCAGACGATGATCCACCATTGCGGTATCTGCAAGGCAGGCAGCACACGTCCGCGTGACGCCTGTTCCATCACATAGGCAAAGGAATACCATGTCAGCAGGAACATCATTGCAGCGGTTAATGCCGCGATAACCACCATGAGCGTCTTGCGAGGGCGAAAGGGCATAGCATCGAAAAAGGCCGACATCCGGATATGACGCCCATGCCGGGCCGCATAGGAAATGCCTGCAAAGGTAATCAGGATGATCAGCGCCTGATTAAGCTCTTCCGAGAAATAAATGGTGCGCCCGATGACGCGGCCAACCACATTCGCCATCGTGTTGACTGCCATCAGCAAAACACCAACCGCAAGAAGCACAGCCTCCAGCCGCGCGATTGCGACGTCGATCACGCCAAGAAAGCCCGGCAGACCTGAAACATAGTTGGAATCGTCGATATCTTCGTCGACGGCGGCAACCTCGGCGGCGGCAATGACGTCCGGGTCGACCTTGGGCTGTTGTTTGTCGTCAGGCGTCATGCCGCGGGCCTCGCGCTGAATTGGGTGTGTTGGACCAGATAGCCCGGCCGAAACGAAAGTCCGGCCGGGCCGATCGTATCAAGATAGCACCGCCTTAGTTGGCAGTTTCTTCTTCCATCTCCGCTTCGCCCTCGGCAGCAGCGTCTTCAGTCGCCGACTCATCAGCGTCCTCAGTGGCCGGCTCATCAGAAGCAGCTTCTTCCGCGGGCGCGTCTTCCGCCGCTGCGGCGTCCGCTTCAGCTTCGCCACCAGCCGAGGCGGCGGCCTCAAGGTCGGCTTTCATCTGATCCAGAATTGCCTGAGCCTGTTCGCCACCGATTTCCAGGAACTTCGCCTCAACGGCCGCGGCCGTTTCACGGAAGGGCTGGCGCTGCTCTTCAGTCAGCGTCGTGATGGTCATGTCCGGCTTCGCTTCCTGAATCTTGGCAAGCGATTCTTCGGTCAGACCGTCCTGATAATCAAGGATGTAGTCGAACGCAGCCTGCGCCGCATTGTCCACGACCTGCTTATCTTCATCGGACAACCCGTCATAGAACTCTTTATTCGCCATGACAGCGGTCGTGAAGTTGTTGTGGCCGGCGCGGGTGATGTGTTCGCTGACCTCGTACATCTTCGTCGATTCGATAAAGAAGGCCGGGTTTTCCTGACCCTGAACGATGCCGGTCTGCATTGCGCCGTAAACCTCACCCCAAGGCAGAGGCGTCGGCGTCGCGCCGAAGGCCTGATAGCTCTCGACGATCAGCGGGTTGGTCATCACGCGGAATTTGACCTCGTTCAGATCCTCGGGCGAGGCCACGGCTTCCTGCGTGGTCATCATCACTTCGCCTTCGGGGAACATGGTCAGCAGTTCCAGCCCCTGATCCGCATAAAGCGGCGGGAACAGCTCGTTGATCGCCTTCGACTCGCGGAAGAACGAGAACAGCTGTTCCTGATCCTGCGGCAGCAGATAAGGCACGAAGAACACCTGCGCTTCCGGGATCAGCGCGCCGGTAAAGCCAGGGGACTGGTCGACGAACTGCAGAATGCCGGACTGCGCCTGTTCCATGATATCGGCGCTTTCACCCAGTGTGCCAAAGGGGAAAAGCTGTACTTCGTGGTCGGAATTGGCTTCGACCTCTTCCTTGAACTTCTGAGCGTAGATGCCCTGAACTTCTTCCAATGCCTCTTCGAACGCATAGCGCCAGGTATCGGCCTGAGCGAGGCCACTGCCGAGCATAAGCGCGGTGACACTGGCAGCGGTGAGAGTCTTGTAAGTCATATTGTCTCCTGTTGTCAGGTCGCCCCGGCACCAAGGTGCCGGTGACTTCTACATTCCAACTCGGGGCGTTTCCGCCCGATCTCCGGCGTCGAGACTTCGACACAACGGGATATCAAGTCAATTTCTATATTAAATCATGACAATTCGACCGATGGGTGTCAAACAGGTTAGCCCGCATATCATTGAGGCTGCCCCTAATCCGGCAGCAATGACGCCAATATAAGCAGCGCCTGCTCCAGTTCGGGCATACGCGGAGCGCCAAGTGAAAGCCGTAATGCCGGCGTAGAATCGGTGATCGCAAATCCCGACCCAGGTGCCACCGCGACATCCTGTGCAAGTGCAGCCGAAAGGACAGCGCGTTCGTCGCAATCATCAGGCAAGGGCAGCCACCTGTGCAGCCCTTGCGGAAACCCAAGACTGCGCCCGCCCAGAATCTTTTGCGCCATACGGTTACGTTGCACAAGCTGGCTGCGCTGCGCGGCAAGCAACTCATCCGCCACGCCGGATTCGATCCAGTCACGCGCGATTTCGGCAATCATCGGTGTTGCCATCCATGACATGGCAAGATGCCGGTTCAGCGCCCGTTCTGCCAGGCTTTCAGGCATTGCCAGAAAACCCATCCGCAGCCCCGGTGAAAGCGACTTCGACAGGCCGGTAAAATAGAAGCTGTGGTCGGGTGCGAAACTCGCAATCGGCGGCGGCCGGCGCAGCGCGACCGGGCCAAGCGCATCGTCTTCAAGAATGATCAACCCCGCCTCAACCGCCGCCCGCGCAAGTTCTTCCCGACGCGCGCGGTCCACGATCCGCGCCATTGGACCTGCACCAGAGGGCAGCAGAAATACCGACTTCATCCGCCCGGCAGAGGCACGCGCAGCCGCTGTAAGCGCATCGGGCAGCATTCCGCGTTCGTCGCACGCAATACCACGCAGCCGAAGTTGCAGACTTGCCGCCGCGGGGCGCAGCGTGTGGCAGGTTGAACTTTCCGTCGCGATGATATCGCCGGGCTTTGCCACACACATCAGCGCCACGAACATCGCAGGCGTCGTGCCATTGGTGATCAATATGCGCTGCGCCGGGACCACCAGCCCGCAGCGCGCCAGCCAGTTCGCCGCCATCCCACCATAAAGCGCCATCGTCTGACGCGGGCGAAAGGAATACATTGCCGGGTCAGGCAGGTTTTCTGCCAGACGAAGCATGCTGCTGCGCCATGCTTCAGCGATCTGCGGCAGATCAACCGGGGTCATCATAGACAGGTCTATCGGCGGTCGTTCCGCAGGGGCGCGGAACCACGGCACCTCAACCGTTTCGCGCGGTCCGGATTTGACAAAGCTGCCACGCCCGACTTCGCCAGAGATAAGATCGGCGCGGATCAGCTCTTCATAGGCGCGGCTGACAGTCTGCACGGAAAGGTCGAGTTGCCATGCAAGCTCTCGATGCGGGGGAAGGCGATCACCGGGACGCAGGCTGCCGGCATCAATCGCTGCGGCGACACCTTGCGCAAGGCTGCGGTAAGCGGGGCGTGTGATATCGGATTTCGTCAGCGGCCAGTGGGACATGGCCTTAGTCAAGCGGGGCAAGGCCGGCTTGTCCAGATTGACAAAACCAGTCGCGGGCGAAAAAAGCAGGATATGAACCAGACCCGTCTTGATGACCGCGATATTGCGATACTTGCGACGCTCTCACGCGAGGGGCGGATTTCGAAGACTGATCTGGCGGCGCGGGTGAATCTTTCCCCAACCCCTTGCTGGGAAAGGATGAAACGGCTTGAGAAAGCTGGCCTCATCGCTGGCTACCGGGCAGAGGTCAACCTTGCCGCACTCGGTCCGCATGTTCAGGTTTTCGTCACGCTCGAACTGGAAAGTCATCGTGCCGAAAGCTTCCAGATATTCGAGCGGACAATCGCACAGATCACCGAAATCACCGGTTGCTGGGCAATTGGCGGCGGCTACGACTACCTGCTGCAAGTGGTCAGCGAGGATGTTGCGGCGTTTCAGGATTTAATGGACGGGCTGCTGGAAAGCCGGGCGGGTGTACGGCGCTATTACAGCTATATCGTCACCAAGCCGGTGAAGAATGAACCGCCCGCGAGCGCTCTGCTTCACCTGTAGGGTGCGCTTCAGCGCAGCTTGCACGACACATACCCACGCCGACAGAAAAAACCCCTGCTCACTCCAACCACAAAAGAAGAATCCTCCTCCACCGCCGCCATCTTAAGTGAATTCGCCTGCCCCGTCCGGCGCATGATCTTCGCAATGATGGAGGTGCGCGATGCTCGACGATCCCAAGACCAATCTGGCCGACCGACTGTCCGATCCCGATCTGCTGGCCGATGCCGGTGATTTCGCGGGCGATGGCCGTCTGGCGGTCCGCGACCCGGCAAGCGGCGCCGTCGTGGCCAAGGTCACGACCAGCGACGCGGCTGGCGCCCGCGCCGCCGTCGACGCAGCCCAGCAGGCGTTCCCCGGTTGGGCGGGGATGTTGCCGCAGGACCGCGCCGATATCCTGCATCGCTGGTATGATCTGATCATCGCCGCGAAAGAGGATCTGGCTTGTATCATGGTGGCCGAACAGGGCAAACCGATCAGCGAGGCGCGGGGTGAAATTGACTATGCCGCCAGCTTCGTGCAGTTTTACGCCGAAGAGGCCCTGCGCCCGAATATCGAAGGCGTCACAAGCCACCTGCCCGATGCCGAGATGGAGCTGTGGCGCGAACCCGTGGGCGTCGCAGCCCTGATCACGCCGTGGAACTTCCCCTGCGCCATGATCACCCGCAAGGCCGCCGCCGCGCTTGGTGCGGGCTGCACGGTTGTCGTTCACCCGTCGGCGGAAACCCCGCTTTCAGCGCTTGCCCTGTCGGTACTGGCACGGCGGGCCGGTTTCCCGGATGGCGTTTATAACACCGTCATCGGCGATGCCGCGACCATTGTCGGGGAATGGACCGGCGACAAAAGGGTGCGGGCTCTGTCCTTTACCGGCTCGACCGAAGTCGGGCGGCTGCTCTATCGCCAATCGGCCGATACGGTAAAACGGCTGGTGATGGAGCTGGGTGGCCATGCGCCCTTCATCGTGTTCCAACGGGCCGACCTGGATCGCGCAGTCTCCGAAGGGATCAAGGCAAAATTCGCCACCTCAGGGCAGGATTGCCTTGGCGCGAACCGATTCTATATTCATCGCGACATCTATGACGAGTTCTGCACCCGTTTCACCAAGGCCGTCGAGGCGCTGAGCCTCGGGCGCGGGATGGACGATCCCGATATCGGCCCGCTGATCCACGACCGCCAGATCGACAAGCAGAAGGCGCATGTTCAGGATGCACTGGACAAGGGCGCGAAGCTGCTGACCGGGGGTGGGGTGGATGACAGCCTCGGGCCGCTGTTCTTCAAGCCGACCGTTCTGGCCGATGTGCCGGATAACGCCGCGATCATGTCCGAAGAGACGTTCGGTCCGGTCGCAGCGCTGACCCCGTTCGACAGCGAAGAGGAGGTCTATGCCCGCGCCAATGACAGCGAATACGGGCTGGTCGCCTATGTCCACAGCCTCGACCCGCGCCGGATCTACCGCGCCACGCGGGCGCTGCAATACGGCATGGTGGCAGTGAACCGGACCAAGGTGACTGGCGCGCCCATTCCATTCGGCGGGATGAAACAGTCCGGCGTCGGGCGCGAAGGCGCAAGGCAGGGGCTGGAGGCCTTTACCGAGATCAAATATGTCTGCCGTGACTGGGGTTAGAGAGGGGGCAACGGATGAACGAAACACCCGGCCCGGTGTCAAGGGCGAAGCCCGCCGGGCCAGCGTCCGACCACGGACGGACGTCGGCCCTCTGCCGCACTTGGATATGAACGAAGAAGGAAGACAACATGCTGACCAATGACGAACTCGCCAAATGGGACCGCGAGAACTTCATGCACCCCTCGACCCATCTGTCGCAATTCGCACGGGGAGAGGCCGCGCAGCGCATCGTGACCGGCGGCGAGGGCGTGTTCATCACCGACCGCGACGGTAACCGCCTGCTGGACGGGTTCGCGGGGCTCTACTGCGTCAATGTCGGCTATGGCCGCACCGAAATCAGCGAGGCGATCGCAAAACAGGCGCATGAGCTGGCCTATTACCACGCCTATGCGGGCCACGGCTCCGAGGCGAATATCACCCTGTCCAAGATGGTGATGGATCGTGCGCCGGAAGGCATGGCGCGGGTCTACTTCGGGCTTGGCGGCTCGGACGCCAACGAAACCAACGTCAAGCTGGTCTGGTACTACAACAACATCCTCGGCCGGCCCGAGAAGAAGAAGATCATCTCCCGCTGGCGCGGCTATCACGGCTCGGGGCTCGTCACCGGCAGCCTGACCGGGCTGGAACTGTTCCACAAGAAATTCGATCTGCCGCTTGCACAGATCATCCATACCGAAGCCCCCTATTACTTCCGCCGCCCCGAAGCGGGGATGAGCGAGGATGAATTCTCGACATATTGCGCCGAAAAGCTGGAGGAACTGATCCTCTCCGAAGGCCCGGACACAATCGGCGCGTTCATCGGGGAACCGGTTCTGGGCACGGGCGGCATCGTGCCCCCGCCCGCCGGTTACTGGGAAAAAATTCAGGCGGTGCTGGCGAAATACGACATCCTGCTGATCGTGGATGAGGTCGTGACCGGTTTCGGACGTCTGGGGACCATGTTCGGATCGGATCATTACGGGCTGAAACCCGATCTGATCACCTGCGCCAAAGGCCTGACCTCGGCCTATGCGCCGCTATCCGCGACGATTGTCGGGCAGCGCATGTGGGATGTGCTGATGAAAGGCGCGGATGAATTCGGCGTGCTGGGTCACGGCTGGACCTATTCGGCGCACCCGATCGGGGCGGCAGCGGGTATCGCAAACCTCAAGCTGATTGACGATCTGGGGCTGGTGAAGAATGCGGGCGAGGTCGGGGCCTATCTGAACAAGGCCATGGCTGACGCGGTTGGCGGTCATGCCAATGTCGGAGAGGTTCGCGGCGAAGGGATGCTGTGCGCGGTCGAACTGGTCGCGGATCGTGACAAGCGCAGCTTCCTTCCGGCATCCGATGGGACCGGCGCAAAGGTGGTCGGCGAAATGGTCAAGCGCGGCGTCATTGCACGGGCGATGCCACAGGGCGACATCCTTGGCTTTGCGCCGCCGCTGTGCCTGTCCAAAGGCGAAGCGGATCAGATCGTTGCAGCAACCAGCGATGCGATTAAAGCAGTGCTGGGATAAGCGAAGCTTTCACGTCACAGCCTTGCCCTGCCCGTCACGCAACCGTTCCGGTTCGACGGGCAGGCATCAACCCAAAACCGGGCCGAGCGGCTATTTCCGCGACCCGTCCTCTCCAAATCGATGCGCATCGGCGGGGTCATGGATCAGTGAAAGCCGCTCTCCGCGTGCGGGACTGAGCTGGCCCGGCAGCATCGCCAGCACCGGAACATCGTCGTCGGTGCGTGCGTGGATCAGCGTTTCTGCACCAAGGTTTTCGGCCATCTCGACCTGAACGTCGATACCGCCTTCCCCGATGCGCAGATGCTGCGGCCTGATCCCGATCACGCCCCCATCAGCTTGCGGCAGGAAGTTCATGCGCGGCGCGCCGATAAAGCCCGCAACAAACCGGTTCGCAGGTGTGTTGAACAGGTTCAGCGGCGTATCGACCTGCTCGACCACGCCGCCGCGCAGGACAACAATGCGGTCTGCAAGGGTCATCGCCTCAATCTGGTCATGTGTGACGTAGATCATCGTTTTGCCAAGGCGGGCATGAAGGGCCGCAAGCTCTGCCCGCATGGTGCCGCGCAATTCGGCATCGAGGTTCGACAGCGGTTCGTCCAGCAGGAAGGCGGTCGGTTCACGCACGATGGAACGGCCAATCGCAACACGCTGGCGCTGACCGCCGGACAACTGCCCCGGACGCCGGTCAAGCAATGAACCAATCTCCAGCATCCGCGCGGCCTCGTCAATACGCTCGGCAATTTCGGCCTTTGGCATCCGGGTATTTTCCAGCCCGAAGGCCATGTTCTGCCGCACGGTCATATGTGGATAGAGCGCGTAAGACTGGAACACCATCGCAAGGCCACGATCGGCTGCCGAACGACGTGTCACATCCTCCCCGTCAATCAGGATGCGGCCTGAGGTAGGCCGGTCGAGGCCAGAGATCAGGCGCAAAAGTGTGGACTTGCCGCAGCCGGACGGCCCGACGAAAACGGTAAGCTCACCCTCCGGGATGCTCAGTGAGACATTCTTGATGACATCGACCGAGCCGAAGGATTTGCATATATTTTCAAGTTCGATCATGCCCATTATTTAAGTCCCGTTCCGGCGATCCCAGCAGTGATGAAGCGTTGCAGAAAGACGAAGACCACGACCACCGGGATCATCGCCACGACTGTCATCGCAAGGATATAGTGCCATTGAACATTCAGCTCTCCGGCGAAGGTGTTCAGGCCGATCTGCAGCGTATAAAGCTCCATACGCGAAAGGACGACAAGCGGCCAAAGGAAGTCGTTCCACCGCCACACGACCGAGAAGATCGCCAGCACCGCCAGTGCAGGTGCTGCCAGCGGCAAAACGATGCGCCAATAGATCTGCCATTCGGATGCGTGATCCATCCGCGCCGCATCCAGCAGCTCATCGGGGATGGTCAGCATATATTGCCGCAGCAGGAACACCCCCGTCGGCGTGGCCACGGTGGGCAGGATCACCCCCCACAGCGAGTTCAGCAGCCCGGTTGCGGACACCACGGAATAAAGCGGGACAAGGATCACCGACAGGGGCACCATCAGCGTCGCGATGATCAGCAACATCACGGCATTGCGGCCCCGGAACTCATATTTCGACAGGGCAAATGCGGCCATTGAGTTTGTCAGCAAGGTGATGATCGTCGCCATCACCGTCACAAAGACGGAATTGCGCAGGAACAGGAAAAAATCGAACCGCATAAAGGGTTCAGAGTAGTTTTCCGTCGCGAAATCCACATCGCGAACCGCTGTGCGATCGGCAATATTAACGCGGGCAGGTTCCGCGTCCGGGGCCTCGGGGTCTACCATCTGGGCGACGATACCGACGCGGCGCAGTTCCGCCATTGTCTTGACAGTGCCATCCTCCAGCGTGACAGTGTAAAGCGGCTTTTCGGCGCCCTCGATCTCCACCGTTTGCTGGGCATAGGGCAGCATTGTCGGTGGAAACTCTGCCAAGGCGGCGGGTGTCTTGAAGCTGGACATGACCAGCCAGATTGCCGGGCCAAACATTATGATCGTGCCGCCGATCAGCCAGATCCACGTCGCGATGTCGGTCCAGTGCCAGCCCCGCCCGTCTCCGGTGCGACCCCGTCTTGCGATAAGCCAACGCATCAGCGGTTCCCCCCTGCACGACGGCTGAGCCAAAGCTGGATCAGCGTCAGAACGACCAGAACCAATGCCATCAGGATAGAGGCCGCTGCCGCCAGACCCGGATTGCGCAGCAGGTTCGCAAAGCCGCTTTCATAGATATATTGCGTCATAAACATCGTGGACGTGCCGGGGCCACCGCCGGTCAGAACATATGCTTCGTCGAAAATCTGAACCGCACGGATCAGCGCCAGCACCAGCACAACCAGCAGGTTGGGCATCAGAAGCGGCAGCGTGATACGATAGAAGGTGCGGAAAGGCGGCGTGCCGTCCATCTCTGCAGCCTCATAAAGATCGCGGGGTATGGCTTGCAATCCGGCCAGCAGGATCAGCGTGTAAAAGCCCATATGCGCCCAGACACTGACCCCCACGGCCGCAGCAAAAGCCCAGAAACGGTCGGTCAGCCAATTCACCGGCTCAAGCCCAAGCTCGACCATCCCAAGGTTCGCGAGCCCCTGACGCTGCAATATCCAACGCCAGATCAACCCGACCACGACCGGGCTGAGAAGGACCGGGAAAAAGAAGACCGCCCGCCAGAACGCCTTGGCTGGAATGGCACGGTTCAGGATTATGGCAGTGATCATGGCCACCAGCGTCATGATACCGACCTGAAAGATCACGAAACGCGCCGTATTCCAGACCGCCACCCAGAACATATCGTCGCGGCAGCTTCGCGGTTGCAGGTAATTCTCGCAATCCAGAAGGCGCTGATAGTGCTCGCTGCCGACATAGGGGCGGTCAGCCAGAAAGAACTCTACCCCTCCGGTGGTCGAATAAAGCGCGTTCATACCAAGCGGGATCAGCACGAAAACCGTGAAAATCGCCATATTGGGCAGAAGGAACAGGGCGATCATGCCGCCCTGCCCGGTCATGCGTTGCCAGCCGCGCAACGGAATCCCGATGACCTGCGCGAGCCAGCGCAGGGGCGCGGTCAGGTAGTGTCCCACGCCCCCCTCCATCATTGGCCAGAGCCAGCGGCGTTAACCTGCTCGGCCACATCGGCATCAATGCGCGGGAAGATTTCTTCCACCGGCATTTCACCGGCCATTGCCTGACTGATACGATTGACCATGCCGCCGTAGACAGCGTTGGCATAGCGCCATGCCGGGATTTCATTCGCGGCAGGGATCAGTTCGCCGGTCGCTGCAACAAATTTCTCCAGCGCGGCCTTGGCCTGAGGGTCATCCGTCTGGAAATCCAACCCACCCGCTTCGATCACGCCCTTATGTGCGGGCAGGAACAGCGTGCGTTCCGAGAATTCCTTGACGATATCCTCACGCGCAAGAAAGTCCATCACCTTGCCCACATCCTCGGGGTTCTGGGTGTTCTTGTTGGCCACAAGCGCCGCACCACCCGGCAGGCCAGAGCATCCGGCCGATCCGCATGGCGAGCCGATCGCCACCCAGTCGAACCCGTCGCCGATCTTCGTCGACAGGTTCGCAATCTGCCATGAACCGGAATAAAGCATGGCGATATTTGCGTTGATGAACTCATCCGCGCCGGACCGATAGGTCGTGCCCGCCGCGCTGACCCAGACATCCTTCATGTGCTGTCCGCTTTCGGTCCAGTCCACCAGCTTGGTGATAAAGGCCTGCGCGGCTTCATCCAGCGGAGCGGGCTTGCCATCTTCGCCTTTCAGAACCGCGCCCGACGACAGCAGCGGCCCCGTGATCCGGTGGCCCGAGCGGTCGATGACGAAAGCGGCGACAAGCTGCTGGCTTTCCTGCACTTCGGTTGCGGCAGCAACCCAGTCATCCCAGGTCGCCCCCTCACCGGGCATTTCGACGCCTGCCTGTTCGAACAGGGTCTTGTTGGCGAAGCCGCCGACAAGCGTAAGCTGCGTCATGAAGCCGGGGATGATCTCGCTGTCATCGGGGCGCATCCAGTCGAACTGAGCACCGAAATTCTCATTCCAATAGGCAGGGTCCTCGACATATGGCGTCAGGTCCAGCCAATGCTCGGCCTGTTCCTTCAGGTTGGTGACCCGCGCAATATCCGGCCCCTCACCCGCTGCGAGCTGGATCGGAAGCTGTTCCATAATTACCTGATAAGCGACATTGTCGAGCGTCACGGTAATGTCAGGGTTTTCCTCCATAAAGCGGTTGAGCAGGTCCTGCATGACCTCGCCTTCCACGCCGTCGGAATACCACATCATGCGCACCTCGCCCGCCTGGGCCGATGCCGCGATGGCCAGCGACGAGGCCGTCGCCATAATCTTCAGAAACTTTGTCATTTTGCTTTTCCTCCCTTAACGTTGTCAGATTTGCGGCGGACCAACCTCCTGCCGCAGCCCCTCTAGCGACCAGTTTGCCGGATCAAGTACGCGCCCCTCGGCCTCGACTTTTCCGTCAGCATGGAACACGACTTCACCGTATTCGGCATCAGTGACGACAATGCGACCTTTCGCATCGCCGATCAATGCCAGCTTTCCGGCGTCTTCGATAACTTTTGTGATGTTATCGGCCTCTTCCGTGACCCGAATGATCCAGTGTCCGTTACGCCCGTTCAAGCGAAGCTCGTTTCCCGCGCTCGGACCGTCCGCCACGCGGATCAACTTGCCCGAGGCGGCTAGCATGATCGCCGCCTTGTCCTGAACCGCCACGGCACAGGAACCCTCGACCCTGGCCTGATCGAACATGCTTTCGGGAAACCAAGCATGGGTCAGATCCGGCTGCGGTTCCACCCCGTCAAAGACGACGATGGCAAGGCCGCGATATTGCTGAACACGCGGAATACTGGCAGAGCCCCCCCAGTAGGACGGCCGACCATAGCCCGAATGGATAAGTTCCCCCGGCTGGTTGATCCAGACCTGAGCCTGAGGGTTCGAACCGATACGCGCATGGATCAGCGTCTCCTGATAGCCCCAGTCGAACCAACGGTAATGCGCGGCCGAACCCATCGCCGTGTAGCGCGTTTTCCAGTGATAGAGATGCGCGAAACCACCCTCGCCCTGTGTAAAGCACCATTCCTGCCCATTGTCGCGCTGCCAGAGCGCACGGTCTTGCAGATCCGGCAATGCCAGCCCGTGATCGCGCAGACAAAGCGCCAGTTGTGGCAGGCAGTGGAAGCGCGCCCCGAAGCTGCCCTTGCCCCACAACAGCCGCGCAATGGCCGAAAGCTCCAGTGTTTCCCCGGCGCGGAGCGTATGCTCATAACTGCGACCCTGCGCCGCCGTCAGCACCCCCTGATGGGCGCTGTTGGCCACCATCTTGACCAGGCGCGCGATGGATTTGCCGGCGCGTTCACGGATATCGGCATCCGGCGCCAAGGCAAAAAGGGCGCATAATCCTTTTAGATCAATCGGAAAATACGGCGCGCTGTTGAACTCTGCCATTTCGCACTGCTCGAAATGATTCAGCCATGCCCGAACGCGTGCCGCACCGACCTGCGACTGCTCCTGCCCGTTTCTGCCAGAGCGGTGGAAGGTTGCATCCGGCAGTATTGAACCTGCCAGATAGGCAGCGGTATGAAACAGCAGGGCATGGTTTTCGCTGAAGTACCACTGCACATCATTGCCCGGCTCATCCATCCAATAGCGATAGGCAACTATGGTCCGGTCGATCTGCGCCAGGGTTTCCGTCGCCAGCCTGTCCGCGAACCGCATCCGCGACCACAACAATGGCACGAGTGCGAAATCGGCGCAGTCCCAGCAATCCGCAATGGCCGGAAGGGCGCGCAGGATCATCGCATCGGCCTGCTCCCCGACCGCAAGCCGCGCAAGGGCGCATACTGTATCAGGCTCTGCCTTGTCGGCCACCGCGCGAAGTGCCTCATCCGCCCTTTCGGTCAGCGTCGCAGGCGCGGGACCGACGGGATGGGCTATCTCCACCCCAAGGCTGCGTGTCGCAGTGAAACCTTCGCAGCTGATCGTGAACCGGAAGTGCCGGAAATCAGCGGGGAAGTCCACGACAGTTCCCAGCACCAGTTTGTCCTGATCTGGTGCGAGGGGATATTCAAGTTCCATCCGCTCATGCGACATGAAATCGCCCTCGATCAGAACCCTGGCACTGCCAGCTGCCCCAAGCGTTGCGGGCAGATTAACAGCCACCTCACCCTGATCATAAGCGGGACGGTCGAAATGCATGCGTTCCAGCAGAGCTTCCACAGCGCGAACGGTTTCGGTGCTGCCTGAGAAGGGCAAGCCGGCCTCGGCCTCCGGACCGGAAAGATAAGCGAGGCGCAGCAGGAAGCGCGTGTCGCGCTCTGCCAGATCGTCAAAGAAGACGGATATCTCGTTTTCACCGTCGCGCAGCTCGACCTCGAACTCTGCCGCGCTGTTGTAGTTGCGAATATAGGGTGCCATCCAGCCCGCTTCTTGGCCATTCACATGCAGCACGGCCCCGCCGCATGTCGTCAGCCGAAAGCGAGCCGTATCGGCCTTTTCCGCGACCAGAACCGTTCGCGCCCATGCAGCGAGCCGGGTCGGACGAAACCAGAAGCCCGACAGGTCCAGAACATCCTGACCGAATGGCAGGATATTGGTCTGCCACGCTGCCGCACCACGAATATCTGGCCGCTTATCGCGGAACCGCGCCGCAAATTCCGTGCGGCAGGGATATTCATGGGGGATGAAGTTCTTATCCTTGGTCAGGAAAAAGAACGGGTCCATCTCGCCATGCAGCGGCGCATCGGGAATGTCGAAACGTTCCTCTGCAATGTCGGACACCTGCCAGTATCGCAATGCGTCGCCGCGGTTCAACTTCATCTCAGTTCGCTCACCGGGACGGGGGTCACGTCCTCATATGCCTGATTTTCGCCGGTCATGCCCCAGACAAAGCAATATGGCCCGGTGCCCGCGCCCATATGGATCGACCATGCGGGCGACAGGACAATGTCACCATGTTTCACGACAAGATGCCGGGTGTTGTCGGGACGGCCCATGAAGTGGAACACGCGGTCCTCCTCGGCCATGCCGAAATAGCCATAGGCTTCCATGCGGCGCTCATGCAGATGCGGGGGCTGCGTGTTCCAGACCTGTCCTTCCGGCACATCGGTGATACCCATGAGCAGAAGGCAGGACGGTCCCACCTCTGGATGGATATACATCCGAAGCTGACGGAAATTGCCGCGATTCTCTTGCCCGAATTCGACCATTTTGGCCTCTTCACGCGTGATAACGCGGGTTGGGTGATCAGCACCGGCAGGCACCGAATTCAGATAGAACCAGGCGGGATCACCGGCGTCATTGCTGCCAAGGCGAACCTTCTTTGCACCCCTGCCGACATACAGGCAGTCCCTGCTGCCGATTTCGAATTTCTGTCCATCGACTTCGGCCCATCCCGGCCCGCCCAGATTGGCTATGCCGGCCTCACGCGCATCGAAGAAATTCGGCGTACCAACCTCCGCGCCGTCACCGAATTCCAGCGGATCTGCGGTCGGGACTGCGCCCCCCACGATCATCCGGTCAAAATGGGTGTAGGTCATCCGCATCTCACTGGGTTTGAAATGGCCCTCAACCATGAACTCTGCCCGCAGACGATCCGTGTTCATATTGTCTATATCGCCCGGTGCCGCGCCGTAACGCACATCCATCATCATTCTGCCTCCTTCAAAGCTTCGACAAGCGCGAGCATCGCGAGCGACTGGCCATAGCCTGTCGGCTGGATCGGGATGTCGCGGTAAAATTGCAGATCGTGACCCATACGCGTTCCATAGCTGACACCGCCCACCACGCCGTCAGGACCGATCTGGCCCATCACATAGTCCAGAGCCTTCCGCCCCGCCTGCCGCGCGTCGTCGCCGAGCAGGCCAAGACGAGCGCCTTTCAGCAGGCCATAGGCGAACCCGGCGGTGGCACTGGTCTCAGGATAGCTGGTCGGATCGTCCAGAAGGGTGCGCCACGCACCGTCTTCCATTTGCTGCGGGATCAATGCAGCCACCTGATCCCGCAACAGGTCCCGCAGGAACTCTGCCGCATCTGGCGCGATATCGGCCAGATCGAACAGGTCCAGCAGGCAAGCGGTGATCCACGCGTTGCCGCGCCCCCAACGGGCTCGGGCAAAGTTATGCCGTCCTTCGAATGTCCAGCCGTGAAACCACAGCCCTGTCTCGCGGTCGGCCAGAAAATTGGCGTGGACAAGAAACTGCCGGACGGCTTCCTCGACCAACTCGCGACGCCCCGCCGCCTGCCCGTATGAGGCAAGGAACAGCGCGACCATGAACAGCGTGTCGTCCCAAAGTTCGCCCTTGTTCAGCCTGTCGGAAACATCGTGCTGAATACCACCAAAAGGCGTACGCGGGGCCTCTTCCATAACCTTGCGGGCCCAATCGTTCAGTACCTTCTCGAACCGGTCTTCGCGGGTCTCTCGCCACAGGATCGACAGGGCCAGCATAGGCGCCGTGGTGTTCACATTCATCGGAGGCAGGCCACGTGCCAGGGCGCGATCATACCAGCCTGTCAGTGTCTGGGTCAGCGCCGCGTCACGCCCCCGCGCCAGCCACAGTTGAACCAAGCCGTAAAGACCAACGCCCTGCGGCCATTCCCACGCATCGAAACTGACGTAGTCGCCGGGTGTACCGTCCAAGTTGGGTTCGTCGAACTTTCCGTCGAGCCGAAGGCTCTCAAAGCCGGCAACCAGCCGGGACAGCGCATTCTCGATGGTGGTACGATCCAGCATGAATTGAATTATTCCGAGCAAGTATTGGTTTGCACAATATGCAAATTTCTTGCAGCCTGACTGCATGAGACCGGATGGAAAACGTGAAAAGATATCGCGAAGGGTTCGGCTGAAGGATATTGCCGAACGCTGCGCAGTCTCGACGGCGACGGTCTCCCGTGCCTTGTCCGGTCGCGGATATGTGCAGGCGGAATTGAGCGCGCAGATCCACGAGATGGCTCTTCGCCTGAACTATCCCCTACCTTCATCCCTAGCAGGGAGGCGCGTTCTTCTGGCGGTTTCCGGGCCGGCATTGGTCGATCTTGCCCGCAACCAGTTCACCCTTCATGTGCTGGAAGGGATCACCGAACGCTGTCAGACATTGCATATGTCGGTAGAGACAAGGCAGGTCTCTACTGTCGAAGACGAAATTCGTCTGCTTGCCGAAGCAGAGGATGACACTGTGGCGGGCGTGCTGATGGTCACGATTGACGACGACGCCCTGCTGGAACTGGCGCGAAATTGCGCAAAGCCCGTCATCATGGTGAACGGCGATGACCCGGATATGGGTCTGTCATCTGTGACACCGTGCAACCGATCCGCCGCGGCAATGGCGGCGCAGCACTTATGGGATCTCGGCCATCGCCGGATCGTCTTTCTGACCTGTCCGGGCCGACGCACAATCGCTCGCAGGTTAGAGGGCTGGCGGGATGTGCTGGCAGATCATGCCGATCCTTCACTGATCGTAGAGGTAGCCGATTGGCAGCCGGAACTCGCGGATGCAGCGATAACAGAAAGGTTGGCCAAGCGCCGTGACTTCACAGCGATCCTTGCGACCGGCGACGCGCTAGCGATGGGCGCCTATCTGGCACTAAGCCGAAATGGCCTGACAATTCCGGGGGACGTATCGGTCATTTCAATTGACGGGCTTCCACAGACGAAACTGCTGGACCCGCCCATGACCGTCATGGCCATCCCGATGCGAGAGGTCGGGGCAGCCGCGCTCGATCTGCTTTGCGAAACGGCTGCCAATCCCAGCCTGCCGAGGCGGCGCATCGAACTGGCCTGCCAGCTGGTGGAAAGGGGATCCGCAGGCACGGTCAACGCTTGGTCAGAAACTGATCTGCAAATGAGGCCGCCGGGTTGCCGGAAAAGCTGAGCGTTCGACCACCGCCCCTCGACGTCAACGCAACGATCGCGCAGGGTGCTCGAAGTTTCAAACAGTATGGGAGCAGGGTCATGAAACTGGGATTTATCGGTACGGGTGATATCACAAAGGCCATCGTGACCGGGCTGATGTCCGCCGATTATCCGTTGGATGAGATCATTCTTTCACCCCGAAACGCGCAGGTTTCGGCCCGGCTGGCCGCCGATCACCCTAAGGTCGTGGTCGCAAGTGACAACCAGCAGGTGGTCGACGGGGCGGATCTGGTTTTCCTTGCCGTCCGTCCACAAGTCGCGGAAAAGGTTATCCGCGCGCTTAAATTCCCGGCCGACAAGCAGATCGTCAGCCTGATCGCGACTGTCACGCAGGAAACGTTGCAGGAGTGGACAGGAACCTCGCAGCCGATTCCGCGCGCTGTTCCCCTGCCCGCCGTTTCGGACCGGCAGGGCGCGACGGTTATCTATCCGGCGGATGGGAAACTGCAAGAACTGTTCGGCACGCTCGGACCCGTGATAGAGGCAACGACGCTGGATGAGCTGGACGCACTTACCACCTCGGGCGCGGTCATGGGCCTGTACTTTGGCTTGCAAGAGACAATCGTTGCATGGCTCGCTGAGCGCGGGATCTCGGATCGGGATGCCCGGACATTCATCGGAAAGGTGTTTCTGGAACTGGGCCGGACCGCCGCGCGAGAGCCGGAGAAAGATTTTATCACCCTGCGGGAAGAGCATTCGACCGAAGGCGGCATCAACGAACAGATGTTCCGCACGTTCACCGAGCAAGGCGGCACAGAAGCGCTGAATATCGCCCTGAACAGCGTGGCCGGACGGATCCTGTCGGGACGCGGGTAGCGGTCCTGGACCGCGTGCCGGTCCAAAACCCTGCGCCTTTCCCTTGTCAATTTGTGGCGGTCGGTTCAGCGAAACAATCCGCGAAGAATGGCGTATCCGCCGCACCCTGATCGAACCTGATCTAGTGCAGGATCGGCGCTGCGCGCGCCGGTCCAATCACCTCGCCATTGCGGCGCGCATGAAGCCAGACGATACCCAGCATCAGAATACCGACCAGCGAAAAGCCGATGGCCACAACCCCGGAAGAACGCCAGCCCCATCCTGCATCAAGCGCCCAGCCTGCAACCAGCGGACCAAGCCCGTTCGCCGCGTTGAAGGCGGCATGGTTCATCGCGGCTGCCATGCTCTGCGCATTTCCTGCAATATCCATCAGCCGGGTCTGAAGTGGCACGAAAACGCCCGAACCCAGACCAAGCAGAAAGGCCGAGGCGATCATCGCCTGCCAGTTCCCGACAGCCCAGACGGCAAAGGCCTGCGTTATCATCATAAAGATGAACAGCCGGAAACAGGCCCCGATGGGTCCCAAGGCGATGGTCATTCGCGCAGCCAGAATGCTTCCCAGCGTGCTGCCGATACCAAAAGCCGACAGCATGACCGGCACAGCCCAGTTCGGAGGAGTCGTCGTCACCAGCATCGCCTGCGTCAGGAAGGCGTATACCGCGAAAAGCCCCCCGCAGCCGATCATGCCGACAAGCAGTGTCAGAAGAACCGCAGGATTGCTGAGAGCCTTCAGCTCCTCCATCGGTTGCGCATTCGGATCGACGCCGACACGCGGGGCCAGACGCAGGATCAGCACGGCCGCGATCAGCGCCAGCACACCGGGCAAGGCGAAGCCGCTGCGCCAGCCAAGAACGTCGACAAGGATGCCGGCAAATGGCACGCCCACGATATTCGCAACGGTCAGGCCCAGCATGACCTGAGTGACACCCTTGGCCCGCTTTTCTCGCGGAAGGGCATCGGCGGCGAACAGCATACCGACGCCAAGAAAGCCACCATGCGGCAGCCCCGCCAGAAAGCGCATCCCGACAAGGGTCGAATAGCCCGGCAGGATAGCCGCCAGCAGGTTCAGCACACCATAGGCGGCGATCAGCGCTGCCAGATAGCGCCGCCTTGGCAGCCTCGCACCCAAAAGCGTGGTGATCGGCGCACCAACCACGACACCGAATGCATAGGAGGAAATCACATGGCCGGCCTGTGCCTCGGACAGGCCCAGATCCTCTGCGAACCACGGAAGCAGGCCCATAGCGGCGAATTCGGACGTCCCGATGGCAAACGCCCCAAGCGCCAACGAAAGTATCACCAGCGTGAGGCTGGCCGGATTTGTATCTTTTTCGGTCATGTCGACGGATTCAATTGTCTGAGGATTTGACCCCGGATAGCAGAACCACGCCGTTCGCGCTATCACTTCGCGCGAAGAGCCGCCATGCGTTCAGTTCAATGCTCGGGCTCTGGAAAAACCCGATGTCGCACCCGCCGGCTATCAGTTTGCAGCCGCTGAGCTTCGCGCTTCTTTCACCCAGGCGACGATGGTCTGGCGGGCCTCATCATCCATCTGGATCGCGTTTGGCGGAGGCATTGCATGGGTTTTTCCGGCCTGAAGATAAATCTGGTCCGCATGTCGGGCGATGTCGGCAGGGGTTTCCAGATAAACCCCCTTCGGCGCCCATTGCAGGCGACCCCAGGACGGTTCACGGGCATGGCACATGGAACAATTCCCGATGACCACGTTCGCCGCATCCTCGAACCCACCCGCCGCAGCAAAGCGTTGCTCATAAACGGTCAGGTCACGCGCCGCTGATTCCTCATAGCTTTCGCCTGCGCGCGCCGTGGACAGCCAGGCAATTATCACCATCAACAGAACCGTTACGCCCCATGTCCAATGCGGCCCCTTGCCCGTCGCGTGCATCGTGTTGAAGTAGTGACGGATAGTGACGCCGGTCAGGAAGATCAGCGAGGCAATGATCCATGAATACTCCGTCGCGAAGGCCAGCGGATAGTGGTTCGACAGCATCAGGAACACGACCGGCAGGGTCAGATAGTTGTTATGGGTCGAACGCAGCTTGGCGATTTTGCCATATTTCGCATCCGGCGTCCGGCCCGCCTTCAGGTCCGCCACCACGATCCGCTGGTTCGGCATGATCTGGAAGAACACATTGGCCGTCATGATCGTCGCGGTAAACGCACCCAGATGCAGCAGCGCCGCCCGCCCGGTGAAAATCTGGTTATAGGCCCATGACATGAACACCAGGATCGCGAAAAGGATCAGCATCAGAACTGTAGGCCGGTTGCCCAATGCCGATTTGCACAGCTGGTCATAGGCCAGCCATCCGATGGTCAGCGAACCGCCAGAGATCAGGATAGCCTGCCACAGGGCCAGATCGGCTTTGCTGGGGTCGATCAAAAACAGCTCTCCACCGACCCAATAGACGATCATCAGCAGCGCCGCGCCCGATACCCAGGTCATATAGCTTTGCCACTTATGCCAGATAAGGTGTTCAGGCATATTTTCGGGCGCGACCAGGTATTTCTGGATGTGGTAGAACCCGCCGCCATGCACCTGCCACTCTTCGCCGTGACAGCCCTTTGGCATGTTCGGCGCGGGCCTCAGACCCAGATCGAGCGCGATGAAGAAGAACGATGCGCCGATCCAAGCCATTGCTGTGATAACGTGCAGCCATCGCACGGAAAATGCGATCCAGTCCCATATGATTGCAAAATCGTACATGGCGGCCCTCCTGGGAATCGTTGCTATACAGCAGCCTAGGCGAAAAGCTTTTCTTCTGGTATCTATGCAAATCAGCAAGCAACATCAAAAAAACCGGAACAATGTCCTATTTCGACAATATCCGCACATTTGTTCGGGTCTATGAACTTGGCAGCATGTCTGCGGCGGGGCGTGACCTGCGTATTTCTCCGGCGGTGACTTCATCGCGGATTGCCCAGCTTGAGACGCATCTGGGCGTCCGGCTGTTTCAGCGCACGACGCGGAACCTCAGCCCGACAGAGCAAGGCAAGGCCTTCTATCGCAGCGCGGCGGAGATTCTGGAGGCCGTCGCCAATGCCGAAGCCCAGATCGTCAACCTGACCGAAAACCCGAAAGGGTCCCTGTTTGTCGCTGCACCGTTGGGCGTCGGGCGACGGCTGATCGCCCCGCAGGTTGCTGCATTCCTGGACGAATACCCCGAGGTCAGCATGCGCCTGCGCCTGACCGATCGCAAGGTCGACCTGACAAGCGAAGGGCTGGACCTCGCTTTCTTCCTTGGACAGCCAGAGGACAGCAATCTGCGCATTCGCAAGATTACAGACGTTGACCGGGTCCTGTGCGCCGCGCCGGCCTATATCGAAAGGCGGGGAATGCCAGCGGATGGCGATGCGCTGCTGGCCGAGAAGCACGAATGCCTGAACCTGCGTTTTCCGGGCGCGACAGAGTTTCAGTGGCTGCTGTCGACGCAGGACGGCCCAAGACGGTTCCGGGTATCGGGACGCTTTGAATGCGACGACGGTGACGTTCTGACAGATTGGGCGCTAGCCGGTCATGGCATCGCGCTGAAACCGCTGTTTGAGGTTGCCGATCACCTGAAAAGTGGCGCTTTGGTTCAGGTGGCGCAGGCCACGCCGCCAGAGCCTATACAGATGGCTTGTCTGTATACGCATCGCAGGCGGCAGGACCCGAAGTCGCGGCTGTTCATGGATTTCGTAGTTGGAAAGATCGCATCCAAGATCAGGGCCACCAGCCTTGACGGCTGAGGGCAGCATTCAAGCGCAAGCGTGAAATCGCCCCGCAATGCGTCAACCGAGCGGCTCGCCACCGATAGCAAGGGTCAGCTCGCGGGCTGCTGCGGCGACGCACCGGCCCAATTCCTCGATCTTGTCCGAGGTGATCCGGCTGGTCGGCCCGGAAACAGAGATACCCGCCGCCGCTTCGCGGTGAATGTCGAAAACCGGCGCGGCGACGCAGCGCATTCCGGTGTTCCTCTCTTCATCGTCGACTGAATATCCACGCAGCAAGATGACACTAAGCTCCTCTGCCATGCGCGACGGATCAATGATGGTCTTTTCGGTGAAACTCTGCCGAGACACGCTTTGCAGATGTCTACTAGCCCGCTCATTCGGCATATTGGCCAGCAGCGCTTTGCCGATGCCGGATGCGTGCATCGGCGACATGGTTCCCGGCGGAAAGAAGGCACGAATGCTGGCATGTGTCTCGACCTGACTGACGAACAGGACCGATCCTTCACGCTCTATGCCCAGATTTGCCGTTTCTCCGGTCGTTTCCATCAACTGGCGCAGGATCGGACGGGCACGTTCGACAAGGCTTGTCCGGCGCAGGAAGCGCGAGCCCACAACGAAAGCACGTGGCCCGATATGCCAAAGCTGTTCAGCGGCGTCGAACTCTACCAGATCGCGCGCCGACAGGGTCACGAGGATCCGGTAAACCGTGGCTGGCGACTGGCCCAGTTCATTGGCGATGGCGGTCAGCGTGCAGCCGGAGTTCTCGCTGAGGAACTCAAACACCTCCATGGCGCGATCCAGCGATTTGATCGTGTTCTGATCGGTAACATCGTGCCAGCCGCGCGGTCTGCCGCGTGCCTTCCGATCAGGTTCCTTGTCATTATCTTGAGGATCCAAAAAATCTCTCTCACAAAATATGAAACTGAATTTCATGATATGAAAAATTTAACTACCTGACAACAAATAACAATTCGGAGGATAAGCAAAATCTGCCTTGGTTTCAAAAAAATATCGGGTTCGCGGGCGCTCACATATGCTGACCGGAACGATGGAAGGAAACCCCATGAGCTTTCAGAACCCTGTTTTCATTCCGGGTCCGACAAATATCCCGGAAAGCCTGCGTAAGGCTTGTGATATGCCGACAATCGACCACCGCTCTCCGCTGTTTGGTCAGATACTGCATCCCGCGCGCGAAGGAGTACGCAAGGTACTGAAAAGCGATGTGGCAGAGGTCTTTATCTTCCCTTCGACCGGGACGGGTGGATGGGAAACCGCGCTGACAAACACCCTCTCGCCCGGCGATAAGGTATTGGCTGCCCGAAACGGCATGTTCAGCCACCGCTGGATAGACATGTGCCAGCGTCACGGGCTTGACGTTCAGATCGTCGAAACCCCATGGGGCGAAGGGCTGCCCGCCGCTCGCTATGAAGAGATCCTGAGGGCTGACACCGGACACCGGGTCAAGGCCGTTCTGGCGACGCATAACGAGACCGCAACCGGCGTGAAATCCGACATTGCCGCGGTGCGCCGCGCACTGGAGGCGGCAGGTCATCCGGCATTGCTGTTCGTCGATGGCGTCAGCTCGATCGCGTCGATGGATTTCCGCTTCGATGAATGGGGCGTCGATATTGCCGTCACCGGATCGCAGAAAGGTTTCATGCTGCCGCCCGGATTGGCCATTGTCGGCTTCAGCAAAAAGGCGATGGACGCGACAGCAACGGCCGCCCTGCCCCGTACCTTCTTTGACGTGCGCGACATGGAAAAGGCCTATGCCAATAATGCCTATCCCTACACGCCAGCCGTCGGTCTGCTGAACGGTCTGAACGAATCCTGCCGGATGCTGCTGGATGAAGGGTTGGAAAACGTCTTTGCCCGTCACCGCCGCATCGCCAATGGCGTTCGCGCCGCGGTTGACGCATGGGGCATGACGCTTTGCGCCGCCTCGCCCGATGTTTATTCGGACACGGTCAGCGCGATACGCACGCCCGATGGTTTCAACGCAACCGATATCGTGACCCATGCGGCACAGACCTATGGCGTCGCATTCGGCGTCGGTCTGGGCGAGGTTGCTGGCAAGGTGTTCCGCATCGGCCATCTGGGCAGCCTGACCGATGTGATGGCACTGTCGGGCATCGCAACTGCTGAAATGGTCATGGCTGATCTTGGCCTGCCCGTCAGGCTTGGGTCGGGCGTTGCTGCCGCGCAGGAATTCTATCGCTCGAACCCGGCGCTCAGCCGCAAGGACGCAGCCTGATGCGGGGCGGAGACATGCAGATCCCCAACTATGACGACATGCTGGCCGCGCATGACCGGATCCGGCCGCATATCCGCCTGACGCCCGTCCGCAGTTCGGACTATCTCAACGATCTGACCGGCGCACAGCTGTTCTTCAAATGCGAGAATTTTCAGGAGCCGGGGGCCTTCAAGGTCCGCGGCGCCACCAATGCTGTTTTCGGTTTGACCAAAGAACAAGCGAAAAAAGGCGTCGCCACCCATTCATCGGGAAACCACGCCTCTTGCCTGTCCTACGCTGCCATGCGCCGGGGCATTCCGTGCCATGTCGTGATGCCGCGCACCGCGCCGCAGGCGAAAAAGGATACAGTTCGTCGCTTCGGCGGCAAGATCACCGAGTGTGAGCCGTCTACATCATCCCGAGAAGAAGCCTTTGCGCGTGTGCAGGCGGAAACCGGTAGCGATTTCGTGCATCCGTACAACGACTCGCGCGTGATTGCCGGTCAGGGCACCTGTTCAAAAGAACTGATCGAGCAGGCAGACGGGCTGGATATGATCGTCGCGCCCATCGGAGGCGGCGGAATGATTTCCGGCACCTGTCTGACATTGGCCACGCTTGCACCTGAAACGCAGGTGATCGCGGCTGAACCTGAAACGGCGGATGACGCCTTTCGCAGCTTCAAGGCGGGTCAGATCATTGCCGACGATGCGCCGAAATCGGTGGCCGACGGGCTGCTTGTGCCGCTGAAAGACCTGACATGGTATTTCGTGTCGAACCATGTGGCAGAGATATACACAGCCTCCGAGCAAGAGATCATCGACGCGATGAAGCTGATCTGGAAGCACCTGCGCATCGTGGCAGAGCCGTCAAGTTCTGTCCCGCTGGCAACCATTCTGAAAAACCCCGATGCCTTCATGGGCAAGCGCGTCGGCATCATTATCACCGGCGGCAATGTCGATCTGGACAGGCTGCCCTGGACGAAGTGAGGACAGATCCATGAATGCACCCGTCAATCTCGACCAATTGGATGTCGGCTTTGATATCCCTGCCCTGCCCGGCATGGATGCGGCGGACATCCAGACGCCTTGCCTGATCCTCGATCTGGACGCGTTAGAGCGCAACATCAGGAAAATGGGCGAATACGCCAGGGCGCACGGGATGCGCCACCGCGTCCACGGCAAGATGCACAAATCCGTCGATGTGGCGAAGCTACAGGAACGGCTGGGCGGCGCTGTCGGAGTTTGCTGCCAGAAAGTGTCAGAGGCAGAGGTCTTTGTCCGCGGTGGCATCAAGGACGTGCTGGTCTCTAATCAGGTGCGTGATCCTGCGAAGATAGACCGCTTGGCACAACTGCCGAAGCTTGGGGCGCGGATCATCGTCTGTGTCGATGATGTGCACAATGTGGCAGAGCTTTCCGCCGCCGCACAAAAACACGGCACTGAAATAGAGTGCTTCGTCGAAATCGACTGCGGCGCGGGTCGCTGCGGCGTGACCTCGACGGAGGATGTGGTCGAAATCGCGCAGGCCATCGATGCGGCAGAAAATCTGAAATTCAGCGGCATTCAGGCATATCAGGGCGCCATGCAGCATCTGGACAGCTATGCGGCCCGCAAGGAAAAGCTGGATATCGCGATTGCGATGGTCAAGGACGCTGTGGCCGGGCTGGAAGAGGTCGGACTGAAGCCGGAACTGGTATCGGGCGGCGGGACCGGATCGTATTACTTCGAGTCTAATTCAGGCGTGTTCAACGAGTTACAATGCGGCTCTTACGCGTTCATGGATGCGGATTATGGCCGGATTCTGGACAAGGACGGCAAGCGCATAGATCAGGGTGAATGGGAAAACGCCTTCTTCATCCTGACGCAAGTGATGAGCCATGCGAAAGTCGACAAAGCCATCTGCGATGCGGGACTGAAAGCGCAATCGGTCGATAGCGGTCTGCCCTTCATCTACGGACGCGACGATGTGGACTATGTCAAATGCTCGGATGAACATGGTGTCATTTCCGACCCCGACGGGGTCCTGAAGGTCGGCGAAAAGCTTCGGCTTGTACCGGGGCATTGTGACCCGACTGCCAATGTCCATGACTGGTATGTGGGCATTCGCGGCGACAAGGTCGAGGTGGTCTGGCCGGTCTCTGCCCGCGGCAAAGCCTATTGAGGCTGTGACACAGATCCGGTCCATCTGGCCGGAGCAATGCCCCTGCGCCGAGCATATCCAACTGATCGCGCAGGGGTATTTTCATAAAGGAGAAAGACATGCTGATCGTGCCAGAGCGCGAGATCGCCGAGCTGATGACGCGGGAAGCCGCATTCGATGCCGTGGAACGGGTGTTCGCAGCAATGGCGGCCGGAGAGGCCGATAATTTCCCGGTCATCCGTGAGGCCATTGGCCACGAGGATGCGCTTTATGGGTTCAAGGGCGGGTTCGACCGGGCCGGGCTGACTTTGGGGCTGAAGGCGGGCGGTTACTGGCCCGGCAATCTGTCAAAGCACGGGCTGATCAACCATCAGTCGACGGTCTTCCTGTTCGACCCGGACACCGGCAGAGCCAAGGCGATGGTGGGCGGCAATCTGCTGACCGCGCTGCGCACGGCTGCCGCGTCATCGGTTTCGATCCGGCACCTTGCCCGCAAGGACGCGCGGGTTATCGGGATGATTGGCGCAGGCCATCAGGCGACGTACCAGCTGCGCGCCGCGTTGGAGCAGCGAGAGTTTGAGAAGGTCATCGGCTGGAACCTGCATCCGGAAATGTTGTACAGTCTTGAGGCCATCGCTGCCGAAGCCGGTCTGCCTTTCGAAGCAGTCGGTCTGGATGTGATTATCTCCATCACCTCATCTTTCGATCCGATCCTGATGGCCGGTCAGGTCAGTCCGGGCACACATATCGCCTGCATGGGGACAGACACCAGGGGCAAGCAAGAGCTCGATCCGCAGCTATTGGTCCGCGCAAGTATCTATACGGATGAGGTCGCGCAATCCGTATCCATTGGCGAGGCACAGCACGCTGTGCAGATGGGGCTGATCGCGCAAAGCGATATCGCGCAACTTGGCGCGGTCATTAACGGCACCGATCCGGGTCGCAGTTCCGACGATCAGATCACGCTTTTTGATGGCACCGGAGTCGGTTTACAGGATCTGGCCGTTGCCGCGGCTGTCGTTGATCTGGCCATCGAAAAAGGCGTCGCGATTGAAGTTGACATCTGAGGCGGCATTCGCTTGATCCCGGCAACTTAAAACGGGCGACCCCGGAGAAGGGCCGCCCGTTTTTCATAGCCGCGCTCGTGCCTCAGTCGGCTTTCATCGCCACGCCTGCGACATATACCTGCGCGATCGCGCGGTCATCGCCCAGCGTTTGCAAGACGAAAAGTTCTTCTGAGAGCGTCCTGGCCCGATCCATACGCAGTGCCATTGCTGGCGTCGCACGCGCATCGAGAACGACAATATCGGCCTCGCTGCCGGCGGCAAGCGTTCCTATCTTGTCCTCCAGTTCCAGGGCGACAGCATTGCCGCGCGTGATCCAGTGAAAAGCCCGCAGCGGGTGCAGTTTCTGCTTTTGCAGTTGCAGAACCTTGTAACCCTCTTTCAGCGTTTGCAGCATCGAGTAGCTGGTGCCGCCGCCGACATCGGTCGCGATCGCATTTGTGATTCCGCGCGCGCGCAAGCCCTGATCGTCAAACAGACCGCTGCCAAGAAACAGGTTGGATGTCGGGCAGAAAACTGGCTTTGCGCCTGTTTCGGCCAGAACGTCAATCTCACGAGGTTCCAGATGAATGGAATGCCCCAGCAGGGATTTTGGCGTCAGCAGCCCGTAACGTTCGTATACGCCCAGATAGTCTTGCGCATCCGGATAAAGCTCTCTCGTAAAGGCGATCTCGTCATGGTTTTCGCTGAGATGCGTCTGGATGTGGCAATCGGGATGTTCTGCCGCAAGCGCACCCGCCATTTCAAGCTGTTCCGGGCTTGAGGTGATGGCAAAGCGCGGTGTCACCGCATAAAGCGCCCGTCCCTTTCCATGCCATTTCCGGATCAGTGCCTTGCTGTCGTCATAGCTGGATTGTGGTGTGTCCAGCAGCCCATCGGGTGCATTGCGGTCCATCATGACCTTGCCGCCGATCATGCGCATATTGCGCTCTGCGGCTTCGGTGAAATAGGCCTCGGCGGAACTGCGATGGACAGAGCAATACGCCACGGCTGACGTCGTGCCATAGGACAATAGCAGATCGTAGAAATGGCCCGCCATTGTCGCGCAATGCTCTGGATCGACAAAACGCATTTCTTCCGGGAAGGTGTAGTTGTTCAACCATTCCAGAAGCTGCGCACCCCAGCTTGCGATGACCTGCACTTGCGGGAAATGGATGTGGGTGTCGACAAAGCCCGCCATCAGCAGATGCGGCCGGTGATCGACAATTACCGCATCCCGGGCCATCTCATTGACAGAGGCGAAATCTCCGGTCGCGAGGATGTGCCCTTCGGACATCAGGATCGCGCCATCCTCGATATAGCTGAAGGCAGAGGTATGGCTGTCATCCTCTGGCTCTGCGTGGAAATCGAGGATACGTCCCCGCAGCAGTGTCTGGCTGGCCGTCTGTGTCATTGGCTTTTCGTCCGGTGTGTTCAGATTGGATTGAATGTGACAAACGAATGGCGCGGACCGAAGCGCAGAACGTCAGGTCCGCAAGTTTTCCTGGCTTGCCGAACGGCCCAGACCGTTCAGCGGCAAATCAGCGGTCGTCAGGCCAGCTTACTCTGCAAAGAAGGCGAAGCGGATCACAAACAGAGCCGCGACAACCCAGGTTGCAACATGCACCTCTCTCGCGCGGCCGGTCAGCAATTTGATCAGCGCATAGCTGACAAAGCCGAACGCCAGACCGTTGGCGATGGAATAGGTGAAGGGCATCATCAGCGCGGTCAGCACCGCAGGCGCGGCCTCTGTCACGTCGTCCCAGGTGATTTCCGAGAACTCGCGGACCATCAGACAGGCGACGTAAAGCAGCGCCGGGGCCGTTGCATAACCCGGCACAGAACCCGCAAGCGGCGCGAAGAACATCGCCAGCAGGAACAGAACGGCGACGACAAGCGCAGTCAGCCCCGTGCGGCCACCCGCCTGCACACCCGATGCACTTTCCACATAGGCGGTGGTCGAGCTGGTGCCCAGAACCGATCCGGCAAGGATTGCGGTCGAATCCGCCATCAACGCGCGGCTGAGGCCTTTATTCGTATGTGCCGGCCCCTCGGTCAGCAGCCCTGCCCGCTTGGCAACGCCGATCAGGGTGCCCGTGGCGTCGAACACCTCGACCAGCACCATGACCAGAACGACGTGGAAGATGCCGGCGCTCAGCGCGCCCATCAGGTCGAGCTGCATGAAGGTCGGCGCGATGGATGGCGGCATGGACATGATGCCGCCGAACTGGCTGGCGCCCAACATGATCGACAGGACGGTGATCACAAGAATACCGATCAGAATGGCCCCACGCACCTTCAGCGCATCGAGCGCCGCGATAATGAAGAAACCGAGGACGGCCAGAAGGGTGCCCGTCTGCGTCAGATCACCAAGACCGACCAGAGTGGCGGGATTATCAGCGACGATGCCGGATGTCTTCAACGCAATCAGGCCAAGAAACATACCGATACCCGCCGCGATGGCGCTGCGCATGGATTGCGGAATGCCCGCAATCAGCCAGCGGCGGATGCCCGTCACGGACAGAAACAGAAAGATGATACCAGAGATAAAGACTGCACCAAGCGCCTGCTGCCATGTAAAGCCAAGCGCACCCACCACGGTAAAAGCGAAGAAGGCATTCAGACCCATGCCCGGCGCCATACCGATGGGCCAGTTTGCCCAGATCGCCATGATTGCAGAACCAAGCGCTGCGGCAAGACAGGTCGCCACGAAAACCGCGTCACGATCCATGCCCGTCGTCGACAGGATCTCAGGGTTGACGAAGATGATATAGGCCATTGTCAGGAAAGTGGTGACGCCCGCGATCACCTCTGTCCTGACGCTCGTATTGTGGTCCGTGAGACCGAAGTATTTTTCCAGCATGTCCCCTCCCAAGGAAATCGTTCCGCCAGTGCGGTTGCTGTTTCAGGATATCGGATGCGCGCCAAAGCCCCGGCGAGTGCACCGATTGGCGCGCTTCCTTCAAAGGCTGACGGCAGGTTTCTGCGTGTCGTCCTGGCGCCTGCCGAGGAACGGCAGAAACGCAATTACAGGGCAACACCGTGAACGCCCTTCCTGATCTCTCCCATCCCGCATCGGGATCTCCTTGCTTTAGGGCCGCGTCAGTTTCCTTCGGACGTTCGGCAGCCCGTGCTTCGTTTTCACTCCGCCGCGTAAAGCGGCAGAGCTTCGTGGCTATTTCGTTGGCTGTGCATGTCGCCGGTCAGCCGCGCCATCACTTCCGCCGCGACAAATGCCGCGATAACGGCCGGACGTTTGTCGCGGCTGCCGCCTGTTCCGATCGGACAGACCAGATCGTCAAGTTGCAACGCGTCGCTTTGCCCGCGCGCCCAGCTTGCTAATTTAGCCCGCTTTGTCACTGATCCGATCATCCCGACATAGGCGGCATCGCCGCGCGACAGCGCCGCCGATGCAAGCAGGAAGTCCAGCCCGTGATCATGGGTCAGCACAACGAAGGCACTGCCGGGATTGGCTGCGGCAATATCCACCTCGGGCAGCACGGAATTGCGGGTTTCAACCGCGGCACGGTTCATGGCTAGCTCATCCAGTCGCGGATCAATCAGGATCGTACGTACCGGCATATGTTGAAGAAGGTTGGCAAGCGCGCGCCCGACGTGACCGGCGCCCAGAACATAGACCTCCGCGTAGCAGGCCATCTCATAGGCCGCGCGTTCCAAAGCGGCGTCGATATCGGCAGCCGTCATGCGTTTCAGATCAACCGTGATTCTGCCGCCGCAGCATTGCCCGATCTCCGGTCCCAGCCTGATCTCTATGCGGTCCGAGAGATGATGACCCGCAAGCATATTCCGCGCCGCTTCAATGGCACGATATTCCGCCTGCCCGCCCCCGATGGTGCCATGCAACCCGTTTGCGCGGACAAACATCTCTGCGCCGACCTCGCGCGGGGAAGATCCGCGCACATCCGTGATCACCAGCCGCGCGACAGGCTCTGGCCGTTTCAGAAAATCGCTTAGATGGGCATGGTTCAGCATGTTCAGCTCTCCCGCTTCAGGCGCTGAATGGCCATCAGAACACGCTCTGGCGTGGCTGGCGCATCCAGACGCGGACATTCACGGTAATCCGCCACGCTCGCCACCGCCATCGAGATCGCCTCGAAGACAGAGATCCCCAGCATGAACGGTGGCTCACCCACAGCCTTGGAACGCTTGATGGTCATCTCACGATTTTCGGACCAATCGGCGAGATCGACGTTGAAGATACGCGGCCGGTCACTGGCCAGAGGTATCTTATAGGTAGAAGGTGCATGTGTCCGCAGCCGGCCTTTGTCGTCCCACCAAAGTTCCTCGGTCGTCAGCCAGCCCATGCCCTGAATAAATGCGCCCTCGACCTGCCCCTTGTCGATGACCGGGTTCAGAGAGCAGCCCACATCGTGCAGGATATCGGTACGCTCGATCCGGTATTCGCCGGTCAGCGTATCAACGGACACTTCAGAACAGGCCGCGCCATAGGCGTAGTAATAGAACGGTCGCCCCTTACCCGCTGCGCGGTCCCAGTGAATATCCGGCGTCTTGTAAAACCCAGCTGCCGACAGGTGAACACGCGCCTCATAGGCGTGCTGGATGAATTGCGCGAATGGCATGACCTCATCACCGATCTTCACGGCATTGGGCAGGAATGTGACCTTGTCCTGCGGCACGCCCCACTTATCTGACGCAAAGGACACCAACCGCGAGCGAAGCTGTGCGGCTGCGTCCAAGGCGGCCATACCGTTCAGGTCAGAGCCGCTGGACGCAGCTGTGGCCGAGGTGTTCGGCACTTTTTCGGTCGTCGTTTTGGTGATCTTGATCCGGTCGAAATCGACCTGAAAGGTATCGGCCACGACCTGCGCCACCTTGGTGTTCAGGCCCTGTCCCATCTCTGTCCCGCCATGATTCAGCATGATCGAGCCGTCTGTATAGATATGGATCAGCGCTCCCGCCTGATTGTAATTCGTCTTGGTGAAGGAAATGCCGAACTTCACGGGCGTCAGCGCGATTCCCCGCCGGATCAAGCCGCCTTTTGCGTTTGCGTCGAGCACCGCCCGGCGGCGCGCCTTGTAATCGGACGTAATCTCAAGCTCATGCACAACCCGTTCGACAATATTGTCCTGAACCTGCTGATGATAGGGCGTGACGTCGCGTCCATCCGGGCCATAGAAATTCGCGCGACGAACCTCCAGTGTGTCCTTGCCGAGCTTATAGGCGATTTCTTCGATCATCCGCTCTGCCGCGATCACCCCTTGCGGGCCGCCGAAGCCGCGAAATGCGGTGTTTGAAACCGTGTTGGTCTTTTGCGGGCAAGAGGTCAGGCGGACATGCGGGTAATAATAGGCGTTATCAGCGTGGAACAGGGCCCGATCCGTCACAGGACCCGACAGATCCGACGAGTATCCGCAACGCGCCGCGAAATGCCCGTCAACCGCGTGGATGCGACCGTCGTCATCAAACGCAACGTCATAGTCTATGACAAAGTCATGTCGTTTGCCGGTGACTGTCATATCCTGATCACGATCCGGCCGGATCTTGACGGGACGGTTCAGCCGCTTGGCCGCCAGTGCGGCCACCACGGCGAAGATGTTCATCTGGCTTTCCTTGCCGCCAAATCCGCCGCCCATTCTGCGGACATTGACCGTGACCGCGTTTGACGGCACCCCCAGAACTTTCGCCACCATATGCTGGGCCTCGCTTGGATGCTGGGTCGAGCAATGCACGATCACATCATCATCCTCGCCCGGCATGGCGAAGGAAATCTGGCCCTCCAGATACATATGGTCCTGACCGCCAACCAGCATCCGGCCCTGAATGCGATGCGCGGCAGCTTGCTGACCCGACGCTATATCGCCCCTTTCCAACCTTAACGGGTCAGTGACCATCGGCATCCCGGCATCACCTGCGGCAATAGCGTCGACGGCGAAAGGAAGCGGTTCGAATGTCATCTCGGCACGTGCCGCTGCGCGGCGGGCGGCATCGCGCGATGTGGCGATGACCGCAAAGACCGGCTGGCCGTGATATTCGACCAGATCAACCGGGAAAACGGGTTCGTCATCACGATGATCGGGACTGATATCGTTGATCCCGGGAATATCAGCCGCGGTCAGCACATCAACCACACCCGGCGCATTTCGCACAGCTTCCAGATCCATGGTAACGATCCGTCCATGCGCGACATCGGCCACGCCCAGATATGCGTGCAGCGTATCGCGAGGCTCGGCAATATCGTCGGTATAGTCCGCCCGGCCGCTGACCTGCTTGACCGCACTGTCATGCTGCAAATCCTGATGAACGCCGCCGCTGATGATGGTATGATCTTTCATGATCCCCTCCGCCTCATGCGATTGCCAGACGGGCCGGCTGGTCCGTGCTGGCGTCATGTTCATAGAAAAAGCGAAGCAGCAGATTTCCCGCCACGGCCGCACGGTATTCGGCCGAGGCACGCCAGTCGGACAGCGATTTGAAATCATTTCTGACCTCAGCCGCTGCGGCCTCGAAAGTCGCGAATGACCAGGGTTTCCCGATCAGCGATGCCTCTGCGCGATCTGCGCGCTTCGGGGTGGCCGCCATACCGCCATAAGCGATCCGCGCATCAGCAATCTTCCCATCGTTAACCGTGACGCTGATACCGACCGCAACCGACGAAATGTCTTCGTCCCGGCGTTTGGAGACTTTGTAGGCGGCGTCGATCTGACCTGGCTCCGGGCGTGGGATGCGAATGCTGGCGACGAAATCGCCCTGTTCGCGGTCCTGCTTGCCGTAATCTATGAAGAACTCCTCAAGCGGAACAGTTCGCGTCCCGCCAACCTTTTGCAGCGTCACCTCGGCACGCAGAGAGATCAGGGCAGGTGGGGTGTCCCCGATGGGCGAACCATTGGCGATGTTGCCGCCGATGGTCCCCATATTGCGCACCTGCCAGCCCGCAATGCGGTCCCAATATTCGCCCAGATGCGGGAAGGCCGTGCGCAATGCCGGTTCGGCCTCGCTATAGGTGACACCGGCACCGATGGTCAGATCCGTGTCTGAACGCACGATTGTTTTCAGCTGCTGCAGGTGGTTGATAAAAACCACCGGAGAGATCGGCCGCAGGAATTTCGTCACCCACAGGCCGACGTCAGTGGCACCGGCAACAATCGTCGCCTTTGGATTATGCGAAAGAACCTCTGCCAGATCATTCAGATCGGCGGGAAGTATGGCGCGGTCATCTTCCGGGCCAGTTTCGATACGGCCCTGCTGCTGGATCGAGACAAGCCGGTCGGTGCTCGTCGCCCGCTCTTTGTTCAGGTAATCATTTGCGGGCGTGCCGTATGAGTTGACTGCAAGCGCCGCCTTGATGATCGGTTCATATCCGGTGCAGCGGCACAGATTGCCCTGAAGCGCGGTTTCCACCTGCACAGCCGTGGGCGTCGGATTGCCCATCCACAGCGCATAAAGCGACATGACGAAGCCTGGCGTGCAGAAACCACATTGGCTACCGTGATATTCGACCATAGCCTGCTGGACCGGATGCAGCCTGCCTTCCGGGCCCGCCAGATGTTCGACCGTGACGATATGGCAGCCATTCAGTGACGCCAGAAAGCGGATGCAGGCGTTGACCGTTTCATAGCGCAATGCGCCGTCATGCAACCGTCCGACAAGCACGGTACAGGCACCGCAGTCGCCCTCGGCACAGCCTTCCTTGGTGCCGGTCAGATTCCGGTCGATCCGCAGAAAATCCAGCAGCGTCTGAGTGGCCTTCACATCCTGAAGGACTACGTCACGACCGTTCAGGAGAAAGCGTATTTGGCTTTGATATGGCATCCACGCTCCGACAAGGGTTGGTTTGATCGAACCGGATCACGTTACACCCGGACGCCACCCCGACAAACGAGAGCATTCGCAAAGCACTTTCAATAATTTATTGATAATTAACGGTCGGTCGCTTGGATTGCTTGCACCGCCACGACGGAGATCAACGTTTGACGACGACCCCCGCCGCCTCACGGTCCCATGTGGCTTCGCTGAGGCCGCGCTCACGCAGCACGAATTTCTGCACTTTCCCATTTGCCGTCTTGGGAAGTTCGGACATGAATTCGACATATCGCGGGATCGAGAAATAAGACATTTTGCCTTCACAATGCCTGATGATCTCTACCGGATCCAGTGTCACACCTTCGCGCAGAACGATGGCGGTCATGACCTCATCCTCGGCCAGTTCTGACGCGACGGGAAATACAACGACCTCTGAAATCTGCGGATGCGACGACAGTACCTGCTCCACCTCGTAGGAAGAGATATTCTCACCGCGCCGCCTGATCGTGTCCTTCATGCGGTCAAGGAAGCGGTAATAGCCGTCCTCGGCCCGCACCATGCGATCGCCTGTGTGCAGCCAAAGATTGCGCCACGCCTCAATCGTTTTTTCCGGCATCCCGAAATAGCCAAGCGACATTGAGAAAGGTTCATCCGCGCGGATCACAAGTTCACCAGCCTCGCCATCCGGCAATTCGTTGTCCGCCTCATCGACGATACGGGCGTCGAAACCCTCCAGCAGTTTGCCCACCCAGCCCGGCTTGATGCTATCGACGGTAGATCCGATCACCACATTGCTTTCCGTCGCACCATAACCGTCCAGCAGGACAACCCCGGTCCGGCGCGTAAACTCTGCCGCGGCGGGTGCCGGAACACCTGGGGCAAGGGCTACGCGCACGGAATGAGATTGCTCTTCCGCACTTTCGGCGCGCGACAGCAGCATTGGCACCATAGCACCCAGAACATAGGTCACGGTTGCACCGGAGCCTGACATCGCATTCCAGAAACCGGAAACGGAAAACCGCGTCTCTACCACCTGATGGCACCCGTGCAGCAGTGCCTGAAAAAAACAGTTCAGCGCATTCGTGTGAAACAGCGGCAAGGGCGTATGCAGGACATCGCCTTGCTTCAGCCCAAGCATCTGTCCCGTATAAACGCCCCACCAAAAAAATTGAGCATGTGGACAGACGACACCCTTAGACGGCCCGGTCGTACCCGAGGTGTAAAGGATGGTCAGCGGCGCGTCAGGGCGCAGATCCGCGGGCTGCGCCTCGGCTTCGGATTGCGGCAGGTGTTGAGCCTCTATTCCCGCCAGTCTGGGCAATTCCGCCTCACCGATCACCCAGAGTCGAGAGATATCCAGCTTGTCCAGTTCCAGACCGTCCAGAACCTCCAGCAAGGTATCTTCGATAATCAGCAGCTTGGCGCCCGAATTCGACAGTATATGTTGAAGCTGAAAGCCGCGAGATGCCGTATTAATTGGCACAGACACCGCACCCATCCAGCCACAGCCCAGAAACAGCGGCATGAATTCGGCACGGTTGCCGCATAGAATCGCGACCCTGTCGCCGGCGGTAATGCCCGCCTCTGTCAGTGCCGAGGCGGCACGCGCGGCGGCCCTGCGCGTTTCACCGCATGTCAGGCGCAGCCCGTCACAGGAAAACAGTGGCGCATCGCCCATTTGTTCTTCACGAGCGCTCAGCAGCTTCGTCAGAACACGATCCTGAAACGGAAACTCAGCCTTGAATTCTGCGATGCTCGTCATTGGGAACCGTCCTTTTCTGTTCTGTGCTTGGCCAGCAAACCGCGGAAATCTGCTATTGCCTGAGCGCCCGCCCTGCCGCAAAACGCGCCGCGATTGGGCGACAGAGCGTTCAGCTCGTGCAGTTTGACCTGCATCTCCGCCTGCAGCAGCGCGACCGCGACGCAGTTCAGCACCGGCGCGTGATCCACACATAGCCCGCTTTCGCCGCTGATCAGTAATCCGGGCAGGACGCCAGCGGGAACAATCACGTCGCAACCAGCCGCGACCATCGGCGCCGCGATCTCTCGCAATGTGGAAATCATCCGTTCGCTCGCGCCACGATCACCGCGAAATGCATCGGCGAAATAACCTGGCGCGACATTCAGCCCGGCGACATGCGTGACCCGCGCGCCCAGCCCATAAAGATCGGCCTGTTCGTGATGCAAATGCCGAAATGTCTGATCCAGAGTGATCAGGCCAATCTGCCGACCCAGCTGGGCTGCGAAATGCAGACTTGCCTCTCCGACACCGGTAACTGGAATGCCTACTGCCGATTTCAGCTCCATCAGTCCGGGGTCCTGAAAGTGGCCCAGCACGATGGCGTCGAATCCCTCTGCCTCGGCATCAATGGACTGGTCGATGGCTTGAATGGCGCAGCGAAACTCCGACAGTCGGCTGAAGTCGCGGTCAGGCGGCGAGATGCCGCGCAAGACGACTTCTGTACCGGGCGATGCGATCTCGTTCAGATAGGCCGACAGCTTCGCCATATAGTCTGGGTTCGAAGCACCGTCGATAAAGCTCTGCCAGCAGATGCGCATCGCGCCTTTCCCTTCAGGCCAGTGTCAGTTTGACATCAATATTGCCGCGCGTGGCGTTCGAATAGGGGCAGGTCTGATGCGCCTGTTCAACCAGCTTTTCCGCCTGTTCTTGGTCCATTCCGGGCAAATGCACGATCAATTCAACGGCAAGGCCATAGCCGGTCGGAACCTTGCCGATACCGACCTTCGCCGTGACCTGCACATCGTCCGGCACCGACAGTTTCGACTGACGGCCCGCAACTTTCAAAGCGCCGATGAAGCAGGCGGAATAGCCTGCGGCAAACAGCTCTTCGGGGTTCGTGCCTTCACCGCCGGGACCGCCCAACTCCGTCGGAACGGTCAGTTTCAGGGGAAAGCTTCCATCGGGCCGGTTTGCGCTTCCATCGCGCCCGCCGGTCGATGTCATTTCTGCTTCGTAGATGATTTTTTCTGGTGTCATGATATTGCTCTCCTGTCCGGTGAATGGGCCGGGTAAATAACTTCGGTTGTCATGACGTGGTGAAAGACGCCGCCTTCAAATCGGGGATATTGCGCGACGTCGGCCCGCATCTCGTCGCGGACAGACGACTGAAGTGCCGCGCGCAGTTCCTGACTGCTGTCAAACACCACCCTGTTGCGCTGCATGTGCTTCGCGTGGGCTAGCGGAAGTGATGAGATCCAGTCGATCCGCGTCAGCATTTCGACACCGCGTATCCTTGGCAGACGACACATCAGCGGAATGTGCTGGCTGCGATAATGGCGCAACCATTCTTCCGTGTTTTCGGCAGGCCCCGGATAATGCACCATGTAAGAGCAATGCGAACCTGGCGGCGTATCATCCTTATAGCGGCGCAGCAGAAATGCCTGCTGATCAGCCGCACCCTTTGTCAGATGACAAAGCGGATGATCGGCTTTTGCCGCCTCCTCCAACGCTGCGATATCGTCGAACTCCAGTTGAAGGCATTGGGCCGGTTCACCCGTGTCCTGCGGAACGCCCTGAATCACTTCGGCCGACCGAAGCACAACCACGCGGCGCAACCCGGACACCCCGTCAAGTGAAGCGCTGCAAGGGGCCGCCGGAGCACTGTCAGATGGCCAGGTGATGAACAGGGCAAACGCCATCTCAAATCAACGAGGGCAAGAACAGCGCAAGCTGCGGGAAGACGACAACAATGCCGATAAGCACCAATGTCAGCAGAACATATGGCAGCGCGGCAAGTGCCACCGTCGCCAGCTTCATATCGCCGCCAGATGCGCCCAGCACGACGTAAAGCAACAATCCGAATGGCGGTGTCGCCAGCCCGACCTCAATCGCCAGCAGCAGGATCAGACCCAGCCAGACGGTATCGAAGCCATATTGCGCCGCAAATGGCATGAAGATCGGCAGGGTGATCAGCATCATCGAAACCTGATCCATGAACATGCCCAGGATCAGCAGCGTGAAGACCATCAGAAGGATGATCCCATAACGCCCAAGCTCCAGCGAGATCACGGATTGAATGAACCCGTTAGACGCGCCCGAAAAGGCGAATATCTGCGAAAACGTCATGGATGCTGAGATAATCAGGAAAGTCATGCCGGTCACCTTCATCGCGTCGTCCAGCGACTGCCAGACAACCGACCAGCTGAACTTTCCGTAGATCACCAGCAAGATGGCGACGCCCGCGCATCCAAGCGCTGCGGACTCCGTAGGTGTCGCAATGCCCATGATAATCGTACCGACAACGGTGAAGACAAGGAAGGACATGGGGATGATGTTGACCATCACCGCCTTGAACTTCTCTGCCCCGCTGATTTGCGGGACCGGATATTGTGGTGCCGCTTCCGGGTCGATGCGCGTTTGCGTCCAGATCAGCGCGCAGAACATGATGGTCAACAGAAGACCCGGCAGAATACCCGCGATCAACAGCGCACCCACATCGATTTGCGCCAGGGAACCAAGCAGAACCGCAAGCGTGGATGGCGGGATGATCACTGCAAGATTGCCCGCACCCAGCACGGGGCCATAGGCCATATGCGGCTTATATTGGCGCTTCATCATTTCCGGCGCCATCAGTGACGACATCATGCCCGCATTGGCGAGACTGGATCCGGACAAAGCAGCGAATATGGCACCGGCCATCAGGACGACGTAAGACAGCCGCCCACGCAGGTTCCCGACAACGAGGTCGAGCGCATGGATCACGCGTTCCCCCAGGCCAGAGCGGAAGTAAAGGCTGCCCATGACCAGAAACATCGGCAAAGGTGCCAAGGCATAGGTCCCGACGGCTTCCGAGAAGTTGGAAACCATCTGTTCAATCCCGCGCACGCCACCGAAAAACAGCAGCAGACCGGCGATATTGGTGGCGAGGAAAGCGAAGGCAACCGGCAGGCCCAGCCCCATCAGCGTGATGACCAGACCGACGAGAACGGCGAAGGGATATAGCCAATCCATCACAGCCCCTCCGTCTCAAGCGCATTTGTATTGTAGATAGAGTCGCTGGTCAGCAGATAGCGCAGCCACTCCAACGCAGACAGAAGAAACCCGATCAGGATAGGCAGCAAGATCGCCCAACGCGGCATGTCAAATGTCCGGCTTTCGAAGCTGCCACGCGCGACGGCCTCGGCTATTGCGGCGGTCGTGATATAGCCCAGATACAGGCACAACCCGATGCAGATGATATAGACTGCAACCTCTAACGCCTTCTTGGCTGCTGGCGGGAAAAGGGCGCGCAGGAAAATCACAAAGACATGCCCCTTGATGCGCACCAGCCAGGGCATTGAAAGGAAGGTTATATAAAGCAGGCTGTATTCCGTCGCCGAAATCGCCCATGTCATCGCCCGCCAACCGAAATTGCGCGCGACGACATCCGCAATTACCATCAGAATGACGACACCGATCAGCAGCTTGGCGGCCGATGCGCATAGCCACGAAATCCGGCCGATGAAATCAAAGAAAGCTTGCATGACGTGATCCCGCCTTCACATCTTTTCGCATTCGCAAAGTGCTGCCCCGCCCTTTTGGGGGCGAGGCAGAAGCTCAGTTGAAAAGCTCGCGCAGTTCCTCGACATGCGTCGGGTCGCGGCTTTCCATTCGTTCCCAGCTGGACGCAGCTGCTGCTTCAAGGAATCGGTCACGACCTTCGCCCGTCATCTCGACCACCTCCATGCCCTCTTCCTCCAGAAGGGCGCGGGTGTCCTGATCTTCCTTCATGATCGCCTCGGACGCCTCATGTTCGAACTCTTGCGCGGCCTGGTCGAGGATCGCCTTGGATTCATCCGAAAGGTCATTCCAGGCATCGAGGTTCATGGAAATCAGCACATCCATCCCGAAAAAGGCCGGGTCGACGCGATAGCGTGTGAACTTGTCCCATCCGAACGCCTTGTAACCAATAGACGGGTAAGCCAGCCCGTTGATCATCCCGCGTTCCAGTGCCGTATACGTGTCGCCCATCGGCATAACCACGGCCTGCGCACCAATACTGTCGAAGAACTGTTTATACAGCGGCGAGGCTCGCAGCACGAGATCGTCAAACACCAGCATACCGTCATCGGCAAGCTGCGGTTCATCCACCGACCAGATATGGAAGCCCACGCCGGTATCGACCCACGCGATCAGCTTGGCGTTGCCCTTTTCCTGATATATCCGGTCGATCAACTCCCACCCGCCATTCTCACGCGCTTCCCAAGGCGTGATCGTCGCGGCAGAGAAGGCATCGCCTTCGGGGACGATTTCCAGATACAGGCCAGCCGGGTTGTTGATCATGTCGATCAGTCCGCTTTGCTGGGCGGCACCAAGTTGGGTGTTCGGGATGACCTCTGGCCCGCCGCGCACGTCGATGCGGACCACGCCCTCTCCCATTTCGTTCACCTTATCGACGAAGCGCAGGAAGCTTTGCGCAAACCCGACCTGTGTCGGCGTGAAATGAACTGCGTTGATCACATCCTCTGCATAGGCTGGTGCCGACACGGCCCCGGCAATTAGCGCCGCAAAGCTAGCTTTTCTTATGGCATTCATCTGACCCTCTCCCCCTGTCAGCATCGAATCGTTGTTGCTTAATTCAGGAGTATACATGAAATGTCATAAAAACAAATTCAAACTTAAAATATTTAAGCAGAAAGGAGGATCGACGTAGTTTTGCACGATCGTTAAGCATAAATTCTCATCTTGCCTGATCAGGAGGCACAAACTGTCCGCACTGCCATCCTAGGACACATCAGCCCTGCACAAGCGCCAGAACGCGTAGCGGGCTGCCGGTTCCGTTACGGATCTTGAGCGGTGGCGCGATCAGCATGGCCCCCGTCGGCGGCAGGTGATCAAGATTGCGGAGGCACTGAAGGCCGTATTTGCCTGCACCATGCAAGGTGAAATGCGCAGGATATGGCGGTGTGTAATGCGCACCCTGCCCCGCATCGGTTCCGACGGTTTCGGTTCCGAAACCTCTGATATCGCGATCTTCCACCAGCAAGCGAATTGCATCCGGTGTCGGTCCGGGGGAATGAGGCCCATCCTCCTTCATATTCAGATAGGCATCGCCGCTGCGTTTGGACCAATCCGTCCGCATCAGCACCCAGCTGTCGGCGGGGATGCGGCCATGTTCTTCCTCCCACGCCAGGATGATTTCCGGCGTCAACTCAAAGTCGTCGTTCTGTGCCGCCCCTTCCGAACAGTCGATCACCACAACCGGCCCGACGAGCATGGCGGGATCAATCTCATCCACCGCGCCGTTGCGCACGTCGCGCCCGGAAATCCAGTGGCTGGGCGCATCGAAATGCGTTCCCGTATGTTCGCACATGGAAATATTGTTCCACTTCCACGCCGGACCACGATGGTCGTAGGCACTGATCTCCTCCATCCGGAAGCGGGCGCATTGGCCGAACTCCGGTGGGAGAATGATGACCGGAAAATCGGGATCCAGCGTATGCGTCAGGTCGACCACCTGCACGGCACCCTGTGACAGACTGTTCGCAAGTTCGGAAAGTATGGTCATCAGCCGCGCCCCATCGTCATTTCACGTTCCAGCACCTTCGGTCCGGCGCGGAAGCGTTCGATCATATCCTTGGCCACATCGCCGCAATAGACATCTTCCAGCCCGTCACGCAGCCCCTTTACAAGGTCCCTTGCGATTGCCTCGGGCAAGACCTTGGGCGGCGGGAAGGGCTGGTGCCAGTCATCCTCTGTCGGCCCGACGAAAAGGTTCACCACCCGAAGCCCACTGCTGCGAAATTCTGCCCGGAGGCTCTGGCTGAGCGACAGAGCCGCAGCCTGCGAGGCGGAAAAGCAGCCCAGTTCAGGCAGGTTCACCAAGGCATAGGCCGACAGGATATTCACGAATGCTGCCGCCGAATTCACTCCATCAGCCGTCCGCCCGCACATCCCCGGACCGAAGGCCTGTGCCAGACGAAGCTGGCCAAGATAGTTCACCTCCAGCTCTTTCTGAGCGAACACGGTATCACCACGCGACAGTGCGCCACCGGGACGAACAAAGCGGGCATTGTTGATCAGGATATCGACCTTGCCGCCGATCTCGCCCGAAAGTTCGCGCAGGCTGCTTGTGTCGGTTACATCCAGCGGCAGAACCTCCACGCCCGGCACGGCCTTTAATTCGGCGCGGATCGGATTGGGCCGCCAGCATTCGGACTCTCCTGCAAAGATCATGCTGGCGCCGGCCTTGTGCAGCGCTGCTGCGATGGCAGGTGCATTCTCGTTACGTGCATCCGTAATCAGCACGCGGCGGTGTTTCGGGTCCGAGGTCAGGGCACGCAATTGCGGATCGTCCTCCATATTCGCGGTTGGATGTTCGGGCATGGCCAGAATGACGCCCTGCCCCGAGCGATCCAGCCGGTTCCACAGCACCACCCGTGCATTGGCTTCGACATCGCCGTGAACATGGCAGATGATGACCGGACCCACGTCCAGCTTGACAGATCCAGCCCGCCAGGGCGCTCGTTCACGAAAATACAGGTTGGTCGAGGTGCGCACCGTCGTTTCCGCCAAAAGCTGGCCTTTCGGCGAAACATCCTGCCAGTTCAGCGCCGTCGACAAGCAATTGCTGCATGCGTCACGGGCGGGATACAGCACTTCGCCGCACTCACCGCAGACCTGCAACATAAACCGGCCCTCTGCCGCCGCTGCCGTCAGACCCATGGATGCCCGGCTGCGCATTTCCGGCGGCAGCGTCGGCGAAACGGTGCGTTTTTGCGGGTTCTTCTTTGGCGGTGGCGTCAATGGCTGGGTCATGCGCCTTGTCCTTTCAGGATCGCAGCACCTGTGCAGAGCCCACGATCATAATTGATCATACCGAAGCCAGAGATCATCGCCCGTTGGGCACTTGCAACCTGCGTGCCGCCTGCTGTGCCGGTCAACTGGCGGATCGCTTCGACCAGTCCAATAAAACCGCCCGCAGCACCAGCCTGCCCACCCGACAACTGGCCGCCAGATGTATTGTGCGGAAAGTCGCCGTCAATGGTCAGGTCATGATCACGAACGAATTGCGGTGCCTCACCCTTGGCGCAAAAACCAAGATCTTCGATCTGCATCATGGATATAACGGGATAGTCGTCATAGGTTTGAAGCAGGTCGATATCGTCCGGTCCGCAATCCGCCTGCGCATAAAGATCGTCAATATCGACGGTCCAGCCACCACGAAGCTGGATCGGATCTTCCTGATGCGCATTGTGGCGCTCAATCGTACCGGCAATTGTGGCATAGGGCAGGTTGCGCCGCTCTGCCTCGTCGATGGACATGACCAGAAATGCCTCCGCCCCGGCACACGGCATGACGCAGTCGAACAGGGCGATCGGATCCGCAATCGGTCGCGCATCAAGATACTGTTGCATTGTCAGCGGCTTTTTCATGACCGCCCTTGGGTTCTTCAGCGCATTCTCACGTTGCGCGACACAGATACGCCCGAAATCTTCCCGCGTCGCGCCGTATTCCTGCATATACCGGTCGGTCAAAAGCGCAAAATTCGCATTCGGCCCGCCATAGCCATATGGATAGGCGGCGTCCGCGGCAAAGCGCGAAAAGCTGGACAGGAGTTGCCGGAAACTGTCGATATGGTTGGTGTCGCCAGCCACGCAGGCCACGATACTTGCATCCCAGGCTTGCACCGCCCGTGCAGCACGGCGCAACGCAACAATCCCCGCCGCGCCACCCATTGGAATATGGTCAAGCCAGCGAGGAGACAAACCAAGATGCTGCGTCAGACCAACCGCACTATCTGGAAAAAGCGTAAAGCTGGCCAGCGAAAGGCCGTCCAGATCTGCTTTTTTCAGACCCGCCGATTGCAGAGACTGCCGCAATGCCGTGGCGATCCACCAATGAGCTGTTTCAATGGAGTAGCGCTTGTATTCCGTCGAAGCAGGCGCAACCAGTGCGACGCCATCATATGATTGCCGCCCCATCATCGGGCCCGCATGTTATAGATGAACCCAGTCGTCATCACGATCCCCCCATGCCTGACGCAGCTAATCTCTGATACAGAAACGCTCGCTGCCAGCATCATGCGATGGGGCGATCCACCCCGTTCGCATAAAGATGATTATTCATACAATAGCTCATATGGCAAGCATATTCGAACAGCCGGCCTTTGCGGGGCGCATATAAGGTCAGAGTTTTTGCAGATTACCGAGCACGCGCTGCAATGCAGAGAGCATAGCGGCCTGTTCCTGCGCGCTCAGCCCTTCGACCATCGCTTCATTCACACGCGATATCTCCGGATAGATGCGGTCAAATAGCTGCCGGCCCGGTTCGGTCAGGCTGATCATTCGCAACCGGCTGTCGGTATCGCCTGCCTGCCGCTGGACGATGCCCTGCCCTTCAAGGCTATCCAAAGCCCGGCTCATCGTCGGCTGCTCGGCAATGGCCCAGTTGCACAGTTCAGAGACGGTCAGGCTGCCGAAGCTGCGCAGCGATACGATGATTCGCATCTTCAGCGTAGAAACCCCAGCAGAACGCAGTCGCGACTGAAGAACCTGATGATAACGGTGTACAACATGGTTCAGGGTGAACGACGGCATGGTGTCCAGATCGAAGACCGGACCATCGTTGTCGATATCGGGGAACTTCATCATAAAAAGACTGGCCTTTCCGAAAGCGTGCCACAGAGTTCCCGGGATCTGCGCCGGCACAGAGACGTGTTGCATCGTGCATGGGAATAGCAGCGTTCGAAGGCAAAACGCAATCTACTTGCAATTTCATATGATTTTTCATACAATGTGCTGTATGCAACATAAATGGCTGGCGCGTCACTTCAGCGCCAACCGAATGAACCATATACTCAGGGAAAACCATGGCAGAGCGTTCATTCAAGGCCGAAGTCGAGCACTTGAAGCTTGGAGAAGGCGAGATATTCACCGGCGAGGGCATCCTTGCCATCACCAAGTCACTGCTGGAATCAGGCGTCGGGTATGTCGGCGGATACCAAGGCGCGCCGATTTCGCACCTGATGGATGTTCTGGCGGATGCCGAAGAGCTGCTGACCGGGCTGGGCGTCAAATACGAAGCAAATGCGAATGAAGCGGCCGCGGCGGCTATGCTGGCGGCTTCGGTGCATTATCCGATCCGTGGTGCGGTGACGTTCAAAGGCTCTGTCGGCGTCAACGTCGCATCGGACGCGCTCGCCAATCTCGCATCATCGGGCGTGACCGGCGGTGCGCTGATCATTGTGGGCGAGGATTATGGCGAAGGTTCCTCTATCATGCAGGAGCGGACACACGCCTTCGCCATGAAGTCGCAATTCTGGCTGCTGGACCCGCGGCCCAACCTGCCCTCTATCGTGAAATCGGTCAGCGACGGTTTCGATCTGTCCGAGGCATCGAACACGCCGGTCATGCTGATGGTGCGCATCCGGTCCTGCCACGTTACCGGATCTTTCGAGTGCCGCGACAACAAGCCCCCCGAATTTACCGTCAAGGATGCGCTTGCCAATCCACGGTCTGACTTCTCGCGCGTGGTGCTGCCGCCGATGTCCTATGCGCATGAGCAGGACAAGATAAACAACCGCTGGCCGGCCGCAGAGGCTTTTATCCGCGAGCGCAAGCTGAATGAGCGGTTCGGGCCGGACGATGCGCCTGTCGGTATCGTCATGCAGGGTGGCATGTATAACGGCGTCATTCGCGCGCTGCAGCAGCTTGGCCTGGCGGATATCTATGGCAACACCGACATTCCGCTATATGTGCTGAATGTGACCTACCCTTTGGTGAACAGCGAATTTCTGGAATTCTGCGAGGGGAAGGAACAAATACTGGTTGTCGAGGAAGGCCAGCCGGAGTTCATCGAAAACCAGTTGAGCGCATTCCTGTATCGCGCAAAGTCGGACGTCATGCTGCACGGCAAGGACATCTTTCCGATGGCCGGCGAATATACCGGAACGGTGATGCGCGAATCCATTGCGACATTCCTGAAAGACGCCGCGCCCGGAATGCTGGCCGATGCGCTGCGCGCGCCGAATTCCGCGCCGCCCGAAATACCGGATCTTTCGAAAACCGTTCCGATCCGTCCGCCCGGTTTCTGCACCGGGTGCCCTGAACGGCCGATCTTCGCCGCCATGAAACTGGTCGAACAGGAACTGGGCAAACATCAGATTGCCGCCGATATCGGCTGCCACCTGTTCGCTTCCCTGCCGCCATTCGAGATCGGCGGCGCAACGATGGGATACGGGCTGGGACCTGCGGCCAATGGCGCATTCGACGGGGGCGGCGACAAGCGGTCGGTCGCGATCATTGGCGATGGCGGTTTCTGGCACAACGGTTTGTCGTCATCCTTCACCAATATGGCGTTCAACAAATCCGATGGCGTGGCGATTGTCGTAGACAATTTCTATTCTGCGGCGACGGGTGGACAGGACGTCATGTCCTCACGCGCAAACAACGAGACGAAGTCGACGAAAAACCCGATCTCAAAAGCTCTGGCCGGGATCGGCATCAATTGGGTCCGGCAGATCGACCGCACATATGATGTCGGCAAAATGCGGGACACCATCCGAGAGGCACTGACGACCAAGGAAAAAGGGCCGAAGGTCATCGTTGCCTCCTCTGAATGTATGCTGAACCGGCAGCGTCGCGAAAAGCCGCTGCGCAACAAGGCCATCAAGGAAGGCCGTCGCGTCGATGTTCCGCGCTTCGGCGTGGACGAAGATGTGTGCACTGGCGATCATGCCTGTATGCGCCTGTCCGGCTGCCCGTCCCTGTCGCTGAAAACGCTCGACGACCCGTTGCGTGATGATCCCGTGGCCAGCATCGACCAAAGCTGCGTGGGCTGCGGCAATTGCGGCGAGGTGGCAGATGCGGCAATCCTCTGCCCCAGCTTCTACCGCGCCGATGTGATTCACAACCCCGGCAAGTTTGAGATCTGGCGCGCAGGCGTCCGCGCCAAGTTCCGCAACTATCTGACAGAGCGGCGCACGAAACGCCGCCTTGATCTGGGAGCATCGTCATGAACGCCCATGTCAAAACCACAGGCGAAGGCAGCGACCAGTCCGCCGGTATCATCAAGCTGGCGATCCTTGCCGTGGGCGGTCAGGGCGGTGGCGTGCTGACCAGCTGGATCGAATCCGTGGCGCGGGCGAATGGATACGCCGCGCAGGCAACCAGCGTCGCCGGCGTTGCCCAACGCACAGGCGCGACGGTCTATTATGTCGAGATGGCACCGGAGGGTCCGCAAAAGCCGGTATTCTCACTGATGCCCGCTGCCGGTGATGTCGACATCATGATCACGGCAGAGATGATGGAGGCTGGCCGGTCGATCATGCGCGGATTTGTGACGCCGGATCGGACAGTGCTGATCACCTCCTCGCATCGAGCGCTTGCCGTTTCAGAAAAGATGGTTCCCGGTGACGGTATCGCATCAAGTGAAGAGGTCATTGCGGCGGCGCAAATCGCCGCACGCAAACTGATCTGCGAGGATTTTGACAAGCTCGCAGTCGCCAACGGATCGGTCATTTCCGCAACCTTGTTCGGCGCGCTTGCGGGCTCTGGCGCCCTACCCTTCACACGAGACGCCTTTGAAGATGCGATCCGCACCAGCGGCAAAGGAGTTGATGCCAGCCTTCGCGCTTTTGCCGCCGCCTTTGACGTCGCTGCAAATGGCGGCCCCGCACCAAAAGCTGAAACGGCTGCTCACAGTCCTGCCCAACAGGCAATCGGCGGCCCCGACAGGCTGCAAGCTCAGTTTCACGAACTGGCAAGCCGCACGAACGATCTTCGCCCTGAAGCAAGAGAAATGGCACTGACGGGACTGCGCAAAGTTGTTGATTTTCAGGACATCGCATATGGCGCCGAATACCTCGACCGCGTGCAGAAAATTGCCGAGATCGACCGGACCGATGCTCGCATGACGCGAGAGGCGGCGAAATACATCGCCAATGCGATGACCTATGACGACATCATCCGGGTGGCCGATGCAAAAACGCGCGACGGGCGCGACCGGCGCATCGCCGATGAAATGCGCCTGAAGGATGGCCAGCTTATGCAGGTGACAGAGTTCCTGCACCCCCGCGCCGAAGAGATCGTGTCCCTTCTTCCCGCCAAGATGGGCGCTCGCTGGCAAAGCAATCCGCGGCGCATGAAACTTGTCGACAGATTGTTCAATCGCGGGCGCCGTATCCGCACGGACGGTATCATCGGCTTCGGGATGCTCTATCTGCTTGGTGGGGCGAAATCATGGCGCCGCCGCACCCTGCGCCACGCCGAAGAGATGGCGCATCTGGACAGCTGGTTGGGGCGCGTTCATGCCGCCGCCGCGCATGATCAGGAAACAGCGATCGAGCTGCTGCGCTGTCAGCGGCTGATAAAGGGTTACTCTGACACTCATGCGCGCGGTCAGTCAAAGTTCGCTCGAGTCATGGATGGGGCGTCAATGGTCGAAGGTCGAGCCGATGCGGCGGACTGGATACGCCGGATGCGCGAAGCCGCCCTTCAGGACGAGAAGGGAGAGGCATTGGACGGCGCGCTACAGACCGTCCGCAGTTTTGCCTGACTTACCCGCGATGCCCGTTGCAGCGGGCATCACCGGACTTTCAACCGGCTGCTGAAAGGCTGTCACGCAGCCTGCGAAAGGTGTCACGCATACGGTCAAGGTCCTGATCGTCAAGCTCTGACAACAGGCCACCGATCATCTGCAGGTGGTCAGAGGCGAGAAGATCGAAGAACTCTGCCCCCTCTGGCGTCAGACGAACCGATACGCGTCTGCGATCTTCATCTGACAGGATGCGTTCGACCATGCCGTCTTGCACCAGCCGGTTAACCACTGCTGTCGCATTGCCATTGGAGATCAACAACATTCGCGACAGTTCTGACATCGTCAGCCCTTCGCTGCGGCGATGAAGCATGGCCATCACGTCAAAGCGCGGCAGGGTCGTATCATGCTCTACCCGAAGATATTCGCGCAGGCGGTTCTCAATCTGCCGGGTCACACCCAGCATCCTGATCCAAAGCCGCAACCTGCGGGTAGCCAGCGGATCAGCGGCTGCCGGATTGTCATTCAGACCTGCACGATCAGATCCCATCGCTGCCCCCAGTGATTTCATTCTTATACTGTTTCCATTCTCTCTATGGGCAAAATTCTTTCAAGAATAAAAATTTTAAGCTGCGACAAGATGCTTTTCTCCCTCAGATCGGCACCGTACCTATGCTTGCCCCTCCGCAGACGAACAGGGTCTGCCCGGTGATAAAGCCAGCATCGGGATCGGCCAGAAACATGAATGTCCGCGTGACATCTCGAACCGTGCCCAATCGCCCCACGGGAATACGCTTGGCAAGATCGGCTTCCTGATCACTGCCCTTTGGTACAATACCCCAGAAGTTATCCGTCAGTATCGGACCGGGTGCGACGACGTTGACCGTTATTCCATGCTCGGCCAGTTCGAGTGCCCAGGTCCGCGCCATGCCGATCATACCGGCCTTTGACGCGGAATAGGCGGTTCGGGTTTTTGCCCCAAGCGCTGCGCGGGAGGCATTGAACAGGATGCGCCCAAAGCCGCGGGCCTTCATTGCAGGCAGGAACGCCTGCGCCAAAGTCAGCGCCGACGCAAGATGAAGCTGAGTCAGTGCCAGCATTTCATCCGGCCGCGCGTCCTCGATCAGGTTTGGCAGGATAATCCCGGCATTGTGGATGAAATGCGTGACCTCGTGCTTCGCAGCGACATCCGCCGCGGCTTGTGCGACCGCAGCCGGATCGGACAGATCGCAGATCACATGCTCAACCTCCGCCGCCTCGCCCGGATGCCGCGCCAGCGAGATCACCTTCCAGCCCCGCGCGGTCATGTCGGCCGCCAGATCCGCGCCAATCCCCTTGTTTCCGCCGGTGATGACGGCTGTGTATTCGCTCATGGCAGCAACTGAATATTACCGAAGGCCGCATCGCAGTTGAGGATATCGACACGCTTGCCTGCGATTTTGATCCCGCCATCCGTCGCCTTCAGATCATGCGTCACTGTCAAGGCCAGCAATTGCTGTTCATCCAGCCGCGTTTCGACATAGTGCATCTTGGTCATGACCTTCGCTGCATCGTCGGAAATCTCGACGATGCGCGGGCGGTTCAGCACATGGTGGCAGCGGCTTTTCGGTTTCTGACTGAAGGTCCGCGCCCCGGCCAGCCTTTCGATCCGAAGGCGCAGCATGAAGTTGTCCTCATACAGCAGTGAGGTTTCGTTGATCGGGTCCTGCTGGTTCCAGTTCAGCGGCATCCAATAGACCGCATCGGGCAGCCAAAGCTCCAGCCATTCGTGAAACTGGCCCTCATCCAGCATCCACGCCTCGTCATAGATGAAATCGGTGACCTCTTCGCGGTTCATGCCGCACCCCCGATCATGAAGCGTTTCCAGGCATCGAACTGGTTGCGCATCTGGCGTTCGGTCGTGCCATTCAACTCGGCGGTTTCGGTGAAATCCTCGTCGTCCTCGTAAAGCCGCTGAATATTCACCCATTCGAGGCCGTCGGACATCAGCCCTTCCTGCGCGCGCTCATACATTTCCAGATCATCATGCCCGACCATCGAGGTCGGCGCGTTGATCATCCGGTTATACATGGCCGTCCGCGCGGTCAGCTCGGAGGGCGCACCGTCGAGGCTGAAGATCCAGCTTTCGACCAGCGTCTTGTCCGGGCCGAGCGGGATGAAGTTCCGCAATTGCTGGATCGGTCCCTTGATCATGATATTCGGGAAATAGACCGTGTTGTGCCGGTTCTCGCCCAGGATTTCCTGCGCGCGTTCCTCGCCATAGGCTTCGACCATTGCATCGTAATAGCCGGGGATGTCCGAATAGTCGGAATGGATCGAATGATGCACACCGGTATGACCGTGACCGTTCGGCCATGTGCGGATACCCATGTTTTCAAAGAACTCATAGGGCGACATAAAGGGTGCGATGATCTGCATCGCGGGCGGCGTGGGTGTGCCTTCGGGTTTGTCCATCTCCTCCCAGATTTTCACCGCGGTGCCAGCACTGGATTCGTGGGCAACCATCGGGTGGCAGGTATCCGTCTGGTTTTCGACCAGCATCTTCCAGTTGCATTTGTGCATATAGCGCAGCGGCGCACCCGCAACCGTCAGCTTCCCGACAGGAGAGCGGTCGACCATATTATCCAGCGATGACAGGGATTCCCCGAAGAAATCTTCGAAGCTGATCCCTTCCGTCGCCAGCCGCGCGAAGATGAAGCCGCGATAGTTCTTCATGTCGCCCACCGGGGCGAGGCCCTTCGCGGCTTCCGTATCTTCCAGACCCGTGCCCTCATATCCCTTCTTCAGCGGGATCGCGAGCAGACAGCCGTCGGTCTTGAACGACCAAGCGTGATACGGGCACCGGAAGAATTTGCCGGTATTGCCCGCCTTGTCGATGACGATCTTCGTGCCCTTGTGGGGGCAACGGTTATACATGACATAGATTTCGTCATTGCTGTGGCGCACCATAAGCAAAGGCTGATCACCGATCTGCGCGGTGATATAGTCTCCCTTGTTCGGCGTCTGGCTTTCATGGCCGATATAGACCCAGCAGTTCGGAAAGAGATGCTTCATTTCCAGCCGATAGACCTCCGGACTGGTATAAACATCGCGATGAACCTGTTGGGGGCGGATCAAATCGTTGACCCGTTCCTGCAGCGTTGTGGTATCTGTCATGGCTGAAATCTCCTAAAGATCTAGCTTGAGACGGTCTGTCAGCGCGCGGCTGACGCAAATCTGCATGACCTTGCCAGAGTCACGCTCTTCCTTGGAAAGTACGACATCGCGGTGGTCCGGCGTGCCTTCAAGAACATCCGTCTGGCAAATCCCGCAATCACCGCGCTGACAGTCATAGATCAGATCAATGCCTGCTTCCTCCAACGCCTCGATGATCGTCTTGTCCGCCGGCACGGTAATGACCTGCCCGGTGGATGCGACCTCAACCTCGAACGGTTTGTCACCGCTTTGGTGAGAGGTGTTCTCGAACAGCTCGGCGTGAAATTGCGCTTCGGGGCGACCGGCAGCCTCCATCGCCGCGCGGGTGGCGTCGATCATGGGCTTCGGCCCGCAGACATAGATATGCGTCTCGGGATCCGCGCCGTTGACCAAATCTGCAACAGGCACAGGCCCGCCCGCCTGATCGTCATGATGCAGGCTGATCCGGTCGCCGTGACAACCACTCAGCCGGTCGGCAAAGGCGGCCGCTGCGGCCGATCTGCTGGCATAGACCATCCTGAAATCGCGCGAACCCGCGGCAAGTGCCGTCGCCATAGCGATCAGCGGTGTCACCCCGATTCCCCCGGCCAGCAGCAGCACCGGCCCGTCGCCACCATCCAGCGGAAAGTGGTTCTTCGGTCCCGACGCCGAGATTTCATCGCCCGGCCTCAACCCGTGCATGAAGCGAGAGCCACCGTCCCCCTCGTCCTCAAGGCGCACGCCCAGTACGTAAGTTTCTGGCGATGCCGCATTGCCGGAAAAATCAATCAGTGAATAGGCGTTATGCCGGTCGCCGGGCAACGCCACTTCGATATGCGCGCCCGCCTCATATCCCGGCAGAGCCGCACCATCCGCCGATGCAAGTTCGATTTCACGGATCAGTTCGCCGGCATCTTCGACGCGCTGAACGACTAGCTTGAGATCGGACATAAAACCCATCCATCGCTGGTTATGCGTTGGCCAAATTATCGGCATTTGCCCGACTTCCCGTCAAGCTTTAAATTTGAAATAATGAATTTTCATAAATTTCTTGCTTGAAACACCAATGGGTGTAATCTGGCTTTAGGGAATCGCCCCACAGGGCCAGGGAGAACGAAACATGCAACTTAGCAGGAAGACACTCGCCGCTGCGCTTATCGCGCTCGCCATGTCCACCGCAGGCAGCGTGCAGGCGCAGGAAACAACCTTGCGGCTCTCAAACTGGCTGCCGCCCTCGCATCCGGTCGTGAAAGACATCATGGTCCCCTGGGCTGAACAGGTGGCCGAGGCGACCGAAGGCCGGGTAGAGGTGCAAATCCTCGACGCGCCGCTTGGTCCGCCGCCTGCCCATTTCGACCTTGTGTCCAGCGGGGCTGCCGATATCGGTTTCTCGGCCCACAGCTATACGCCCGGACGCTTTACGCTGACGGAAATTGCCGAATTGCCGTTCCTGACCCCCAGCTCCGAAGCGAATTCGGTTGCGCTGTGGAATGTCTGGTCGAACATGCTCGCCGAACAGAATGAACACGCGGGCGTCAAGGTGCTTGCACTGTTCGGCCACGGTCCGGGCCACCTGTTCACGACCGACCGCGCTGTCAGCCCGATGTCGGAACTGGAAGGTGCAAAGATCCGTGTCGCGGGTGCAATTACCGACCAGCTTGTGCAGGGGCTTGGTATGGTGTCGGTCCAGGCGCCTTCTTCCGAAAGCTATGAACTTCTGTCGAACGGGGTGGCCGACGGGATCGTGTTCCCCTATGAATCCGTACCGTTCTTTCGGCTGGACGATGTTGTCACGAACGGCCTTCGCGTCGATGGCGGGTTGTATAACGTGTCATTCTTCTTCGTGATGAATCAGGCAAAATTCGACAGTCTTTCGGAGGAGGACCGCGCAGCCATCGACAGCGTATCGGGTGAAGCCCTTGTGCGCATGGCCGGTCAGGCATGGGATGCCGCCGATGCTGCCGGACTGGCCGCGTTGGAAGGCAAAGTCACCTTCCACGACGCAACCGAAGAAGAGCGCGCCACGATCGAGGAAGATGCGAATGCCATCTACGACCGTGTTCGTGCCGGCTACGAAGCCAAAGGCGTTGACTTCGATGCAGCACTGGCAATGTTCAGGGAAGAACTGGAAAAGGCCGCCCCGTGAACATCGAAACCTTGCGGATGCAGGTCCGCACCGTATCGGCGGTCATCCTTGGGGTGATGCTGCTGGCGCTGACCTGCATCACGGTGCTGGATGTAACTGGGCGCTATATCTTCAATGCGCCCCTGCCCGGCGGGACCGAATTGACAGAGCTGCTGGTCATGGGCGTCATCTTTGCCGGCCTGCCCGCGATCAGTCTGGATGACGGCCACGTCACTGCAGATATTCTCTCACAGCAACTGTCAGATCGAGGCCGCAGCATACAGCTGTTCCTTGCCCGCCTGTGTGCCGTGATCGCGCTGATCCTCGTCTCTATCGAGATGTGGAAACATGGCGCAAGGCTCAGCAGCTATAACCAGACAACCGTCTTTCTTCACATCCCGGTGGGCATCATCGCGCAATTCGCAGCCGGGATTTGCGCGACCTCGGCACTGATTGTCGCTGTGCTGGCACTGACGCGCGCGCCGCATGGAAACTAGGTAGCAACCGCATGGACTGGCCGATTGGAACCGCAATTCTGTTCGCGATGCTGTTTGCCGGCATACCCATCGGCTATGCGCTGACGCTTGTCGGCTTTGTCGGGGTCGCCAGCATTATCGGGATGGACCCGGCACTGGCGATGATCGGGCAGGTCTATGTCGACAGCGGACGAAGCTACACCCTCTCGGTCGTGCCGCTGTTCCTGCTGATGGGGAATATGATCGTCCAATCGAAGATTGCAGATGAGATTTACGATGCTGCCAATGCCTGGCTGCGCCACCGTAAGGGCGGGTTGGCGATGGCGACAGTGGTTGCCTGCGGCGGCTTCGGATCGGTCTGCGGTTCGTCGCTGGCAACTGCTGCGACAATGGGCAAGATCGCCCTGCCCGCCATGCGCCGACACGGCTATTCCGACCGCTTGGCAACAGGGTCCATCGCGGCGGGCGGCACACTTGGCATCATCATCCCGCCCTCTGTGATCCTTGTGATCTATGGCATCCTGACCCAGCAGGATATCGGCAAGCTATTCCTCGCCGGGATCATCCCCGGACTGCTTGGGGTCATCGGCTATATGCTGGCCGTTCGCCTGTCACTCATTATAAGCCGCGAAGAAATCACGCCGCTGTCAAAGCTCAGCCTGACCGAAAGGCTGGTTGCAACGCGCGGCGTCGCGCCTGCACTCGCACTTTTCGCTTTCGTGCTGGGCGGCATCTATCTGGGCGTTTTCACTGCGACCGAAGCCGCCGGCATGGGCGCAGGCGCGTCGATCCTGCTGACCGCGTTTCGTGGTCGGCTGACGCCGCGGGCAACGCTGGCAACCCTGTTCGATACGGGCAAAACCACCGCGGTGATGTTCTTTGTCCTGTTCGGTGCACTGTATTTCCTGAACTACGTCAACCTCTCGGGCCTCTCGACCGATATCCGTGGCTGGGTGCTGGGGCTGGATATGCCGCCCATCGGGGTGATCCTGATGATCATGCTGATGCTGCTGGTGCTGGGCAGCCTGCTGGAAAGCCTGTCCATGGTCATGCTGGTCACACCGATCCTGTTTCCGATCGTCACCGCACTTGGCTTTGACCCCATCTGGTTCGGCGTGTTTCTTGTCGTCGCAACAGAGCTGAGCTATATCACCCCGCCGATGGGCATGAATGTCTTTGTGCTGCGCGTGGTGGCCAAGGACGTGCCAATCGGGCAAATCTTCCGGGGCGTGGTTCCCTTCGTCATTATGGATGTGATACGGCTGATGCTCCTGATCGGCTTCCCCATTCTGGTTCTGCTGATCCCGAACGCGATGTAAGGGCGTGGCGTGCACGAAGCGAGTTCCGAGAAGGCCGGTTTTCTGGACAACTACACTCTGTTCCTGATGGCCGTCGCGAGCGCGAAGGTCAGCAAGAGCTTTCACGAAATCGCTGCAGCACAGGGCCTGTCCGTCGCCGAATGGCGGGTGCTCGCCTGCCTGCATGATCTGGGAACGGCGACGGTCTCTGAACTGTCGCGCCTGTCCTTGCTGGAGCAATCGCGCCTGACCCATCTGATCGGCCGCATTCAGACCCGCGGCCTTGTCAGGCGTTACCGCGACAGTAAGAACCGCAGAAGCGTGCAGGTGAAACTGACGCCTGAAGGGGCAGAGCTTGCAGCGAACCTTGTCCACCAGGCCAAAGAGCATGAGCGCCGCGCCGTCATCGAACGCCTTGGCAAGGCAGATACCGAACGGCTGCACAGATTGCTGCGCAAACTGATGGAAAAGCCGGCCTGAAGGCCCCGTTCAAGCTGACGCAGCCCCGCCGCAGCTTATCGGATCAATCCGGGATGATCGCTGTTGCTTCAATCTCGACCTTGGCACGATCCTCGACCAGGGCAACCACCTGAACAAGCGCCATCGCCGGATAGGATTTGCCGATGGTATTCCGATATGCTTGTCCGATCTGCTTGAGCGACGACAGATATTCAGCCTTGTCGGTCACATACCAGGTCAGCCGAACAAGATGTTCCGGTCGCGCTCCAGCCTCTGCCAAAATCGCGACGATGCTGGACAGCGCTGCCTCCACCTGACTGGCGAAATCGTCCGTCTCGAACTCTTGCTCGGCGTTCCATCCGACGACGCCACCGGTAAAGACCATTCTTCCCGATGCGGCAATGCCGTTCGAATAGCCCGGCGTCGCCTTCCAGCCCCTGGGGTGCAGCACCTCATGTATCATCGGTCAGCTCCTTGAATTCGATAAGTTTGTCCCGCACCTCGTCTGGCCATGGCGTGGCTTTGCCGCCATTGCTGATCCAGACGATTGTCGATGTCGCACGCACACGTTCCTGCCGATCCGCATGGGCCAGAAGGTCCAGCGTCGCACTGGATGTTCCGACGTTCTGAATCCGCAGGCTGAAATCGAGCATATCGCCGAGTCGCGACGGCGCGCTGAATGTGGCCTCAATCCTGACGGTCGGAACGCCCGTACCCTCTTCCATATGCATCCGGCGAAACGGATAACCGACGACTTCGGCAAAGAAGTTCTCCACCACCGAATTCGTCATCTCGAAATAGCGGGGGTAGAAGACGATGCCCGCCGGGTCGCAGTGATTGAATTCAACCTGAATGAAACGGTGATAGCTCATGACATCACACTGCGCGCGATCACCAAACGCTGAACATCGCTTGCACCTTCATAGATGCGCAAGGCACGAATATCGCGGTAGAGTTCTTCGACCTTGACGCCGTGACGCACGCCATCGCCGCCATGCAGCTGGACGGCCATATCAATGACCTCCTGTGCAGCCTCCGTCGCATAAAGCTTGGCCATCGCGGCTTCACGGCTGATCCGGGCCGCACCCTGATCCTTGGTCCAGGCAGCGCGATAGACCAGCAAGGCAGCCGCATCGATCTTCAGCGCCATATCGGCCAGATGCCCCTGCACCATCTGAAGCGAAGCCAGCGCCTCCCCCTGGATCTCGCGGCCTGCCGTCCGCGCAAGTGCCTCGTCAAAAGCGCGCCGCGCCATGCCAAGTGCCGCCGCCCCGACCGTGGGCCGGAAGACATCCAGAACCGACATCGCCAGCTTGAAACCTTCGCCCGCTTTCCCGATCAGCGCCGAATCCGGCAAGAACATGTCGTCCATACGCAACGTGGCAAGCGGATGCGGCGCGATCACCTCAATCCGTTCCGCTATCGACAGCCCTTCACTATCGGCCGGCATCAGGAAGGCGGACAGACCGCGCGCGCCCGGCGCCTCTCCGGTTCGGGCGAAAACAACGTAAAGATCGGCAATTCCGCCATTGGAAATATAGGTCTTCTCGCCATTCAGCCGATAACCCCCATCCACCTTTTCAGCAGTCGTCGCGGTTGCCGCAACGTCTGATCCCGATCCCGGCTCCGTCAGCGCAAATGCCGAAATCGCCGCGCCTGAACGGGTTTTATCAAGCCATTGCCGCTGCTCCGCAGTGCCAAAAAGGCTGATCGCACCCATGCCCAGCCCCTGCATCGCGAAGGAAAAATCGGCAAGTGCATCATGCCGGGCCAATGTCTCGCGGATAAGGCAAAGCGAACGCACATCAATCTTGTCGCCACCCGAATGTTGCAGCCAGCCGGCCTTGCCCATTGCGGCCACCATACCCCGGCAGGCATCATCGACATCGCTATGATCGACCGGCAGGTTCCTGTCGGCCCAGGCATCCAGCCCCTCGGCCAACTCACGATGGCGAGCCTCGAAAAACGGCCAGTCCAGAAAGCTACGATCCATTCTTCTTCACCCCAATACCCCAGGGGGTCCGGGGGCTGGCCCCCGGCCCTGCATCAGTTACCTTCGAAAACCGGCTTTTCCTTCGCCACGAAAGCGCGATAGGCCCGCTCAAAATCGCGGGTCTGCATACAAATGGCCTGCGCCTGCGCTTCGGCCTCAATCGCCTGTTCCAGACCCATGTTCCATTCCTGGTTCAGCTGGGTCTTGGTAATGCCATGTGCGAATGTCGGGCCGGCAGCGATCCGATGCGCCAGCCTCAGCGCCTCGTCCTCCAGGGCATCGGTCGCGTGCAGAGCATTCCAGAACCCCCAACGCTCGCCCTCATCCGCGCTCATGACACGGCCCGTATAAAGCAGATCAGCCGCCCTGCCCTGACCGATGATCCGCGGCAGCATGGCGCAAGCCCCCATGTCACAGCCGGCCAGACCGACCCGCGTGAACAGAAAGGCGCATTTCGCATCCGGCGTCGCCAGCCGCAGGTCCGAGGCCATTGCGATGATCGCGCCCGCGCCGACGCAGATACCATCGACCGACGCAATAATGGGCTTGCCGCATCCGATCATCGCCTTGACCAGATCACCCGTCATGCGGGTGAATTCCAGCAGACCCCTCATATCCATCCCGACCAAGGGGCCGATAATGTCATGCACATCCCCGCCCGAGCAGAAATTTCCGCCGTTCGAGGCAAAGACCACCACGTCGATATCGCTGGCATAGACAAGCGCGCGGAACGTGTCGCGCAACTCGGCATAGCTGTCGAAGGTTAGCGGATTCTTCCGGTCCGGCCGGTCCAGACGGATGATCGCGACGCGGTCGCGCACCTCCCAGAGGAAGTGCCGGGGTTTAATCCCTGCCATCTCGGTCATGTCATTCCTCCTGTCAGGATCATTACTGAACAACGCATGTCAGACCTCACCGCCCGCGATTGCGATTGCCTGTCCGTTCACTGCAGCAGCGCCTTCGCTACACAACCACAATGCAGCCGCACTGACCTCCTCCGGTTGAACCAACCTGCCCTGCGGGTTTGTCGCCGTCAGCGCCTTCATTGCAGCCTCACGTTCGCCACCGGTCTTTTCCATAATGTTGGCAATGGAGCGCTCTGTCATTTCGGTGTCCAGAAAACCGGGACACAACGCGTTGGCCGTAATGTCACGCTTTGCGATTTCCAGTGCCAGACTGCGGATCATGCCGATCACACCATGCTTCGCGCCAGCGTAAGGCGCGACATAGCGATAGCCCTTCAGCCCGGCAGTCGAGGCGACCGCAATCAGCCGCCCCCAGCCGGGCATCTGGATCAGCCCTTCGCGCAATGTCAGGAATGTGCCCGTCAGATTGACCGACAGCATCGCATTCCAGTGATCCAGATCGACGCGGTGAAACGGTGCGCTGTCTGATGCACCCGCATTGGCGATGACGATGTCACAGGTTCCGGCCTCGGCGAACATTGCCTTGACGCTCGCCTCATCCGTCACATCCGCAGTCACCGCGCGCGCGCCAGGCAGGGCTGAGGCGACAGCTTCCAGCGGCTCGACCCGGCGGCCGGTGATGACCACACGCGCACCGGCACGGCTGAAGGCCCGTGCCAGTTCCGCGCCGACACCCGTCCCGCCGCCGGTAATCAGAACCTGTTTCCCCGATAGCGACATAGCCTGCCTCAGAAAAACGCCTGCAACCCGGTCTGCGCCCGACCGAGGATGAGCGCGTGAACGTCATGGGCACCTTCATAGGTATTCACCGTCTCAAGGTTGCACATGTGACGGAAGACCGGGAATTCGTCCGAAATGCCGTTGCCGCCATGCATATCCCGCGCCATCCGCGCGATATCGAGCGCCTTGCCGCAATTGTTCCGCTTGATGATAGAGATCATCTCGGGCGCCATCTTGCCCTCTTCGAACAGCCGGCCCACACGCAGCGCGGCCTGAAGGCCAAGGGAGATTTCGGTCATCATATCGGCCAGCTTCTTCTGGAAAAGCTGCGTCTGCGCCAGCGGCTTGTTGAATTGCTTGCGGTCCAGCCCATATTGCCGCGCCGCGTGCCAGCAGGCCTCTGCCGCGCCCATGGAGCCCCAGGCGATGCCGTAGCGCGCGCGGTTCAGACAGCCGAACGGACCGGCCAGCCCCTCAATCTCGGGGAACATGGCGCTTTCCGGCACCTCGACATTATCCATAACGATTTCGCCGGTGATCGAGGCGCGCAGGCTCAGCTTGCCTTCGATCTTCGGTGCGGACAGCCCTTTCATGCCCTTTTCCAGCACGAAACCGCGGATTTTATTGTCATGCGCTTCGGATTTGGCCCAGACGACGAACACATCGGCAATAGGAGAGTTCGAGATCCACATCTTCGAGCCGTTCAGGACATAGCCCCCATCCGTCTTTTTGGCCCGCGTTTTCATGCCCCCCGGATCAGAACCTGCATCGGGCTCGGTCAGGCCAAAACAGCCGATCCACTCGCCCGAGGCCAGCTTCGGCAGGTATTTCTTCTTCTGCTCTTCCGAGCCATAGGCATTGATCGGATGAATCACCAGCGAGGACTGCACGGACATCATCGAGCGGTAGCCGCTATCCACGCGCTCGACCTCACGCGCGACAAGACCGTAAGACACATAACCCGCACCGATCCCGCCATATTCTTCCGGCAGCGTGACACCAAGCAGCCCCAACTCTCCCATTTCACTAAAGATCGCGGGATCGGTGTTTTCGTTCCGAAACGCCTCACGCACACGCGGTTGCAGCTTTGATTGCGCATAGGCGTTTGCGGTGTCGCGGATCATCCGCTCTTCCTCGGTCAGCTGCTGCTCTAGCAGAAACGGGTCATCCCACACGAGCTTGTTGCTGTCTTTCATGGTCATTCCTCTTTTCTCACGGTCAGTCTGACCCGGTTTGTCACTGTCGGCAGCGCAGAGCCAGCGTTTTCCAGCCTAACCGCGCATATGGCGGCCCGGCGCAGCTTTTCGCTGTAATTCTAGCAACTTCTCTCGCGATTTTTCGGCCTCTCGGAAGGCTTGCATCGCCCCGCTGATATATTGCTTCGGCCAGGACTTCTTGTTCAGAGCCCCATACCAGGCAGCCGCCTGATTGGCGAAGAAAGGGTTCCACAGGTGGGGGCGACCGACGGCCACCAGATCGGCGCGCCGGGTGTGCAGGATGGTGTTGACCTGCGCGGCCTCGGTAATCGCGCCGACAGCCATCGTCGCTATTTTCGGGACGTTCCGGACAGCTTCGGCCAGATGGGTCTGGAACATGCGACCATAAACAGGTTCCTGATCCGGCACTGTCTGGCCCGCCGATACGTCAATCAGGTCGCAGCCAGCGTCGCGGAACGCCTCGGCAATGGCCAGCAAGTCGTCCTCGGTCAGGCCGCCCTCTTTCCAGTCGGTACCGGACACACGCACCGACATCGGCCGATCCTCGGGCCAGACGGCCCTCATCGCCTCGAACACCTCCAACGGATAGCGCACACGGTTTTCAAGGCTGCCGCCATACTCGTCGCTGCGTTGGTTGGTCAGTGGCGACAGGAAGGAAGCCAGCAGATAGCCATGCGCACAATGCAGTTCCAGCATGTCAAACCCGGCCCGCGCAGCGCGTTCGGTCGCCTGTACGAACTCGGCCTTGACACGGTCCATGCCGGCGCGGTCAAGCTCCGCCGGGACCTGACTTTCACCCTCGAACCAAGGGATCGCCGAAGCAGAGACAAGCGGCCAGTTCGCGCCTTCATCCGCAATCGGATGATCCGCCGCCTCCCAGCCAAGCTGGGTAGAGCCCTTGCGCCCCGCATGACCCAACTGCATCGCGACCTTGGCACCGGTATTGTCATGAATGAAATCCACGATTTCTTTCCAACGCCGCTCATGCTCATCGGTCCACATGCCCGGACAGCCTTCGGTGATGCGGGCATCGGCGGAAGGACAGGTCATCTCGGTATAGATCAGCCCCATGCCACCCGTCGCATGCCCGCAATAATGCACCTTCAGCCAATCTGTGGGATTGCCGTCCTTATCTGCGCTGTATTGCGCCATTGGCGACATCACCACCCGGTTCATGACCTCCATCCCGCGCAGCTTGAAGCGAGAGAACATCGGCGTCGGCCGCGTCTCGCGCAGATCCTCGCCGGTTTCGCGCAGATGGCGGGCATACCATTCGTCATCTGCCCTGCGCACGAATTCCGGGTCGCGCACGATCAGATTGTCATATGTGATCGACTTGGCCCGGCACATGACGACCATGGCGAACTGATACGGCTCCATATCCCATGACCGGTTCATGTGTTCGAACCACGCCAGCGAGACGTCGGCATTGTGCTGAATAATCTGGCACGGGGTGCGGCGCGCGTCGTCATAAGCCTGAAACGCCGCCTGCACATCGGTTTCTGCATGTTCCAGCAACGCATCCGACAGCGCGATTGCACATTCCATGGCCAGCTTTGTGCCTGACCCGATAGAGAAATGCGCGCTCGCCTTCGCGTCACCCAGGATAACGATATTATCAACAAACCAGTTTTCGCAGAACACCCGCGGAAAGTTGCGCCAGTTCGACCGGTTCAGCAGCAGGGGATGACCGTCCAACTCTTCGGCAAAGATCTTCTCAAGCTTCGCCTTGGAGCCTTCCTCGTCATATTCCTCGAAACCGTGAGCCTGCCAGGTTTCCTCATCCATCTCGAACACCCAGGTCGAGCGGTCGTCCTGATACTGATAGCAATGCGCGACCATCGGGCCGTGCTCTGTCTCGCGGAAGAAATAGTTGAACTCATCCATCGGCCGGCTGGAGCCCATCCAGCAGAAACGGTTCGACTTCCACACCGTGCTCGGCTGGAAACCTTCCTTGTAATATTCACGGATCGCAGAGTTGATGCCATCCCCCGCAACAATCACATCGGAATCGGCAAAGCGGGTTTTCAGGTTTTCCGGCCTGATCTCTACCCCGAACTCCATCTTCACGCCCAGTTCGGCGCAACGATCCTGTAAAATCGTCAGCAAGGTTTGACGAGAGGTGCCGCAGAAGCCGTTGCCCCCACAGCGCATTTCCTGCCCCTTGAAATGAACGGCAACGTCATCCCAATAGGCGAATTTGTCGCGGATACGTTCGAATACCGGCTTATCGCGGTTCAGGAATTCATCCAGCGTTTCATCCGAAAACACGACGCCGAAGCCGAAAGTGTCATCACGCTGGTTGCGCTCATAAACCTCGACCTCCCAGTCGGGACGCGCCTTCTTCGTCAGAAGTGCCGTATAAAGCCCGCCAGGTCCGCCACCTATCACCGTGATTTTCAAAGCCGTCTCCTGCGAATCGAACAACCAGCACTTCGCAAGACGTACCACATTCGGGCTTCTATTTTAAGTTCAAAATATCTGATTTTGAAATTTTCTGCCTTGGCATTAACCTCTCAGACCGGACCGCCCGCCAACTACGCAAGAAAAAACCCCGGCCGCATTACTGCTTTGCCGGGGTTCGGTTTGGTTTCGCCGAGGCGTCTTGTTCAGGCACTTTTCTGCACCAGCGTCTCAATGTCGGCACGGCACAAGCCGATATCGTTCAGCTCACGCTCGGTCAGACGGTTCAGTTCGGCGCGAGTTTCGCGGCGATGCTGCCAGACGCGCAGGGCAGCGGCAATGCGCGCAAACGGGCCTTGGGCTGCGTTCATGCTAATCATGGTCATATCAATATCCTCACTTCCTTCTGCGCCAGGATCGGCGCTTTTCATCGAGTGAGACAAAGATAGGGTTACGCTGCAGCCGCAACCAGCCATTAAAACCGCAAAGCCGCTATGCATTCGGCTCATAAATTACGGTTTTAATAGAATTTTAATCACGCAAACGTCACACCCGGTCGCGATCTCGGCGTATGAATGTGATCGCTATCGCTGCGCTGCAGCATCACCAGTCACCCAAATGCTCCTGAAACAGGGTCAATGCTGAAACCGCAGCCGTATCTGCCCGCAAAATGCGCGGTCCAAGGCTGATCGGCGTCACGAACGTCGCGTCACTCAGGCGCTTTCGCTCCGCGGGGGAAAAACCTCCCTCAGGTCCGATCAGCAGGGCCCATTTCCCGCGATCCAGTTGCGACAGCGTATCCGCCGGACCAAATCGCGACTCATCGGCCCAAAGGATGCGACGACTGGCATCCCAATTCTGCAAAAGGCCGGAAAGCTGTTCCATCGCCGCAACCTCCGGCACAAATGTGCCGCCGCATTGTTCGGCAGCCTCGACGGCATGGGCCTGAAGACGGTCCTGCCGGATACGTTCTGAATTGGTGAAATCCGTCTGTATCGGGACGATGCGGGAAGCGCCGAGTTCGGCCGCCTTCTCGACGATGAAATCGGTGCGGGCCTTTTTGATCGGCGCAAAAAGCAGCCAGAGATCGGGCGGGTCGAGTTGAGGCCTGATCTGCCCCAGCAGCGACAATTCACCCCCGCGCTTTGATGCAGCGACGATCTCGGCTTCCCAGCCGCCGTCTTTACCGTTGAAAACCTCGATCACGGTGCCTGGCTTCAGCCGCATCACACCTGAAATGTAATGCGCCTGATCCGCGTTAAGCGCTACGGCTTGCCCAGAGGCAAGCGGGTGATCTATGAACAGCCTGACTTTTGACATGGGATATTCCTATGAAACCCGCCCTGCAAATACCAGACGCCGTGCGCGATGCCGTCAACGGAAACTGGGTCGATAACGCCGCCCCCGCACATTGGCGGCCCTGGCTGCGGCTGAGCCGCATTGACCGGCCCATCGGAACCTGGCTGCTGCTGCTGCCCTGCTGGTGGGGCGTCGGGCTTGCGATGATGGCGACAGGACCGCGATGGTTCGATCTGTGGATCATTATCGCCTGCGCCATCGGGGCGGTTGCGATGCGCGGTGCAGGTTGCACATGGAACGACATCACTGACCGCCATATTGACGGATCAGTGGACCGGACGGCAAAACGACCAATTCCGTCCGGACAGGTCAGTGTTCGCGGCGCGGTGATCTGGATGGTGATGCAGGCACTTATCGGACTGGTCATGCTGCTGACCCTTGGAGGTGCTGCGATCTGGCTTGGTATCCTCAGCCTGCTGCCGGTCGCGATATATCCATTTGCCAAGCGCTTTACATGGTGGCCGCAGGTATTTCTGGGCATCGCCTTCAACTGGGGTGTGATGCTGGCATATGCGGCGCATCGCGGCGGGCTGGACTGGGCACCCATTATCGCGTGGTTCGGCGGAATAGCGTGGACGGTGTTCTACGACACGATCTATGCGCATCAGGACTACGAATACGACGCGCTGATCGGCGTGAAATCAACGGCACGGCTTTTTGGTGAGGATACCAAGAAATGGCTGACGCTTTTCGGAGCCCTGGCGCTGATCTTGCTGGCCATCGCGATCTCTGCCACCGGAACAAGCGGCACAGGCTGGATGATCGCCATGATCGGCCTTGCAGGTTTTGGCACGCATCTGCTGTGGCAGTTGCGCAAACTGGACCTCAATGATTCAGATATGCAGCTTTTTCTGTTCCGCTCAAACCGCGATGCCGGGCTTGTTCTGGCGTTTTTCCTTGTCCTTGCCGGAATCGTGTAGCTGGCGAAGATTTACAACCTCACCGCACAAGATTAACTCACGCAAATGGCCGAGTTGAATAAATCCAGCAAAAACAGCAGATCGGAAGGACGCGCTGCCCGTGTCATCCTGACACTGTTGGCGCTTGCGACCGCCGGCGCGGCGAGTTGGGAAGTTGCCACCCGCATCGCCGCCGAAATCGAAACCCGCACCCGTTCGCAGGCGCGCGCCGCACTGACTGCAGAAGGGCAGGACTGGGCAAGGATCACAACCGACGGATTGTCGGTCCGCCTGACGGGCACCGCCCCGGATGAGGTCGAACGTTTCCGCGCCCTCAGCGCGGTCAGCAGCCTGATCGACGATCGCCGGATCGACGACCGCATGACAGTGGCGGAACGCGCTTTACTGGAACCGCCGGATTTCACGCTGGAACTGATGCGACAGGGCCAGACGGTATCGCTGATCGGTCTGCTTCCCGCCCGCACGGATCGCGAGGCACTGGCCGAACGCCTGTCGCGCAACGATACAGAGGTCACGGATCTGACCAGCACAGCCGCCTTCCCGGCCCCTGCAAACTGGCGGCAAGCGCTAGATTTTGGCCTGCGTGCGACAGAGATACTGGAGCAGGGAACGATATCCGTCACTCCCGGAACAGTGCGTATCGCAGCGAACGCGGCATCACCCGACGAAAAAGCCCGGATCGAGGCGGAACTGGCAGACGCGACACCAGAAGGGCTGGATGTCCGTTCCACGATTTCGGCACCGCTGCCGGTGATTGCGCCATATCACCTGCGCATGTCACGCGAAGGCGAAACCGCAGTTCTGGAGGATTGCGCCGCCGAAACCGCGGCTGCGTCGGAACGCATTCTCGCCGCTGTGGTAGAGGCTGGCGCGAATGCGGATTCCCTTGAATGCGAACTTGGCATAGGTGCCCCGCCCGGTTGGGATGAGGCCGTGCTGGCGGCTATCGGTGCGGCTGGCGACGGGACGCTGGATATCCTTGATACAGCAGTGCGGATCACACTTCCCGCGACGACGAGCGACGATGATCTGACCGCCACGGATGAGGCGCTGAAAGAAGCTTTGCCGGCGACGTTTTCACTGAGCCTGCAAAGGGCGGAATCGGCACCGGACGCAGGGCCGGCCCGTTTCACAGCCGAAATCGGCGTCACGGCACCGGCAATCATCGCCGGCGTTATTCCAGATGACACGATGCGCCAGACCGTTCAGTCCCTTGCCCGCGCCCAGCTTGGCCCGATCGAGGGCGAGTTGAAGCTTGATCCGGGTGTTCCCGAAGGCTGGCCGCTGCGCGTTCTGGCTGGACTTGATGCGATGGGCGTGGTGGATCGCGGACAACTCAGCGTCACCCAACAGCTTATCCAGGTGACCGGCGTCAGCGGCGACCAGTTCGCAACCGAAAAGGCTGTCGCAGCGCTTGCGACCCGCTTGGGCGCGGGCGCCGATTACGAACTGGCGATTGCCTATGACCGCAGGCTCGATCCGCAGATCGAACAGCCCGACGGCATCAGCTGCGTCGACCGCCTGAACACCGTGATGCTCGAATCTGAAATTGGCTTCGAGCCGGGTGGATCGGGCATCGCAGGTGACATCGGCCCTGTTCTGCGGGAAATGCGACCGATTATGGAAGATTGCGCTGACTTCCAGATTGAGATCGCAGGCCACACCGACGCGCAAGGCGGTGAAGATTCCAATATGCGCCTGTCGCTCGGTCGCGCAGAAGCCGTGCTGAACGCCATGCAAGAGGCCGATCTGCCAGTTCAGAACATGGTGGCGCAAGGATATGGTGAGACGCGCCCCATTGCCGAGAACGACACACAGGAAGGCCGCGAAGCCAATCGCCGTATCGAAATGACCCTGCTGTCACCCGACCCCGTGGCAGAGCCGCTACCGATTGCGCCCTCGACCACTGGTACCACGCCTGGCGCGGAAGCCGCGACCGAGGCATTGCTGGCGGCGATGGATAATGCGCCGGTGCCCGATCCCGATATCCCTGCAACACCGTTTGACACCGAATCCCTCGCCGTGCCGCCACGGATAGAGCCGCCTGCGGAAGTTCTGGAGGCCACGCCAGACACACCCCGCCCACCAGACCGGCCCGAAATAGACATCGAGGTCGAGGACATCACCGAGGAGACGCAATGACACGCGAAGACTTCATCGTCGCAACCGCCCTGATCCTGTTCGCGTCATTCGTTCTCGGCTGGTTTTCCTGCTGGCTGGTCGGTCGACTGACACGACCGGGCCGGGCGGAGTTTGCGCGCCACAACCAGCTTACCGCGGATCTGCACGCGGCCGAAAACGCAAGGGATCAGGCGATCACGGAAGGCAAGGAACGCGAAGCGGCGTTACACGAACGGCTGGCCTTCGCGACGAGTGAACTGACTCAGTCGAGGGCCGCACTTGCCGAGGCTTCCGTCGAAATAGAAGAGCTTCGCGACTATATCGACCGCAACCTTGGAAAACCCGTTTAGGCAATAGAGCGCGCCGCGCAGAGGGAAGCGCGCGGCGCGGCATTTCGGTATCCGGCCCTGATCAGACGCCAGCCTCGACAATGGCACGCGCCAGAACCGGAACGCTGTCCTTGTTCAGACCCGCAATGTTCAGCCGCGAATCCCCGACCATATAGATCGCCGAGTCCTCTTTCATCCGGGCCACCTGTTCCGGCGTTGCGCCCAGACGCGAGAACATGCCGCGATGGTCGGCGATGAAGTCGAATTTATCCGTACCCGACAGGCTGCGCAGTTCTTCGGCAAGTTGCGTGCGCAGACCCAGCATGGTCAGGCGAACCTCTTCCAGTTCGGCTTTCCAGTCGGCGCTCAACGCCTCATCGGTCAGGATCGTCGAAACGATTCTTGCGCCGTGATCGGGCGGGAAACTGTAGGTCTGCCGGTTCAGATAGGCCATCGCGCCCTGCGACATCTCACGCGCCTTATTGTCTGCGGTCAGGGCCATCAGAATGCCCGTACGCTCGCGGTAGATCCCGAAATTCTTAGAGCACGAGGCCGCAATCAGCACCTCTGGCAAGCGCTCGGCGATCATGCGCGTCGCCGCGGCATCCGCATCAAGCCCGTCGCCGAAACCTTGATAGGCCAAGTCGATCATCGGGATAGCGCCGGTTTTTTCCAGCGATGCCGCAACGGCATCCCATTGTTCTGCCGTCGGATTGGCACCGGTCGGGTTGTGGCAGCAGCCATGCAGCAGCACGACGTCGCCCTGTTTTGCTTTGCCCAGTCCTTCCAGCATCGCCTCAAAGGCAACGCCGCGCGTGTCATTGTCGAAATAGGGATATTCGACAAATTGCTGGCCCATGAATTTCAGGATCGACAGATGGTTCGGCCATGTCGGGTCCGATACGTGGATGACGGCATCGGGGTTCGCCATGCGGACCAGTTCCAGCCCCTGCCGGATCGCGCCAGTACCACCGACCGTTCCAACCGAAGCGATACGATCACCTGCCACACCGCCCAACACCATCGAGGCCATCGCATCGCGATATTCTTCGGTGCCCGCAAGGCCGGTATAGGCCTTTGTGTCCTGGCTTTCCCAAATCTTCTGCTCGGCGGCTTTGACAGCACGCATGACAGGCGTCAGCCCGGTCGGGTCCTTATAGACACCGACGCCAAGGTCGATCTTACCCTGTCTTGTGTCGGCCTTGTATTCGCCCATCAGGGCCAGGATTTTATCGGGGGCTTGTGGCTTCAGGTTGCCCAGCATCATGCGTCTCCGGTTGCGATCTTGCTGTCTGGATGGGCGCCCCATTCGGTCCAGGAACCATCATAGAGCGCGTGATTGCGATGCCCCAGCCTCTCCAGGGCAAGCGAAAGCGAGGCGGCGGTGATCCCCGACCCGCACGTCGTAATGACGGGACGCGACAGATCCACCGACGCATCGTCGAATTGGGCGCGCAGGGCATCCCCGGATTTCATCGTTCCGTCCTCATTATAGAGCCGATCGAATGGCAGGTTCTTCGCACCGGGCATATGACCGGAGCGCAAACCCTCGCGCGGCTCTGGCGCTTCACCGCGAAAGCGTGGCGCGGCGCGGGCATCCACGATCTCATGCGTGCCCAGCTGTGACGCGGATGCGACCTCTTCACGATTTCGCACCAGTGCCGCATCGCGACTGGCCTGCACATCTTCACCGAGAAGGCCGGTAACATCCGCCGTCACGGGCCGGTTCTCTGCCAGCCACTTGCCCAATCCGCCATCAAGGACGGCGACATTGGAAAACCCCATCAAGCGGAACGTCCACCACGCCCGCGCAGCACTGCGTGTGGCGGCATGGTCATAGATCACCACCTGCTGACCGGGCCCAATACCCATCTGACCGACCTTCCCGGCAAAAACCGCGGGTGAGGGTGCCATGTGCGGCAGATCGCTGTCAGGATCGGAAATGGCGTCGATGTCGAAGAACTGCGCACCGGGAATGTGGCGTTCATCAAATTCCGCTTGGGCATCCCGGCCTGCGGCAGGCATATGCCAGCTTGCATCAAGTATACGAATATCCGCATCACCCAGCCGCGCCGCCAGCCAGTCCGTTGAAACCAGCGTTTTCGGGTCATCAGTCATACGCGTGCCCTTCCTGCTGCGGTTCATGCCGATCCGATCTATCGCTGACGCCAAGTAGGAGCAAGCTTTATAAGGCAAAACGTCGGTCCCGCGTTGCACCGGGGCTGCGCGGAAGAGTGCAATCCACCACAACCGCGCGTCTTTACTTCCCGCCGACGCGCCCCTATCTCTGCGCGATCATGGCCAAGAAAAACGACGATCCGAATTACAAAGTCATTGCGGAAAACCGCCGCGCGCGCTTCGATTACTTCATCGAAAGCGATCTGGAGGTTGGCATCATCCTGACCGGGTCCGAGGTGAAGTCGCTGCGCACAGGCCAGTCCAACATCGCCGAAAGCTATGCCTCGGTTGAGGATGGGGAGCTTTGGCTGATCAATTCTTACATCGCCACCTACCTGCAAGCCGGCGTTTTCGGGCATGAGGAACGCCGTCGCCGCAAATTGCTGGTTTCAAAAAAGGAATTGGCGCGACTATGGGCTGCCATCGGGCGTGACGGCATGACGCTTGTTCCGCTGGTGATGTATTTCAACCATCGCGGCCTGGTGAAGCTGAAGATCGGCATCGCCAAAGGTAAAAAGGTCGCCGACAAGCGCGAAACCTCTGCCAAGCGCGACTGGAACCGGCAGAAGCAACGTCTGCTGAAGCAAAACCTGTAATGAGGCAGCAGATCGGTTTGCGCCCGGCATCAACGGGCGCAGCCCCGCCGGCCCCTTCAACACCCGCTCAATGCCCGCGCTTTTGTCGGATACGCAGCGTGATGCGCTGACGGATCTCGGCGTCTTCCTCGGCCAACGCGGACATCAGCGCCTGCATTTCACCACGAAGCCCATGCACCTCGTCCAGCGTCGACATCATGAGCGTTAGCGCTTCGCCGTCCAAACCGTAATCTTCGGTAAGGCTGCACAAAAGCTGCGCACGTGCGCGGTCCACGTCGCGATAGCTGTCACCCGCATCAGACATGACTGGCTGAATTACCCTCAATTCGACATAGCGAGCCAGCCGGGGGGCGGTAAGATCCTCTATTGCGGCGATAAGTTCCTCGGCGGTATAGCGTGCCATCCTAGCCCCCCATGCCCTTGCGCGGATCATAGGCGTGACCCTTGCGCCAGTTTGCCATGAAATCCCTCAGACCATCGTCAATCTCCGAGGGCATGACGATCTTGAGCTGCACATATTGATTGCCGCCTTTGATGCCCTTGCCTTTCAGGCGAAGTCGCTGACCCGTGGACGCACCTTTCGGTACATTCATCGCGACTTTTCCGGTCAGGGTCGGCACCTCGATCTTGCCGCCCAAAACGGCCTCATCAATCGAGATCGGCAGCGTAATCGTCACATCATTGCCGTCACGAGACCAGTCGGGATGCTCGCGCACATGCAGCGTCAGATAGGCATCGCCCCGCGCCCCCTCACCATAGCCTTCGCCGCCCTTGCCGCGCAGACGTATGTTCTGGCCGTCCGTTGCACCTTCGGGAATCTTAACGTCGAGCGTGTTTCCATCCGGCAAAGTGATGCGCGTCGTGCCACCATTCGCCGCGGTCATGAAGTCGACATCCAGATCATAGCGCAGATCCTGACCGCGCATATTGAACCCTTGCTGTCCCGCACCCGAGCGCCGGTAGCCCTGAGCGGACCCGCCAAAATCGCGCGGATCGAAACCGCCGCCCTGTCGTCCACCAAACAAATCCTCGAAAACATCCGAGAAATCGCCGTATCCGGCTGATGAGTGCTGGCGATAGGGACTGTCGCCACGCTCGGCAAAATCGCGATAATATTGCTGCTGGGGACGTTCCTGCCCCTGTGCGTCGATTTCGCCAGCATCGAAGCGCGCCCGCTGCTCGGCGTCTTTCAGCAGGTCGTAGGCTGCGGATGCGGCCTTGAACCGCTCTGACGCTGCCGGGTCCGGGTTCAGGTCCGGGTGATCCGTCTTGGCGATCTTGCGATAGGCCTTCTTGATTTCGTCCTGCGTTGCGGTCTTGGCGACGCCCAACGCCTTGTAAGGATCATCCATGACCCTGCCCCCCTTTATTTCGTGATCAACGCGACTCTGCCGTCGGGGTTTCATCGCGGAAATAAGACGCGAGCGGTTCGGGAATCGCAAACTCCTTAAGTGCGCGTGCCCGCGCCATTGGCGACATCTTGCGGGCGGTCAGGCGGACGATACGGTCCATCTCCTCTGCCGTCTGGGTTTCGGAAAACGGGGCCATGTAGTGGCGCATGAAGGTGAAGACGGCGACATCCTCCATCGCCTGTACTTCGTCATCGCGCTTTATGCCTTCTTTACGCAGCATCTTTTCGGCGTGATCCGCATCCTTCTGATCGTAGCCGACGTCAATCATGATCTCAGCCACCCGCGCTGCATGGCGTCGGCCCTGTTCGGTGCGCCATTGCAGGTAACCCTTGCGGTCGTCGGGATAATCCTTGCGCGGCAGCTTCCAGCGTTCGATATGCTGGCCCCGGCAGGCGATCTGCAGGGGTTCGGACGCATCAGGATACAGCCCGCGCTGTTCCGTGGTCATCCGCTGCCCATAAAGCAGCTCTGCCGGCTGGCCATTTTCAAGATTGGGATCTTCGGCATTGGCGGCGTCGATCCGGGCGAAGGCTTGGTCGAGTCTCTGTGTCATGCCGCCATCTTGCCGCGCCGCTTCGGCCATGTCATGTGCTATTCATGCTGACCAATGCCGATATCACCGAATTGACCGCGCTGCGCCGCAAAATTCATCAGGCACCCGAACTGTCGGGCGAGGAATATGCCACTGCCTCGCTGCTGGCGGGATTGATGCAGGATTTCGGTGCGGATGAGGTGATCGCTGGCGTCGGCGGGACCGGCGTTGTCGCGGCTTTTCGCGGCACCGAACCGGGGCCGGAGATCATGTTCCGCGCTGAACTGGACGCATTGCCGATAACCGAGGCCGCTGGACCCGCGCATATATCCGTAGCGCCAGGTATTGCCCATCTTTGCGGGCATGACGGCCATATGGCTGGTGTCGCCGGGCTTGGCCGGATGATGGCGCGAAACCGTCCGAAGCGCGGCACCGTCTGGCTGCTGTTCCAACCGGCCGAGGAAAACGGCGCAGGTGCGGCCGCGATGTTGCAGGACAGCCGGATGCCCCGTTTCGACTACGGTTTCGCAATCCACAACTTCCCCGGCGTGGCGCAGGGGCATGCCCTGCTTTCGAAAGGGGCGATGAATTGCGCCTCGGTGGGGATGCGGGTCTTGCTGGACGGCGCGACTTCACACGCGTCAGAGCCGGAAAAGGCGAAGACACCATCGCTGGCGCTTTCCGCGATCGTTCCTGCGCTGCTCAGCCTTGCCCACAGCGATGTGACGCAGCCCGATTTCAGGCTTGTCACAATCACCCATATCAACATGGGGGAACCGGCATTCGGCATCACGCCCGGTGCGGCAGAGATCTGGGTGACATTGCGCACGCAGCGCGATGATGCGATGGCCGCGCTGCGGCAGGAGGCAACGCATATCGTCGCAGAGGCCGCATCTCTGCATGACCTTTCTGTGGCGTTCGAATGGCACGATGAATTTGCCGCCTCGATCAATCATCCCGAAGCTGCTGAGATCATGGCACGCGCGGCAGAGGTGGTCGGGCTGCAAGTCTCTGACGCGCAGTTGCCCATGCGGGCATCAGAAGATTTCGGGCGTTTCGGCGCAACGGCCAAAACTGCGATGATCCTGCTTGGGGCGGGCAAGGATCATCCGCCGCTTCATGCAGAAAACTACGATTACCCGGACGAGCTTATTGCGCCCTCTGTCAGGCTGTTCGAAAAGATCGTCCGCGACCTTACCGGTTAAGCGCCTCGCGCAGCATCAGGTATGATCCCTTCGGCGTGCGTTTCTGCGTTTCGTAATCCACATGCACGATGCCAAAGCGCGGACCGTAGCCATGTGACCATTCGTAATTGTCCAGAAGCGACCATTGGAAAAAGCCGCGAAGGTCGACCCCGTCGTCTATGGCGCGCTTCGCAGCTGCCAGATGGTCGCGGATGTAGGCCTGACGGATATCGTCGCTGACATGACCGTCCAGCACACGATCATCCCAAGCCATTCCGTTTTCCGTGACATAAAGCGGCGTTCCTTTTGCCTGCTGTCCGACGCGCATCAGGAACTCATACAGCCCATCAGGTCGGATTTCCCAGCCAAGCTGCGTCTTGGCCAAAGGTCCGGGAATTGCTTCGCCGGCTGGCCACGGACCATCGACAGCCCGATAGATCGCCCGCGTATAGTGATTGATCCCGATCCAGTCGAGCGGCGCGGCGATGGTTTCCATATCCGCCTGCCAGTCTTTGGGCAGATGCGGCTGAAGCCCCTCTAGCGCCGCGGCGGGATAGCCTGCGCCTGTCACAGCCTCTATGAACCAGCGGTTATAGATCGCATCCTGACGCAGCGCTGCCTGCATGTCATCGGCCCTGCGGCTGGCCGGATGCGCGGTTTCAAAGTTCAGGACAATGCCCAGGTTGTCGTGACCTTCCGCCCTCAACGCCGCCATCGCAGTGCCATGCGCCAGCAAAGTATGGTGCATCGCATGTGCGGCAGCACGAATGTCGCGCAACCCCGGCGCGTGGACACCCAGAAAATGCGACAACCACGCAATACACCAAGGCTCGTTCAGCGTGGCCGTCATGTCGACCCGGTCACCCAGACGCTTCATCACGGCAAGCGCATAGTCCGTAAACCGGGGGGCAATGTCGCGGTTGGTCCAGCCCCCCTTCATCGCCAGATCGGAAGGCAGGTCCCAGTGATAGAGGGTCAGCGAAGGCGTCAAGCCGCGCTCTGCCATGCCATCGACCAGCCGGTCGTAGAAATCCAACCCCTCTGGGTTGGGCGTGACACCATCGGGCATGACCCGCGCCCAACTGGTCGAGAAACGATAGGCGTCGAAATTGCCGTCCCGGATCAGGTCAAGATCCTGTTCCCAGAAATGATAGTGATCGCAGGCGACACCGCCCCCCTCTGCCAAAGTCACATTGCCCGGTGTCGCGGCAAAGGTATCCCAATGGCAGGCACCTGCGCCGCCGAACCGGCTGCCTTCGATCTGATAAGCCGCGGTCGAAACGCCAAACAGAAAACCTTCGGGAAAATCTTTACGGGTCGGCATGGGGCTGGTCATCGGGCACCTCCAATCTGCCCCCATTCCTACGACTCCCGCCTGCCCGCGCCAATCCCCGGATTGATCCCGCCGCCCCCACACGCTACCCCGATGAACAATGACGGGAGAGACGCATGAGCCGAATCGACGCAACTTTCGAACGCCTCCGGGCAGATAACCGCAAGGCATTCGTGGCCTATATCATGGCCTGTGATCCTGACCGGCAGAGATCTGCGGAAATCCTTGCCGGACTGCCAAAGGCAGGCGTCGATATTATCGAACTCGGCATGCCCTTCACCGACCCGATGGCGGACGGCCCGACGATCGAAGCAGCAGGCCACCGCGCCCTTGCTGCCGGCGGCAGCGTCACAGAAACGCTGTCGATGGTGCGCGACTTCCGCCAGCAAGACAGCAGCACGCCGATTGTCCTGATGGGTTACTTCAATTCGATCTATGCGCGACCCGGCGGCGTGGACGGTTTTCTGAAAGATGCGACCGACGCAGGCATCGACGGCCTGATCATCGTCGACCTGCCGCCCGAAGAGGATGCAGAGCTGTGTCTGCCCGCACAGGAAGCCGGGCTGAATTTCATCCGGCTGGCGACACCGACGACCGATGACCGCCGCCTGCCCGCAGTGGTCGCCAACACGTCCGGCTTTGTCTATTACGTTGCCGTGACCGGCGTCACCGGCGGGGCTTCGGCCAATGCAGACGCTGTTGCCCCGGATGTCGCCCGTATACGCAAGGCTTCTGGCCTGCCCGTCGTCGTTGGTTTCGGCATATCAACGCCCGAAGCCGCGCAGTCGATAGCCGCCGTCGCTGACGGCGCCGTGGTGGGCAGCGCCATCGTCAAAAAGATTGCAGAAGGCAAGCCCGCCGCCGACGTCCTTTCATTCGTGGCATCGCTGGCTGAAGGGGCGCACAAAGGCTGACGGGACGCGCATGTCGCTTGAATTCGACCATATCGTTGTCGCCGCCGCCGACCTTTCCGAGGGCGAGGCATGGCTCAGCGGATTGCTTGACGCAGCACCCGAGCCGGGCGGCAAACATGATTTCATGGGCACGCATAACCGGCTGTGGCGCATGGGGGTTCGCGAATACCTTGAACTGATTGCCGTGGACCCGGATGCCAACCAGCCCAACCATCCTCGCTGGTTCGGTCTGGATGATTTTCAGGGCCCGCCAAAGCTTGTCAGCTGGGTCTGCCGGACGAACAAACTGCAAGCGCCAGAGGCTGGCCGCATCATGAAAGCGCAGCGGGGCGACCTGCACTGGCGGATCACGATACCCGGCAGCGGCGTCTCTGGCACCGATGGGCTGGAGCCATTGCGCATCGACTGGGGCGACGGCCCGCATCCCGCCGACAATATGCCAGATCACGGTTTCCGGCTGCTGGGTCTGGATGTGACACATCCGAAACCGCCGAAGCTGCCCGTTTCCGATCCGCGCATACGGCTGAAAGCAGGCGACACAGGCTTGGTGGCCCATATCTCGACACCACATGGCAAGGTCACCTTGTGATCTTCGCTGCGTGGGCGGCAGAGGTTGCTGAAGTCGGCGCGCCATTGGACATCAACGGGGCGTTGGCCAAATAATGCAGCTGCCATCGCCCAGCGTCGTTTTATTGATACTGGCGGGCCTTTCGGCGGCCAGTTATCAGATTCGTGGCACGACGATGGATCCGCCGGACGCAAAGGCGCGGGCGGTCAAGACTGCGGCGACGCTTCTTCTTGGCATCGCGGCGCTTATGGGTCAGGCTCCGGTAGCGATTGCGCTTGGTTTATTGGCCGGCGCGGTTGGGGACTATTTCCTCGCCCGGCAGGGGGACCGATTCTTTCTGGCGGGCGTGTTCGCCTTTGCTTTGGGTCATCCTTGTTACGCGGTCTGGATGTTCACACCCGAACATGCCGCCCATGCGCTCTGGGCCATTGCTGTCGCGGCATTGGCCATTTCTGCGGAATACTGGTTACTTCCGCGAACCGGCGAACTGAAGCTTCCCGTCAGGATCTACGTCTGGATCATAACGGCCATGGCAGCAGCGGCGGCAACGCTGCCAGCAGGCCATTCAGTCGCGATTGCGGGCGCCGCACTGTTCGTCATATCCGATCTGCTACTGGCGCTGCGGCTTTTTGTCGCCAGTGAAGCGTCAAGGCAGAGGCTTCTGTCACAAATGGTCTGGCCCGCCTATTTTATCGGGCAAGTGCTTATTCTGATTGGCAGTCTCGACCATCACTAGCGCAGCGCGGCAAATCCAGTTAGCATCTGCAGAATGCTGGACGTTGCCGCCGCCCCTGCCCCCGAACTTCCCCGCCCGCGCAGTTTTTGGCGGCGGATCGTTGATCGTATGGCCGCCTTTGTGGGCGCTCAACGACCGGCGACTCCGCCAGAGAAATCCGTGGCATTCACCATTGCCGTAATTGCCCTTGGCGCAAAGCTGGCCAAAGCGGATGGCCGCGTCGACCGGGCAGAGGTTGCCGCCTTTCGCCGGGTCTTCACCATTCCGCGCAGTGAGGAAAAGAATGCCGGCAGGGTCTTCGATCTGGCGCGAAAGGACATTGCCGGTTACGACGCTTGGGCGCGACGCATCGCGCGGATGTTCAGTCCAGGCGACGCCATCCTGGAAAATGTCGTCGAGGGCCTGGTTATCGTCGCGACCGCCGACGGCACGATGCATACCGCAGAACGTGAGATGCTGGACGAAATCGCCGCAATCTTCGGCATCTCGGCAGAGCGCATGGCCGGAATCATCGACCGGCACGATCCGGATTCTGCCTGCCCGCCCTGTAAGATACTGGGCATTCCGCCCGATGCCTCGCTGGATGCGGGCCGGAAGCGGTGGCGTGAACTGATCCGGGAAAACCATCCTGACCGGGCAATAGCTGAAGGTCTGCCGAAAGAGGCGATCCGTCTGGCAGAAGCCCGTACCCGCGCGATCAATGACGCATGGCAGAAATTCCGCAAAAGCCGCGAGTCGCTGCAAAGCTGATCGGGAACCGCGCCGCGCTCGCTGCCGTTTTCTTCAGCACAGGAGTAAGGGGGTGCCCGAAATGCCACAGAAACCGCTTGCCGTTCTGACCTTGCTGGCTTGTCTTGCCGCGCCGGTTCATGCGCAGGACTGGCAGATGCCTCAGGCCGATGATCCGCCTGCCGCTGGCACAGACGATCCGCTGGGCGATCTTGGTCAGGATCTGGGTGATGAACTCGACGGCGCGATGAACCAGCTGTTCAACCGGCTGCAACCGCATCTGAACGCACTTGGTGACGAGCTCGCCAATACGATGAACGATTTCGCACCCGCTTTGAATGAAATTTCGGGCCTGATCGACGATATCCGAAATTATGAACGACCCGAGCGGCTTGATAACGGCGACATCATCATTCGCCGGCGCGCCGATGCCCCGCCCCCGCCCTCGCTGGACGAGTTGCAGCGTCTGCTGCCCGAACGCGATGGCAGCCGGCCTGAAGGACAGTGGCCGCCGCTTGATCCATGGTCGCGGCCAGATAAGAACGACCTTGAAGGCACTATTGTCCCGCAGACCGAGCTCTGACCATTTAGCTCACTCTTATGAAAAAGGGGCGGTCATGCCGCCCCTTTCGCAACTCTGTCGCCGTAAGGTCAGCGAATGATCATGACACTGACGGGAGAGTGCCTGACGATCCTGTCAGCCTGACTGCCGACCCGGAAGGTCCGCATCTCATCGGGCGAGCGTGAGGCCATGACGATCAGGTCGGCGCTGATCTTGTCCGCCATCTCCAGTATCGTTTCCGTCACATGGCCATGTCCGACATGCGTTTTGATACGTATGTCATCCAGCATTTCCTTGGCAACAAGTTCGCCAAGGCTTTCCTTCATCGCATTCAATGCCTGCTTTTCATACCCTTTGGGCAGATAGCTTGCGACCCAGGCATTGCCGACATCATGGACAATGCCCAGCAAATGCAGCTCGCCCCCGTCGTCAAGCAGCTCTCGGGCCACGGGTATGGACTTTTGCCAGCTTGCTTTGTGCTGGACGTCGATGGGCAAAAGGATGGTTTTATACATGATCCACTCCTATCAGGCTGCTGCGGCGCGTTGGACCGGTGTCGCCTCGCCGGGACCCGCCCGCCGACGCTGCATCCAGATCACAAGCGCAAGAAGCGCGAAGGCCGGAATATACATCCAGTATTTCGACGGCGCCTCGGCCGGTGCACGAACCTGCAGGATCTGTTGATCCCAGTCCAGTCCGGCTTCCTGCGCGGGGGTGTCGAATGCGACATTGTCGATGATGACCTCATCGCCGTTCTGAATGGTCTCCACACCAAGTGCAGCCAACCTGTCTTCGCCGGTCTCGCCTTCCGGCACCGGAAGCTGGACACGGAACTCTACCGGGTCCCCGACATCGTTCAGACCGGCAACGACCAGCCTGAAAGGCTCACCTACGGGCGACTCTTCAAGCGCCTGAGCAAGCTCGGCTGGCGGTCGGTCATCCCAGGGCGGTGCAACCATATCCATCCAGAAACCCGGGCGGAAGATGGTGAAGGCCACCAGCAGCAGCGCCACGGATTCCAAGATGTTGTTGCGCGTGATGAACCAGCCTTGGGTCGCAGCAGCAAACAGCAGCATGGCAACCGTCGCGGTTACGAAGACGAAGATGCCGTGGATCCATCCCACTTCGATCAGCAACAGATCCGTGTTGAAGATGAACAGGAATGGCAGCGCCGCCGTCCGCAGGCTGTAGAAGAACGCCACAACCCCGGTCTTGATCGGATCACCGCCAGAAACGGCAGCCGCCGCGAAGGAGGCAAGCCCGACCGGGGGCGTCACATCCGCCATGATCCCGAAGTAGAACACGAACAGGTGCACCGCGATCAGTGGCACGATCAGCCCGTTCTGCTGCCCAAGCGTCACGATGACCGGGGCGAGCAGCGCCGAGACGACGATATAGTTCGCCGTTGTCGGAAGGCCCATACCAAGGATCAGCGACAGCACGGCTGTCAGCAGCAGGATCGCCAGCAGGTGACCGCCCGACAGGACCTCAACCACATCGGCTAGGGCGGAACCCACGCCGGTCTGGCTGACCGCGCCCACGATGATACCGGCGGTCGCCGTGGCGATGCCGATGCCGATCATGTTGCGCGCGCCAGAGATCATGCCGTCGACCAGGTCGCCAACACCCGCCTTCAGCGCACCACCCACAGAGGTGATTCCGTGGCGGTCCTCGCCCCGCAGCATCACCATCAGCGGGCGTTGCGTCAGCAGGATGAAGATCATGAAGGCCGTCGCCCAGAAGGCTGACAGGCCGGGCGACAGTCGATCAACCATCAGCGCCCAGACCAGCACCACAACCGGCAGGATGTAATACAGGCCGGAACGCACGGTCGGACCGGGCATCGGCAGCTCTGTCACCTCGGCATTGGGATCGTCGATCTCCAGCGGGGCCTCGCGCGAACCGACCCAGACAAGTGCCACATAGGCCGCGCAAAGAAGCGCGAAGATGATATACGGCGCAGCACCTCCGAAGGTCGGACGGATCCAGCCCATGCCGTAATAGACGAACATGGACAGCGCACAGATAAGCATCACGCCAAAGACGAAGCCGACAAGGCGGCGCATCCACGGACCGGGCTCATAGGGGCGCGGAAGACCCTGCATCCCGGCCTTCATCGCCTCCAGATGCACAATATAGACAAGCGCGATATAGCTGATCGTGGCCGGGATGAAGGCGTGCTTAACGACGTCGAAATATGGGATACCCACATATTCCACCATCAGGAAGGCGGCGGCCCCCATGACCGGCGGCATGATCTGCCCGTTCACGGAAGAGGCAACCTCTACCGCGCCGGCCTTTTCACTACTGAAGCCCACCTTCTTCATCAGCGGGATGGTGAAGGTGCCGGTGGTCACGACGTTGGCGATCGACGAGCCCGAGATCAGGCCGGTCATGGCAGAGCTGACCACGGCGGCTTTCGCAGGACCGCCGCGCATGTGACCCATCAGCGAGAACGCCACCTGAATGAAGTAGTTGCCCGCGCCGGCCTTATCCAGCAATGCGCCGAACAGCACGAACAGGAAGACGAAGCTTGTCGAGACACCAAGTGCGATGCCGAACACACCCTGCGTGGTGATCCACTGGTGGTTTGCGACCTCTGCCAGCGAATTGCCGCCATGGGCAATGATGCTGGGCATATAGGGGCCAAGGAAAGTGTAGATCAGGAAGACCGAGGCAACGACCGTCAGCGCCGGGCCAAGGGCACGGCGCGTGACCTCCAGCAGCAGCAGAAGGCCAGCCACCGCGATGACCAGATCCTGCGTGATCGGCCGACCGATGCGGCGGGCGATCTCATCATAGAAGAAATAGATGTAAAGCGCACAGCAGACCGAAACGATTGCGAGCGCCCATTCCCAGGGCGGCACCCAGTTCTTTGGGCTGCCCAGCACGATGGCGACAACGATGCCGATACCGATCAGCGCGATCCACCACATAGAGCCGCTTGGCCCGGCATTGATGAAAAGCAGCGTCAGGATGATCGGCACGCCAAGCGCCAGACCCATCTGAATCGGCGAGCGTTCGGCCGGATAGGCCAGATAAGCAAGGAACATGGCGAAAGCGAGGTGGAACGAACGCTTCTGCGTTTCGTCAAAAATCCCGACTTCCAGGATGAATGGCAGCGGTGACGCGATCCAGATCTGGAACAGCGACCAGCAGAAAGCCACGATCAGGATCAGCCGACCGACCCAGCCCGCGGGCGTCCGCGCACCCGTGTCAGAGGAAGCGACAAGTTCGTCCAGTTCGGACTGGCTCAGCCCGCCCGCGCCAGAGGCGACGTTTTCAACCGCCGCCGCCTCTCGCTGATTGCCGCGAATGTTGCGGTTGTCGTGACCGCCCCCACCCGCCTTTGGATCTTCGTCACTGTTCATCTTTATATCCCTGTTCCTGACCGGTTTTTCCCGGCATCATCTTGGACGTTATCACTTAATTGTCATAAAAAAGCGGCCCCGCTGCAAGAGCGGAGCCGCAATCTGTATATTCAGCATACGGGTTTGACCCCGATCAGGCTTACTCGATCCAGCCTTGCTCTTTGTAATACTTCTCTGCGCCGGGATGCAGCGGCGCCGAATTACCTTCGGTGACCATGGCTTCCTGGGTCAGGTTTTCAAAGGCCGGGTGCAGCCCCTTGAAACGGTCGAAATTGTCAAAGACCGCCTTCACGACCTCATACACAACCTCATCCGGAACATCGGCAGACGTTACAAAAGTTGCCTTCACGCCGAATGTGTTGGTGTCTTCATCCGTACCGGCATACATGCCACCCGGAATGGTCGCCTTGGCGTAATAGGGGTTTTCCTCGACCAGAGCGTCAATTTCCGGGCCTTCGACCGGCACCAGATTGGCCTCAACCGTCGAGGTTGCTTCCTGGATCGAGCCATTCGGGTGGCCGACGGTGTAGACGATGGCGTCAACGTTGTTGTCACCCAGTGCAGCGGACTGCTCGCTGGGCTGCAGCTGCGATGCCAGCGAGAAATCGTCCATGGTCCAGCCTTTGGCGTCCAGAACGACCTGCATCGTTGCCAGCTGCCCGGAACCCGGATTGCCCACATTCACGCGTTTGCCCTGCAGATCGTCAAAGGTTGCGATGTTGGCATCCTGACGCGCAACAACGGTGAAAGGCTCTGGGTGAACCGAGAACACGGCGCGCAGGTTTTCAAACTTGTTGTCGCCTTCGAACTCTTCCGAAGAACCATTATAAGCATGGTACTGGATGTCCGACTGAGCGACGCCCATGGTCATGTCGCCCGATTTGATGGCGTTGACATTAGCCACAGAGCCACCGGTCGACGGCGCGGTGCAGCGGATGCCAGTGGTTTCGGTGTTGCGGTTGACCAGACGGCAGACCGACTGACCGACAACGTAGTACACGCCGGTCTGACCGCCGGTACCGATGGTGATAAAGGTTTCTTCCTGCGCACTGGCAACGCCCGCCACTGACGCAAATGCAAATGCCGCTGTTACGGTCTTGACGAAGTTCATTACTTTCTCCCCGGTTGGTTCATGGATCAAACGTCCGATATCTTCGCGAAAAGTGCAACAGCGGACTGCATTTCATACATTTTCGCAGATATTTCCTGCAAGATTATGATATAACTAATTATTGTCAGGTCAAAAACGAAACCCGGACAACATTTATCTGTGCTGCCTAATTGGCCATGCAGAATTCGCGTCGCACAAGCCTAACTGCCGTAAAGCACCTTGGCGCGGGCCTCGAACGCCCTGACAATCCGCCCCATCGCCTCATCAAAGACGACGCCGATCAGCCTGCCCAGAAGCGCGTTCTTGAATTCGAAATCGACAAAAAAATCGACCTGACAGCCGCCTTCCGGCAGGTCGTGAAAAGCCCAGCCAGAGTGAAGGTAGCGAAAGGGTCCATCCAGATAATCCGTGTCGATCTTCATCGCATCGGGCCAAAGCGTGACACGGCTGCCAAATCTTTCGCGAAATACCTTGAAGGAAATAACAAGGTCCGCCTCTATAACTTCCGAGCCGTCCGGACGTTGATCCCGCGACCTGATTCTTGCAGCACTGTTCCAGGGCAAAAACTCGGGATAGCTTTCAACATCGGCCACCAGATCATACATCTGGCGTGCTGAGTAAGGCAGCTTGCGGCTTTCAGAGCGTTTGGGCAAATCAGGTCCATATATGTCGGTGCGCCATCGGAGGCGCAGCAGAAATAACCGAAGGTGCGAACATGAACAACCTGACCTGGCTGATGAGGGCTTCACAATGGGCACGACGCCCACCCAGCAAGAAGATGGTGATTCTGGTTTTTTCGATTATCGCTGCGGGCCTTGTGATGCTCGGCCTCGAGAAGCTGGATCTTTGGCCGGACTGGGCCACGATAGAGCGGAACCGGGGGCCCAAGCTGCCGAAATGATGGGATATGGCAGCCCGGGCCATTGGTGATCCGTCAGAGGCCTGCTTCGGCGAAGGTGTTGCACGATGACAGTTCGCCCGCCTCAAAGCCGCGCATGAACCATTCCTGACGATCTGCGGAGGACCCGTGCGTGAAGGCATCCGGCACAACGGCCCGACCCGCGCTTTCCATCAGTGCATCATCACCAACGGCAGCCGCCGCCGTCATCGCCTCGCCAATATCTTCCCGCGTGATTTGCAGGTCCCGCGAAGAGCTGCGCGCCCATAGCCCGGCAAAACAATCAGCCTGCAATTCGGTCAGCACCGACAGCGCGTTCGAATCTTCCTGACTGGCTTGCTGGCGCATCTGCGTCACCCTGGGCAGAATACCAAGCTGGTTCTGCACGTGATGCCCGACCTCATGCGCGATCACATAGGCCGGTGCGAGGTCACCATCCGCACCCATGCGATTCGCAAGAACGTTGAAGAAATCCGTATCAAGATAGATCGTCTGATCGGCCGGGCAGTAAAACGGCCCCATCTGCGCCGAAGCGCCGCCACAACCAGACTGCGTAACACCGGAATAAAGCACCATTTGCGGATCGGAATAGGACTGGCCCGTCGCCTCCGGCACGATTTCGCCGAAGGATGTTTCCGTCTCACGGAGGATCACAGAGGCGAAATCGCCCATCTGTTGCTCCTCTGCCGTCAACTCACGGGGCTCTCCGCTGGGTTGGCCCGTCTGGCTGACCAGTGGCGAGATGTCTATGCCGAAGAAATAACCAAACGCCAGAACCGCCAGCATACCGACAGCGCCGATGCTTCCCGCACCGCCCACGCCCATTCCGCGCCTGTCCTGAACATTTCGGCTACCCTGCCGTCCGCGCCATTCCATTTCCTGCATTCTCCCGCAAAATGTTCCACGCCAGTTCTGCCTGCGCGGACTCCGTAGCCGATATCAACCCTATGCGGGCTTGACGGTTCCGGCAAGCCGGGCGAGACCGGGCTAAAATTATGTGGGGTCGTCAGATGTTTGAGTGGGTCGTTTCGGTGATCGAGGCATGGGGCTATCCCGGTGTGTTCCTGCTGATGCTGGCCGAGAACCTGTTTCCACCGATCCCGTCGGAGGTCATTATGCCCCTTGCCGGCTTCCTTGTCGGCGAAGGAGAGATGAACCTCGCCCTGACGATCCTTGCCGGCACCGCAGGCTCTGTCGCAGGGACGAGCGCGTGGTATTTCGTCGGTCGCCTTTTCGGTGCAGAGAGGCTGAAACGTTGGGCTGCACGCTGGGGCCGCGTGCTGACAATGTCACCTTCGGACATTGACGGAGCCGTCGGGTGGTTCGACCGGCACGGCGGCGCCGCGGTCTTTTTCGGACGAATGCTGCCCGCGATCCGAACGCTGATTTCCGTGCCCGCCGGCATCGCACGTATGAACTTCGGGCGTTTTCTGATCCTGACGATTGCGGGCAGCGTGATCTGGACGGTTCTTCTGACGGTTGCCGGTCTGATCCTGCAAGAGCGGTTTGAGCTTGTCTCTGGCTTCATAGATCCGGTGTCGAAAACGATCGTATTCGCGGTGATCGCGATTTATCTCTATCGCGTGATCACCTGGAAACCGCATTGACAGCGGACGGCTCAGCGCCGATTTTCCGCGCGCCTCCAGCCAGTTAACGGATCGATCATATGACGCTTTCTTCACGGCAACTCGCAATCATCGCAGGCGCAGGTTCTGCCGCGCTGCTGATCACCGCGCTGATCTTTCAATCCATCGGATATGTCCCTTGTGAGCTGTGCATCCTGCAACGGTGGCCACATCTCGCGGCGGCGGCCATCGCGGCATTGCTGATTTTCATCGACAGACGCGTGCTTCGCTGGCTGGGCGTGCTGGCAGCGGGGTTGGCATGCGCCTTTGCCATTTATCACACCGGGGTCGAATTCGGCTGGTGGGAAGGGCCGTCGGCCTGCACGGGGGGCTTGGGCGATATCGGCGCACTCTCGGCCAAAGACCTGATGGCGCAACTGCAAACGGCCGAAGTCGTGCGCTGCGATCAGCCGCAGTGGTATTTCCTTGGCCTGACGATGGCAGCCTGGAACGCAATCTGCTCGGCGATTCTGACAGGCATCTGGCTTCGCTCGGCTTTCGGGCACGGCATAAGCATCCGATAGCGTTGCACCCAAGCCCGCGTAGGTGCTATACCGCGCGGCAACAATATCTTGAGGCGTGAGACGTGGCTGATACCCCCGAAGACGACGATCTGGAACTGGCCGGAAATGGCAATGACGGCGGGGATGACACGCCAGAACGCGTTGTCATGCATCATGACGGTCCCCAGATCGACATCACCGACGAAATGCGGTCGAGCTATCTCGATTATGCTATGTCGGTTATTGTCAGCCGCGCGATCCCGGACCTGCGTGACGGTCTGAAACCGGTGCATCGCCGCATCCTTTACGCGATGCACGAAACCGGCAACACGCATGACAAACCTTACCGCAAATCGGCCCGCCCGGTTGGCGACGTCATGGGTAAATATCACCCCCACGGTGACGGCGCGATCTATGACGCGCTTGTACGGATGGCGCAGGATTTTTCCATGTCGCTGCCGTTGCTGGACGGTCAGGGCAACTTCGGTTCGATGGACGGCGACCCGCCTGCGGCGATGCGCTATACCGAAGTGCGCATGGCAAAGCCCGCCGATTATCTGTTGGCCGATATCGACAAGGAAACGGTCGATTTTCAGGATAACTATGACGGTAAGGACCGCGAGCCCACGGTCCTGCCCGCACGCTTTCCGAACATGCTGGTCAATGGTGCGGGCGGTATCGCTGTCGGCATGGCCACCAACATCCCGCCCCACAATCTGGGCGAGGTTGTCGATGCAACGCTTTCACTGATCGAGAATCCTGACCTGTCGACCGAACGGTTGATGGAAATCGTGCCCGGTCCGGATTTCCCGACCGGCGGTACGATTCTTGGCCGTTCCGGCATCCGCAAAGCCTATCTGGAGGGTCGTGGTTCGGTCATCCTCCGCGCCAAGACCAGGATCGAGGAAATCCGCAAGGACCGCTATGCGATTGTAATCGAAGAAGTCCCGTATCAGGTCAACAAGGCCACGATGATCGAGAAGATCGCCGAACTGGCCAAGGAGAAGCGGATCGAGGGCATTGCACATGTGCAAGACGAATCCGACCGTCACGGCGTTCGCGTCGTTGTCGAGCTGAAGCGCGATGCAACGGCAGAGGTCGTGCTGAACCAGCTGTTCCGCTTCACGCCGATGCAAACCAGTTTTGGCGCGAACATGCTTGCGCTGAATGGCGGCAGGCCGGAACAGCTGACTTTGCGCGACTTCCTGACCCATTTCATCTCGTTCCGAGAGGAGGTCGTCGCCCGTCGCACCGCCTTTGAACTGCGCAAGGCGCGCGAACGCAGCCATGTGCTGTGCGGTCTGGCGGTTGCCGTTTCGAACGTGGATGAGGTGGTTGCGACCATCCGCTCTTCCGCCGATGCGGCCGAGGCCCGACGGCGCCTGATGGAGCGCCGCTGGCCAGCCCATGACATCCTTGAATATCTCAAGCTGATCGACGATCCGCGCCACCCGGTCAACGATGACGGCACCTATAACCTGTCTGAAACGCAGGCTCGTGCAATCCTCGACCTGCGCCTGCAACGCCTGACCCAGCTTGGCGTTCAGGAAGTTACCGACGAATTGCAGGAACTGGCAGATGCGATCCGCGAATATCTTGCGATCCTTGCCAGCCGCGAACGGATCATGGGCATCATCTCGGACGAGTTGAACGAGGTGAGAGATCTGTTCGCTGTGCCCCGCCGCACAGAGATCCTCGAATGGTCCGGCGATATGGACGATGAGGACCTGATCGAGCGTGAGGATATGGTCGTCACCATCACTTCTGGCGGCTACATCAAACGGACCGCGCTTGCCGAATTCCGCTCTCAGAAGCGGGGTGGCAAGGGACTTTCCGGGATGGCCACGAAAGAGGATGACGTTGTCACCACCCTGTTCGTCGCCAATACCCATACCGAATTGCTGTTCTTTACAACCGGGGGTATGGTCTATCGCCTCAAAACCTGGCGTCTGCCGCTTGGCGGGCGGACCGCGCGAGGCAAGGCACTGGTCAATATCCTGCCCATCGACAACGGAACCTCTATCGCCGCACTTCTGCCGATGGATGCGCCGGAAGAAGAATGGGACAACTATCAGGTTATCTTTGCCACAGACGGTGGCGAGGTGCGCCGGAATGCCCTGTCCGACTTCACCAACATTAAGTCGAACGGCAAAATCGCGATGAAACTGCCCCAGGACACCAGCCTGATCGGTGTGCGCATGGCCACCGATGATGACGACGTCATGCTGGTGACCGCGAAGGGCCGCGCAATCCGCTTTGCCGCAACCGATCTGCGTGTTTTCCAAAGCCGTTCGTCCACCGGCGTGCGCGGCATCCGCCTGGGTGCGGGCGATACGGTCGTTTCCATGTCCGTGATCCGCCATTTCGAAGCCGACCCAGCCGAACGCGCCGCCTATCTGAAAATGCGCCGCGCTGTTGCCGGCGCATTGGATGATGGTGCAGAGCCGGATGAAGATGACGACAACGTTGCGGAAGGCAGCATCACGCAGGAACGCTATGCCCAGATGTCTGCGGCAGAGGATTTGATCCTGACGATCACGGCCAAAGGGTCCGGCAAGATCAGCTCCAGCTTCGATTACCCGCTGCGCGGTCGCGGCGGCCAGGGTGTGATGGCCATGGACAAGGCGCTTCGCGGCGGTCAGCTTGTCGCCTCTTTCCCGGTAGAGTCTGACGATCAGATCATGCTGGCCACCTCGACCGGACAGTCGATCAGGGTGCCGGTTGAAGGCATCAGCTTCCGCTCAAGATCTGCGGGCGGTGTGCGCGTCTTTAACACATCCAAGGGCGAAACCGTTGTTTCCGTTGCACGTATCGCGGATCAGGGCGAGGATGAGGCAGAAGACAACGCCGAATCCTGATCGCGAGGACAAAATTGGAGCAACAGAATCAGCTTCTGCGTGACCGGCTGCAAACGGGGTTTCTCGGCGTCATAGCCTTTGCGCTGCTGATGTTCCTGCTGGTTCAGGCCAAGTTCATCCTGATCTGCCTTGCCATCGCGATTATCATCTTCTCGCTTACCTCTGACGCCATCGGAGCGATTGCGCGTCAGAGGGTGCCGAACTGGCTGGCGACGACCATCGCACTATTGCTGATCGCCTTTGGCCTCCTCTGGGCCGCGGCAACCGTCGTCAGCCAGATCAATGAGGTTGTGACAACCTCTATTTCCTATGCAGAACAGATGCAGGCCGCCCTGCCCTCATTGCTGGAATGGCTGGGACCAGAGGCGCAGGAAACCGTCGATACCATCATTCGCAACATAAATGTGACCGGATGGATGCGCACGGCGGCTGGTGGTGCCTCAAATTTGTTGTCGGCGACTGTGCTGATCATCCTGTTCGTCGGCTTCATGTTTGCAGAAAGGGTCTGGTTTCCACTGAAAATCGAAAGCCTGCTCAGCGGGGATCGCGCATCGGCCGCGCATGTGCGCCAGATCATCACGTCTATCATGCGGCGCGTGAACAGGTATCTGATCGTCAAAACGATTGTCAGCGGCGCAACGGCTATCTGCGTCTACGGGATTTTCACACTTGCCAAACTGCCGCTTGCAGGGGCCATCGCGCTTCTGACCTTTGCGCTGAATTTTCTGCCATCGGTCGGGTCGATCATTGCGACGGTGATCGCCGTTGCGCTGACCTATGTGCTGACGGCCGATGTCGGCACAACACTTGCCATCGCCGCCGCCTGCAGCGCGGTGCAATTTGCCATCGGCAACGTGATAGACCCGATGCTGCTAGGTCAGACGCTGCGGCTGTCGAGCTTTGGCATCATCCTGTCGCTTGCCTTCTGGGGGGCTATCTGGGGCATTCCGGGCATGTTCCTGGCGGTTCCGATCATGGTCGCAATCATGATCGTCTGTGCGCATATCCCCTGGATGCGGCCCATCGCCATCATGCTATCGCGCGAAGGCCATCCCGATGACGGAATGGCCGACGAATAACCTCTCAGTCGCGGAAGTTCCGGCTTTCCTTGATCTGGTCCCATGCCCAGACAACTTCTGCAAGACGCTCTTCGTCAGAGCGGTCGCCGCCATTCATATCTGGATGAAGAACCTTAACCAAAGCCTTGTACTGCTTTCGTATTTCTGGCCTCGTCCAGCCATCCTTCGCTTCCAGAATATCAAGCGCGCGTCGTTCGGTCGGTGGCAGCTTGCGCCGCAGCCCGGTTTCACGAACGGACGGATCCGTGCCGTTCGATCCCAGAATTTCCAAAGGATCGCTGACACCGTGGCGCGCCCATGCCTGTTCCTGCGCGGCCTTTCCGAATGGCTTGGTCGGGCGTTCCCACACGGTGGCGTTGTCCAGAAACTCCTGAAACTCTTCTTCCGACTGACCCTGAAAATAGTTCCAGTTCAGATTGTATTCGCGAACGTGATCCTTGCAGAACCAGTAGTAGTCATCCAACGACCGGGGAGATTTCGGCGCACGGTATTGACCCGCCTCCTCACAGCCCTCTTTGTCACAGATACGCGTCGACGTCTCAAACGCCCCCGTCATCCCGCGACGGCCCTTGGAACGGCGTTTTTTGTCAGTTTTAGCAGAAAGATCGAATCCGAAAGGGTCGTCGTTGGTCATGCCAGTGCCTTGTTCTCGTAGGGGTCGACATACTAAGCTATTTGCGACCGGATGAAAGGGGGCTTCGATGATTGCCGACCAGATGCGCGAAAGACTGCAGGGTCTGTCACCCACAATGCTGGAGATCGTCGATGAATCCGAACAGCATCGCGGTCACGCCGGCTTTCGCGAAGGCGGGCAGTCCCATTTCAGGATCCGCATTGCCTCGCCCTCTTTCGCAGGGAAAAGCCGCCTGGAACGGCATCGGCTGGTTCACATCACGCTTGGCGACATCGTTCCGCGCATTCATGCACTTGCGATCGAAATCACAGCCTGAGAGCGGTTCGTTTCAGCAATCATAAAAGCAAAAAGCCGGGCGCAGGCCCGGCGTTTGCTGGAAGAAACTGGAGCGGGCGATGAGATTCGAACTCACGACCCTAACCTTGGCAAGGTTATGCTCTACCCCTGAGCTACGCCCGCATCCGTTTCTGGCCGGTAGCCTTGGCCGCCGGTGAGGGGTCATTTAGGTCAGCACGCCCGGGGGTGCAAGCGGAAAAAACGCAAAGAGCCGAAAAAATTTGCCTTGCGCCCAAACGACCAGTCGGCACAGTGGCCCAGTCAGAGGTTTGTCATGCGTCAATCGGATCAACTCGCGGGTTTTGTCCGCAACGCCCTGCAGTCCGGCCGCAGCAGTGCCGAGATCGACGCGGCATTGTCAGACGCGGGATGGTCGCCCCGGGAACGCGAGGACGCACTTAGCGCCTGGGTCGAGGCTGACGGTTTTCCGCCCGTTCCGCGACCGCGCCCATACGTTTCGGCGCGCGAGGCGCTGCTTTACGGATTGTTGTTTATTTCTCTGGGCATGATCGCATTTCACCTGACCCAGCTGGGCTTTCGCCTGATCGATACCCTGCTGCCAGAGGACCAGGACAGCTTGCCCTATATCCGCGCCGGGATGCGGTGGCCGATGGCCGCGCTGATTACATTTACGCCTGTATTCCTCCTGCTCAATAATTGGATTCAGCGACGCACATCGGCCGATCAGGGGCGGCGCAGATCCCTTGTGCGCAAATGGTTTGCCTCGATCACATTGCTGATCGCGGCCCTCACGCTGATGGGTGATCTGGTCGCGACGGTCTATGCCCTGCTCAACGGCGAAATCACGATGAGTTTCGCGCTGAAGGCCCTGCTGGTCGCAGCCGTCGCGGGGCTGGTGGTTGCTTACTATCGGGACGAACTCAATGACTGAGACGAAGGGCAAAGCGACCGCCGCCATTGCAATCACCGCCGCACTTGCCGTCATTGCCGGTTTTTTTGTCAGCGGTGGCCCGATGCAGGCACGGCTGGAACAGCGGGATCAGACTCGGCGGGACGATATCGGGCTGATCAACCAGAACATCCGTTGCCAGGCGGACCTGCTCGGCCGTTTGCCTGAAGCCCCGCAGGAAACCGGCGCTTGCCCGGCTGACCTGCCGACCGAGGACCCTTCCGGCGAAGGTACATACGAATACAGCATCATCGATGAGCGCGTGTGGCAGGTCTGCGCGCCCTTTGAACAACCCGGACAGATGCGGCGCGGCTATGAGTCCGCTTACGAAGAGTTCAATGCTGAGACCGGCTGCTCCGTCAGCAGGCTTCACGGTTCCGGCTCATTACCGGCAGAAAACGAGCCGATGGATCAAAACACCGTCGAACCGTCCAACTGACCGGCTGGACGACCCTGCCCGCACAGGCTAAGCCATGCCCCAATTCAAGGCAGGAGTTTCCATGGCCAAACGCCCGGTTTTCCAGGAAGTCACGACCGAGACACCTCGCGCAGCCCCGCCATCAGGCGGCATGATCGATTCCGCACCGAAGGGCGCGCGGCGCGCGATCCGAGCGTGGCTGATCGTGATTTTCGTCATGGTTGCAGCGATGATCGCGCTTGGCGGCGCGACGCGGCTGACCGGTTCTGGCCTGTCCATTGTCGAATGGAAGCCTGTCACCGGCGTGATGCCGCCGATGAGCGATGCCGCATGGCAGTCGGAATTCGACGCCTATCAGCAAATCCCGCAATTCACCGAAGAAAACCCGGATATGGATCTGGCCGGCTTCAAGCGAATCTATTGGTGGGAATGGTCCCACCGTTTGCTTGGCCGTCTTGTCGGGTTGGTTTGGGCGGCCGGCTTCCTGTTCTTCTGGGCCACGAAACGTATCCCTACGGGCTGGACGCCGCGCCTTCTCGGGCTTGGGGTCCTGGGTGGCCTGCAGGGTGCGATAGGCTGGTGGATGGTCCATTCGGGTGTGGCGACGACGACGCTGACCTCCGTCGCCAGCTATCGCCTTGCCATTCATCTGGGCCTTGCCTTCGCCATCCTTGGTCTGATCGCTTGGTACGCCATGCAGCTGTCGCGACCAGAGGCTGCGCTGATGCGGGCACGCCGCGCGGCAGAGCCGAAGCTGTTTTCGATGTCCACCGGGCTGATGCATCTGGCCTTCGTCCAGATCCTGATCGGTGCGCTCGTGGCTGGCATAGATGCGGGGCGTCAGTATACCGGCTGGCCGACAATGGGCGGCGAATGGATACCCGCCGCCATCTGGGATCCCGCGCTTGGCTGGCGCAACCTGTTCGAAAATCCGGCACTGGTTCAATTCACGCACCGCATGGTCGGCTATCTGCTGTTCATTTTCGGCATCGTCGTTTGGCGGCGGTCACGCCGTTCGCCGCATTCGGTCACGCGCGGTGCCTATACTGCGATGCTGGCAGCTCTGCTGTTACAGGTCGTGCTGGGAATCATGAACGTGATCCATGCCTCGCCACTGATGCTGGCGCTGATCCACCAGCTTGGCGCGGTGCTTCTGTTCGTGCTGATCCTGCGTGCAAGGCACCATGCCCGCTATCCCTTTGAAACCTCGATTCGTGGAACGGTGAAATGAGCGATCTCGACGCATTGATGGAATTCCAGCGGACGAGCGAGGCTCTGTCCTCTGTCGCAGAACGCCTTGGCTGGGATCAGGAAACCGTCATGCCACGCGGCGCTGCCGAGCAGCGGGCCGAGGAAATGGCGGCGATGGAGGCCGTCTTGCATGAGCGTCGCACCGACCCCCGCATCGGTGAATGGCTGGATGGCGCAGCATCAGAGGTTGAGGACGAAGAAGACGCAAGAATGCTGGAACTGATCGGCCGCGACTTCCGCCGTCAGACCCGGATTCCTGCGCGTCTGGCGATGGAACTGGCCCGCCTGACCTCTCTCGCGCAGGGTATATGGGCAGAGGCCCGCAGCACCGAAGATGTCGCCAGCTTTATACCGACCCTGTCGGACATCCTGATGTTGAAGCGCGAAGAAGCCGCAGCGCTTGCCGATGGCGGTGACGCCTATGATGCGCTTCTGGACGATTACGAACCCGGTGCAAGCGCCGAATCCATTTCGCGCATCTTCGCCACGCTTCGTCCGCGGCTCGTCCAGCTTCGTGACGACGTTATGGGGGCCGAACGCCAGCCAAAGGCGCTTGACGGACAGTTTCCGGCAGAAACCCAGCTCAGGCTGGCGCGGCAATGCGCGACTGCATTCGGCTATGACTGGACGCGCGGAAGGATGGATATTGCGGTTCATCCATTCAGCTCTGGCCGGTGGCAGGACAGCCGCATCACGACCCGTGTCGTCACCAGCGATCCCTTCAACTGCATTTATTCCACCATTCACGAGGTGGGGCATTCCAATTATGAGCTGGGCATCGACAGCGATTACGCCTTTACGGCACTGGGTCGCGGCGTCTCGCTGGGTGTGCACGAATCCCAATCGCGCATCTCTGAAAACCAGATCGGACGTTCCCGCGCCTTCACCGGCTGGCTGTTCGACCGCATGCCGGACGCCTTCGACGGGCTGAACATCGACAATGCCGATGACTTCTACGCCAGCGTGAACCGCGTCAGCCCCGGCTATATCCGCACCGAATCGGACGAGGTGCAGTATAATCTGCACATCATGATGCGCTTCGATCTGGAACGAGATCTCATCGCGGGCCGGCTTGATGCGACCGACCTTGAAGAGGCGTGGAATGCGCGCTTCCTGAAGGATTTCGGCGTCGCCGTGGACAAGCCGTCAAACGGCGTCTTGCAGGATGTGCACTGGTCTGTTGGCCTGTTCGGCTATTTCCCGACATATGCGCTTGGCAATGTCTATGCAGGGTGCCTGAACCAATCGATGCAGGCCGCGTTGCCCGAACTGGATGCGGCGCTTGCCGAAGGCGACGCGACGCCCGCCGTGGAATGGCTGCGCGAAAACGTGCATCGCCACGGCAGTCTGGTCGCACCTGTTCCCCTGATCGAGCGTGCGACCGGGACGCAGGTTTCTGCGCAACCGTTGCTGGACTATCTGGAAGAGAAATTCGGCGCCATCTACGCGCTTTGATCCGTGGCAGAGGCAAGCATTTCCAGCTTGCTGGAAAGTAAAATGGCGCGGGACGTTTACGTTCCCCTATCGATGTAAAGCATGGTCATCGTCCTTCCTTGCCATCTGACCGCGCCCCCCGGCCGGGCTGTCAATCTGGCCGGTGACCGCCCCATTTCCCCTGCGCGAAGACGAGAGGGCGGCCCGGTCGTTCCTCAGCCCTTAAGACACGGCCGATGACCAACGTATGGTCCCCGGCATCATGCGACGCCTCTAACCTGCAGTCAAAGCGGCACAGCACGCCGGGAATGATTGCGACCCCATCTGGCGATTCAGCCAGATCCAGCCCATCGAACTGAGCCCCACCTCGGGTAAAGCGATCCGCCAGATCCTTTTGATCTTCGGCCAGCACATGAACGCTGAAGAACGCCGCCTGCGCAAACAGATCGTGACGACGCGAGAATTTGCCGGGCGACCATAACACCAGCGGCGGGGCCAGAGAAACAGACGCGAAACTGTTCGCCGTCACCCCTTCCGGCCCGTCCGGCGTCGCAATCGTCACCACCGTCACGCCGGTCGCAAAGTTGCCGAGCGCGTCGCGAAACCTGCGCGCGTTTGCGTGGTCGGGAATGAATGAGGTCATGCAACCTCGTGGCCGAGTGCCGCCTGATACAGAATGAACCAGTCCTCACGGTCCAGCGATACGCTGAATGCCTGTGTTAACGTTTCAATACGGCTCATCGTGTTCGTTCCCATGACCGGCACGATACCCGCAGGATGGGCAAGAAGCCATGCCACCGCCAGGGCCGCCAGATCACAATTTTTCGCCTCCGCCATCTGCCGCATCACCTCTACCAGTTCGGGCTGCGCGCCCGCGAAAAGCGAGCCCCCGGCCAGCGGAGACCAAGCCATTGGAACCATGCCATGATTCTGGATGAACGAAAGCTGACCGTTTGAAAACGGGTCTGGTGCACCAAGTGAAATCTCGATCTGGTTGACGCAAAGCGGCTGATGCATCACGCTCTGCAGCAACTCCGTATCGTCGCGCAGAAAATTCGAAACGCCGACCGCGAGCACCTTCCCCGATTCGACAAGCTGATCCAATGCTCGCCCTGTTTCGTCAGCATCCATCATCGGGTCGGGACGGTGGATCAGCAGAAGGTCGATCCGGTCGGTGCCGATGTCCTTCAGACTTGCCTCGACCGCCTCCTGGATATGCGCGGCAGAGGTGTCGTAATGCTTCACACGCGCGTCACCATACCGCCCCGTAGGCGCTATGATTCCGCATTTGGTGACGATTTCAACCTGATCGCGCAGACCGGGCGATTCCTTCAACGCGGCACCCAGCAAGGCCTCTGCCGTATAGCCACCATAGATATCGGCCTGATCCAGTGTGGTGATACCCTGCGCGAGACATGCGTCTATCTTGGCGCGGATATGCCCAGGGGTGGTGTCACGATCATCAGCGATGCGCCACATTCCATAGGCCATCCGGCTGAGCGACACATCATCGGCTATCTGGATACGCTCCATCTTCATCGGTGCGCCCTTCTGCAAAGAAACAGTCTGCGTTCGAACAATGACATAAGCCGCAACCGGAGAGTAAACCAAGCCCAGATAAAATTATTCGATAAAGAAAAGGCTTCTCTCGCACAATTTTACGCCATTGGAGCGCAGACAATTGAAGCAATCAATAAAAAATTAGTTGAAATAACATCCAATTAGAGGTTCACGCTTAACCGTGCCGGTTTGTCGCAAAGCCAATCAAACAACTATAAATCAGACGTATCCCCGCGCAGCAGAGATGGGGACTGGAACGTTTCTCAAAACGAAAAGTGAAAAGCAGACGGCAGGAATCAGTTCCACCGTCCGCATCCATTTCCCGATCAGCCGCCCATCCGGCGCAGATAGGTCCACGTGGGCACACGTGCGTTGCGCGCCACTGACCAGCTTTCAGCATCGCCCAGGTAGGCAAAGCCGCAATTGGTCAGCACACGGGCAGAGCCGGGATTGTCCTGAAACACCTCGGCGAACAGCGTGCGGGAATTGTGCGGGTTTTCTGCCACAAGGCCAGAGACAGCCTCGCTGGCGAAACCGGTGTTCCAGAAGCCGGCCCCGACCCAGAACCCCAGTTCCGACTGGTCGTCTTCCATCCGCGTCAGAGACACCACGCCCAGAACTTCGCCCAAGCCGTTTGCCGAACCGTCAATTGCCCAGACATCTTCGCTCCGCTCTGGGTCCATCGCGCGTGCGACAAAGCTTTCCGCAGCACCTGGTGGCAGTGGGTGGGGAATGGCGCGCGTGCCTTCGGCCACGCGGCGATCAGCGGTGTAATGCGCAATCAGACCGACATCAGAGCGCCGCAACGGTCGAAGCTCCAGCCGTTCGGTCGTTATCACCGGCTGATCTTTCGTCAGGTCCGGGGCGACTTGCGCAAGTGCTGTCATGTCATCTCCTCCACAGGGGTGATACGTCACCCCGAAACGCGAAGGGGGATCGGCTTTCGCCGATCCCCCTGATATTGCCGGGTTGTTATCGGCTTATTCGGCAGCCTCAGCGCTCGCTGGCATGACCGAGATATAGGTGCGACCCTTGAGACCTTTCTTGAAGGTCACTTCGCCGTCGGTCAGCGCGAACAGGGTATGATCGCGGCCCATGCCGACATTGGCGCCCGGCCACCAGGTGGTGCCGCGCTGACGCACGATGATGTTGCCTGCTGCTGCGGCCTGACCGCCATACAGCTTGACGCCAAGGCGGCGACCGGCAGAGTCGCGGCCGTTACGGGACGAACCGCCTGCTTTTTTATGTGCCATGGTTTCAGTCCTTCTTGTCTTTAGCCAAATCCTTGGCCTGCTTGATCCATTCGTCGCGTTCAATGCGACCATGGAACGACAACTGGTCGTCCATGTATTCGATCTCTGCCTTTTTCCAGGCGGCGATCTGGTCAAAGTGGAAAACGCCGTTTTCGTGTAGCAGCTCTTCCAGTTTCGGTCCCACGCCCGAGATCAGTTTCAGGTCGTCCGCACCGCCTTCGCGCGCTTCGCTCAGCAGGTTGGCCGGGCGGGTGCCGACTGCTGCCTTCGGCGCGTCATCAGCCTTTGCGGCACGCTTTTCGGCCTTTTCCGCTTTCTTCGGCGCGGCTTTCTTGGCGGCAGGCTTGGCTTCGGCAACATAGGATGCGCCGGCGGTGCGTGCACCGATGGCTTCCTTTACGCCAGACTTGTCGCCGCCTTTTTCCAGCACGTCGGTGACGCGCAGAAGCGTCAGTTGCTGGCGATGGCCACGGGTCCGCTGCGAGCTGTGCTTGCGGCGGCGCTTGACATAGGTGATGACCTTGTCAGCCTTGATCTGTTCGATCACTTCGGCCTGAACGGCAGCACCGTCAACCAGCGGCGCGCCGACGGTCGAACCCACCATCAGAATTTCGTTGAACTGGACTGTTTCACCAGCATTAGCGGCCAGCTTTTCCACGCGCAGCACGTCGCCCGCCTGAACGCGGTACTGTTTGCCGCCCGTTTTGAGAACTGCGAACATTCATCTTTCCTTCGTATCCCGCATCCTGCGGCCCCGGCAAATTCCCGGCGTTGGGGGAGGTTTTCCCGCCTTCGGACAGCGCACCCTTATGGGTGATGGTTCAAAAACATAGCACCGGTCAAAGGCTCTCGCCCGACCGGTAGCGCGCATATGGGGGATTCGGCGCAACAAGTCAAGCTTCGGCGGGCCCGATTTGTCCACGCATTTCCCGCGCTTTCGTATTATTGCACGATTTCAGGCCGTCTTGAAACCCCGCCCGCACCTGCTATCAGGGGCGCAACCCTGTCTGAAAGGATGTTGCCATGGACCTCGAAGCCCGCCGCAAGGCCGACCCACAGCATTGGAACCTCGCCACCGCGATCCGCGTCCTGGCAATGGATGCCGTCCAGGCGGCCAATTCCGGCCATCCCGGTATGCCTATGGGCATGGCCGATGTCGCCACAGTGCTGTTCACCAAGCACCTGAAGTTTGACCCGAAAGCGCCGAACTGGTTCGACCGCGACCGCTTCATCCTGTCAGCTGGCCACGGCTCTATGCTGCTATATGCGCTGCTCTATCTGACGGGCTATGAGGATATGACGCTGGAAGAGGTCAAGAACTTCCGCCAGTGGGGCTCCAAAACGGCCGGCCACCCGGAATACGGCCATGCCGACGGGATTGAGACGACGACCGGTCCGCTGGGCCAGGGCATCGCCAACTCGGTCGGCTTTGCGATGGCCGAAGAAGCCGCGCGCGCCGAGTTCGGCGAAGAGGTCTGCGATCACCGCACATGGGTTATCGCCGGTGACGGCTGCCTGATGGAAGGCATCAGCCAAGAGGCGATTTCGCTGGCAGGTGCACAGGGTCTCGGCAAACTGATCGTGCTGTGGGACAATAACAACATCACGATCGACGGTCGCGTCACGCTGGCCGATAAGACCAACCAGCATGAACGGTTTGCCGCTTCGGGCTGGCGCGTTCTGTCCTGCGACGGCCATGACGCGGCGGATATCGACCGTGTTCTGACCGCCGCCAAGGAATCCGATGGCCGGCCGACGCTGGTCGATTGCAAGACCATCATCGGATTCGGCTCTGCCAAGAAGCAGGATACCTCAGGGGCGCACGGCTCTCCCCTTGGTGAAGAGGAAATCGCGGCGACCCGTCGCGCCTATGGCTGGGATCATGCGGAGTTCGTTATCCCGGACGACATCCTGAGCCAATGGCGCGAGGCCGGCTCGCGTGGTGCCGAAGACCGCGACGCATGGCAGAAGCGCGTCGACGCCCTGCCCGGCGACACGCGCGACGAATTCGCACGCCGCATCTCGCATGAGGTCAGCCCGAAGCTCCGCCCAGCGATTGCCGCGTTGAAAGAACAGGCGCTTGAAGGCCAGCACAAGGTTGCCACCCGCAAGGCCTCCGAAATGGTACTGGAGGTAATCAACCCGCTTCTGCCGGAAATGTTCGGCGGCTCTGCCGACCTGACAGGTTCGAACAACACCAAGACCGGCGATCTGGGCATTTTCGATCTGCAAAACCGTGGCGGCCGCTACGTCCATTTCGGCATCCGCGAACATGGTATGGCCGCGGCCATGAACGGGATATTCCTTCACGGCGGATATCGCCCCTATGGCGGCACTTTCCTGACCTTCACCGATTACGCACGCGGCGCGATGCGCCTGTCTGCCCTGATGCAGGTCGCGCCGATCTATGTTATGACGCATGACAGCATCGGGTTGGGAGAGGACGGACCGACCCACCAGCCGGTCGAGCATCTGTCGATCTGCCGCGCGACGCCGAACACTTTGGTTCTGCGTCCCTGCGACCTGATCGAAACGGCGGAGGCATGGGAAATCGCGTTGGAAACCACTGACGCGCCCTCGGTTATGGCCCTGTCGCGCCAGAACCTGCCGCTGCTGCGCGAAGATGCGGGTGAAAACCGCTCTGCCAAGGGCGCCTATATCCTGCGCGAGGCATCTGCCGAGCCGAAGGTGATCCTGATCGCCTCTGGTTCCGAAGTGGAAATCGCCGTGAATGCGCGGGAGACCCTGGAAGCTGCGGGCATCCCGACCCGCGTGGTTTCCATCCCGAGCATGGAGCTTTTCCGCGACCAGCCCGAATCCTATCGCCGCGAGGTCCTGCCCAAAGGGACCGCGCGTATCGGAATTGAGGCAGGCGTTCGTCAAAGCTGGGACTGGCTGCTTCTTGGCGAAGGCGGATCAGAAACAACCTCGGCCTTTATCGGTATGTCGGGCTTCGGTGCCTCTGCCCCCGCAGATGTCCTTTACAAGGAGTTCGGCATCACCCCGGAAAATGTCGTCAAGGTGGCGAAGGAACTGGTTTGATCGCAATCGCACCTTCAACGCATTGCACTGACAGCGGGCCGCAGCGAAACAGATTCGCTGCGGCTTCGGCTTCCTGATGCGCGCCCTGCCACGTGCCTTTGCCCTTTTCGGGCGTGAGCGTGACGGCAGGGGCCTGCCGCATGGCAACGATCAGACACGCGGCATCATTTTCCTGCTGCTGTCCGTCTTCGTTTTCACGCTGATGGATGCGACGGCAAAATATCTGGGGCAGTTCTATTCCCCTGCGCAGGTCGTCTGGGCGCGTTATATGGGCAATCTGGCCGTGGTGCTGATCTTCTACCGCGCGCGCTTTTTACCCAGCCTTCGCTCTCGCCAGCCGATGTTCCAGCTGGTGCGGGCCTTGTGCCAGCTTGCCTCTGTTTCGCTGTTCTTCACCGCCATCCAGTATATCGGCATCGCTGAGGCGACGGCGATCATGGATATGAACCCTGTGCTGATTACCCTTGGGGCGGCGCTGTTTCTGGGGGAATCGGTCGGCTGGCGCCGCATTGCCGGTATCGTCGCCGCGATGATCGGCGCAATGATCATCATCCGCCCCGGATTCGGGGTCTTTCACCCCGCATCCATCCTGACGCTGATCGGGGCGTTCACCTATGCAGGCGGCGCCTTGCTGACGAGGGTCGTGCGGACGGATTCTCTTGCCACCTCGCTGATCTGGACCGTGGTTGTCGGCAGCATCGCCAGCAGCCTTGTGGTGCCGTTCTTCTGGCAAGCGATCGAGGTTCAGCACCTTTGGGCCTTTTTCCTGATCGGCCTTTTCGGCGCGGTGTCGCAGGCGCTGCTGATCCACGCATTTTCTCTGGCAGAGGCAGGGGCAATCGCACCTTTCGGATACACAGGACTGGTCTGGGCGGCGCTGTGGGGCTGGCTTTTCTGGGGCGTGCTGCCCGACCGATGGACCGTAATCGGCGCGTCGATCATCGTCGCCGCTGGTCTGTATATCTGGTATCGGGAAAGCCGTCTGGCCAATGGACAAAGCCGCGGATGAGTGACAGCCGAAACAACGATGAAGCCGAGCAGGTCGATCTTGCCGACCGCATCGCCAATGCTGCCTTCCTTGCCGTCATGGGGTTTGCCCAATTGCTGCCTTATAAGAAGCGCATTCCGCTGGTCGGCTGGATCTTTTCGCGGGCACTTGGACCTGTTGCAGGCTGGTCGCGCCGGGCAGAACAAAACCTTGCCCTAGCCATGCCGAATCTCTCCCAAAAGGACCGCAGGGAAATCGCCCGTCATGTCCTGAACAATGCCGGCCGCTCTATGGCAGAGATCTATTCGGGCGAAGAGTTCACCAACCGCATCCGCGCATCCGCGCCGCTCACGGGTCCGGGCCTTCCAGCGTTGGAACAAGCTGCGGCCGAGGACCGACCCGTCATTCTCGCCTGCGCCCATTTCGGCAATTACGACGCGATGCGGGCGGCCTTGTCGGCGCGCGGCTGGCCCGTGGGTGCATTATACCGGCCAATGAACAATCCGGCTTTCAACGCGCATTACATCCCCGCGATGCGCAATATCGCAGAACCGATATTTCCGCGCGGTCGCGCCGGCTTTGCTGCCATGCTGAAATTCCTGCGCGGTGGCGGGATGCTGGCACTTGGCTTCGACCAGTTTGTGCATGACGGAACGGCGCTGCAATTTTTCGGCCTGCCTTCCCGCACCGTTCTGACCCCGGCAGAGCTGGCGCTGCGCTATGATGCGCTGCTGGTGCCGATCGCGGGGGTTCGGCAAGCGGATGGTCTAAGCTTTTCAGTCGAGGTCGGGACGCCCATTCCACATGGCTCCGCAGAGGAAATGATGCAGGCCCTGAACGATGATCTCGAACGACAGATCAGGACGCATCCCGGTCAGTGGTTCTGGGTTCACCGGCGATGGAAGAAGCGCGGCGGCTGACAGGTCTATCCGCCGCCGCGTGAAGACATCGCTTCGTCGAAGCGTGCTCTAACCCGGCAACTCCCTCGGCGATTTACCACCATTGCCGTCGCTGGCACTTTCTTCCTCGTCCGGCTGACTGCCTTCGCCGTCGCCCTTACGGACAGCCTTCGCCTCTGCCTTGGCCTGTTCGCGCTGTTTACTGCTTTCTTCCGCCTCGCGACGGATCTTTTCTGCCAGCTCGGGCGGCATCATGGACACGATGCGCATGCCCGGCTTTCCAGTCAGTTCTTCATCCCGGCCCACGAAACGCACACTGCCGTCCTGCACGACAGCCAGCGGGATCGCGCCTTCCCGTGCGGCCTGCCAGTCCTCCAGCGTATATTCCTCTGTCAGGCGGGTGGCGCGGAAAATCCAGCCATCAGCGAGCAGTTCGAGATATTGCGCCAGTGTGCGCCCACCATTGACGCCCTGCCCGCCAAGCTGGTTCGGCAGAGCATGACGCGCCTGATCCTCTTTGACGCGCGAAATCTGCCAGATCGCATTGCGTCCGAATTCCGGCGCAAGGTCGGTCGTGACAAGGGTGTTATAGGCGTCGTTGTCGGACGCAGCAAAAATCGTGGAATAGCTGATAAACTCGACACCGTGATCGGCGCTTTCCGACAGGATGTCACCGTAATAAGTATGCACGCCCGCCGCCCTGGCAGAGCGCAACTGCCCACGGTTCGGATCGGTCACAAGCACCTGAACCCCCGCATTCTCCAACGCCTGCGCAAGCCCGGTGGTGAAGCTTGACCCACCGACAATAATCATGCCCGGCGTTTCGGATGAGGTCAGCCCCAGCTTCTGCGCCAGCGGCTTCAGCGTGAAACCATGCAGAACGACAGTTGTCAGCACCAGAACGAATGCCAGCGGCTGCAACACCGCGCCATCAGCCACGCCTTCCGCCACAAGGCGTTGGGCGAAGATGCCGGAAATGGCCAGAAGGACCACCCCACGTGGGCCGGTAAATGCCACCAGCAGACGCTCATTCATCGGGATAGAGGTCCCGGCGAGAGAGAGCAGCACCGTCAGCGGTCGCACCAGCAGGATAACCGAGAAAATGAACAGCGCAGAGCGCCAGTTCAGCAGATCCAGCGTTTCCAGTTGCACATTCGCTGCCAGCAAGATGAACACACCCGACAGCAGCAAGGTCGTCGCCTGCTCTTTGAAGCGATAGATCTCTGTGTATGACGGCAGATTGGCGTTGGCGATGATCAGCCCCATGACCGTCACGGCCAGCAGCCCCGATTCATGCAGCACCGCATCCGATACCGCGAAAACCGCCAGAACCAGAACGAACAACAGCGGCACCTTCATATATTCCGGCACAAGTGAGCGGCGGAAGACATTGACCACAAGCAAGGCCGCGCCAAACCCAACGAGGGCCGCGAAGGATATGCCCCAGATAATCGTCCAGATCGCACTCGCGACGCTTTGCTGCTGCTGGATGACCATGACAACGACAAAAGCGACGACGCCGACAAGGGCGCCAACCGCGTCATTTACGATGGCTTCCCATTGCAGAAGCTGTGCCGGGCGGTTGTGCAGCTTGGCGGCCCGAAGCAGTGGCGCGATCACGGTCGGGCCCGTAACGATCATGACACCGCCGAAAACGACAGAGGTTTCCCAGCTGAGACCGGCGATAAAAATCAGCGCCAGCGAAGACAACAGCCAACCCAAGGGCGCCCCGATGACAACCAGTCGCCTGACGCCCGGCCCCGCATCCTCAAGCTGCTTGAAGTTCAGCGTCAGCCCGCCTTCGAACAGGATCACCGCCACAGCCAGAGAAATCATCGGCCCCGTCAATGCGCCGATATCACGCGACGGAACGAAGATGCCGGTGAAGGGGCCAAGCGCCAGACCCGCAATCAGCATCATGACGATACCGGGTAGCCTGAAACGCCAGGCCAGCCACTGCGCACCAACACCGACGACGCCGACTAAAGCGAATGCCTGAACGGGGCTAAGCCCGGCTTCTGCGGAAATTGCCATGGATATTCCTTCGATCAATCATCGGCCAACCGTTGGTTATGCGATTCTGTTCCCCATCTATCGCAACCGAATGTTGTTTTTTTTGACAAGATTGACGAGTAACACTGATTAAGCTAGGGCAATTCGCGTCTGCATCCGGCAGACGAACGAGGGGCGTAGAATGGCGTCCCATTTTTAATCTGCGCAATTAGTGCAGCATATGGACGCAAATGATCAAATTTTCCGACCTTAAGTTAGATCCGAAAGTACTCAAGGCGATTGCCGAAGCGGGTTATGAAAACCCGACCCCGATTCAGGCGGGCGCTATCCCTCCGGCTCTGGAGGGGCGCGATGTCCTTGGCATCGCCCAGACCGGCACCGGCAAGACAGCCAGCTTTACGCTGCCGATGATCACACGCCTGTCTCGGGGCCGGGCGCGGGCGCGTATGCCGCGCAGCCTCGTGCTGTGTCCGACGCGCGAACTCGCCGCGCAGGTGGCCGAGAATTTCGACATTTACGCCAAGAACACCCGCCTGACCAAGGCACTGCTGATCGGCGGGGTTTCCTTTGCCGAGCAGGATAAGCTGATCGACCGGGGCGTAGATGTGCTGATCGCCACACCGGGCCGGCTGCTGGACCATTTCGAGCGCGGCAAGCTGCTGCTGACCGGGGTGGAGGTCATGGTTGTGGACGAAGCCGACCGGATGCTGGATATGGGCTTCATCCCCGATATCGAACGCATCTTCCAGCTGACGCCTTTCACCCGCCAGACGTTGTTCTTCAGTGCCACGATGGCGCCCGAGATCGAGCGCATCACCAACACCTTCCTGCATTCGCCCGAACGGATCGAGGTCGCGCGTCAGGCGACAACCTCTGAGACCATCACCCAGAAGCTGGTCGAGATAACACCGACCCGCAAAGATCAGACCGCCAAGCAGAAGCGCGAATTGCTGCGCGCGCTGATCGAAGCAGAGGGAGAACCGCTGAAAAACGCGATCATTTTCTGCAACCGTAAAACCGAAGTCGATATCGTCGCCAAATCCCTGAAAGCGCACGGTTTTGATGCGGCACCGATTCACGGCGACCTGGACCAGACGCAGCGCATGAAAACGCTGGATGCCTTTCGCGATGGCAGCCTTCGCTTCCTGGTCGCCTCTGACGTCGCCGCGCGCGGGCTGGATATTCCGGCGGTCAGCCACGTTTTCAACTTTGACCTGCCCAGCCACGCTGAAGACTACGTTCACCGCATTGGCCGCACCGGTCGCGCGGGACGCCAGGGCACGGCCTATTCGATTGCGACACCGGCGGATGAAAAATATCTGGCTGGTATCGAAAATCTGGTGAAGCAGGCCCTGCCGCGTGCCAACCCGCCAGAAGGCTTCTCCCTGTCCGATGCCGCGCGCTCTGCCCCGCGCGAGAGCAGTCGCAGCGGCGGACGGTCGCGCTCGCGCTCTCGCCGCGACGACCGGCGCGAGGAACCTACGCAGGAGGCGCAAGACCCGCAGGAACAGCCCAAAAGCGACAGCCGCCAGAATGCTCGCCCGGAACAGCGCGGCGACAATCGCGGTAATCAGCAAAGCGACCGCCGCAATGACCGTCGCCGCGACGACAATCGCGATGGTGGCAGGCAGGTTCAGGGCATGGGCGATCATGTCCCCGATTTCCTGAAGCACAGCTTCGCCGACGCGCTTGCCGCCACAGCAACGGCGATGGAACAGAACGACGTTGCAGAGGCTAAGAAAAAGGCCGATCAGCAACGCGCCAAGGACAAGAAGCGCAAGGCCGAGGAAGCCGCGAAAGAGGAGGTGGCTGAACAAGCCGCTGCGCCCGATGAGCAGGCCGACAATGCGGATGTCGCTAAGGACGCTCCTGAAGCGGCGGCCGAAGAAAAACCCAAGCCCACGCGCCGCCGTCGCACCAAGAAGGCGGCCGATCCGGCGCCGGAAGCGGATGCCGAATCGGAAACGAAGCCCACAGAAGCTGAGGCAGCGCCAGAAGCAACACCGGACGCAGAGCCCGTGGAAAAGCCCAAGCGCCGCCGCGCCCCGCGCAAAACCGCGGCCAAAGCGACCAAAACCGATGAGACGGCTGCTGCGGCGGATGAGGCCAAGGAAACAGACGCTGCACCAGAAGCGGCACCGGCCAAGCCGAAACGTCGCAGCACGCGCAGCCGCAAAACACCCCCTCCCGCCGAGCAATCGGACACGCCAGAAAGCTGATGCGCGGCGCGCGCGATAAGGTGGCAGGTCACTGGCATCGCGGCTTGCGAGCTGTCCTTGTCGACGCGCTGCTTGGTGCGGCGGTGGCAACCGGCCAGGCCCCTTGGGGCTTGTGGCCGCTCAGCCTGCTAGCCCTGTCGATCATCTTCTGGCGCATTGCTGCCGCGCGAACTGCGGCGAGCTGCGGCTGGCGGGCACTCGGCGCCGGAATGGGCTATTTCGCGCTTGCGATGAGCTGGATCGTCGAGCCGTTTTTCGTGCAGCCCGAAATCTACGGCTGGATGGCCCCCTTCGCGCTGCTGTTCATGGCTCTCGGCGGTGGACTGTTCTGGTCGGTGCCCGGCTGGATCGCCGGACGTATAGCCGGACACGGCAACGCTATCGTTGTCGCATTCGCTGCCGGGCTGGTCCTGTCGGACTGGCTGCGAGGATGGATATTCACCGGCCTGCCCTGGGCGCTTCTGGGCCATATCTGGATTGACACTCCGGTCGCTCAGTCCGCTGCATATGCAGGCGCTATCGGGCTTACGGCGCTGACTGTGGCTGTTGCCGCATTGCCGGTTATTTTCCGCCGAAACGGCACGGCAGCGGCGTTAAGCCTGTGGCCGGGCACGGCACTGTCCGTCCTTCTTGTGGCCACACTATGGGTGGGCGGACTAAAGCGCCTTGATACGCCAATCGTTGAGACGGGAGTCACATTGCGCCTTGTCCAGCCAAATGCGGAACAAGCTCTGAAATGGGACCCCGAATGGGCGCAAATCTTCTGGCAGCGGCTGCTGCAGGAAAGCGCTGCGCCCGCCGACGGCCCCGCCCCCGATGCCGTCATCTGGCCGGAAACCGCTGTCAGCTTCCCACTGAACGTCGCCGGGGAAGCACTGCCGGTTCTAAGCGAGGCGGCAGGGACCACGGTGCTGATGGGCATCCAGCGGGATGAGGATGCGCGCTATTACAACTCTTTCATCGAGGTCGCACCTGGCGGTGAGGTGCGGCAGATCTACGACAAGTTCCATCTTGTTCCCTTTGGCGAATACATTCCCTGGGGCGACCAGATGGCCAGGATTGGAATCCGGGCATTCGCGGCGCAGCTTGGCTTTGGCTATTCCGCCGGTTCCGGGCCTGCGGTGATGCAGTCCGAAGGCCTGCCGCCCTTTCAGCCGCTGATCTGCTACGAGGCGATCTTTCCGCAGCACCTTCGCAGTGTCGAGGGTGCTGAATGGCTGTTGCAGGCGACGAATGACGCATGGTTCGGCACGCTGTCCGGACCCTATCAGCATCTCGCGCAGGCAAGGCTGCGGGCGATCGAATCCGGAATGCCGCTGATGCGTGCTGCAAATACCGGGATTACGGCGTCAATCGACCCGCTGGGACGCATCACAGCGTCATTGCCGCTGGGTGTCGTGGGGCATATCGACGCGCCGCTTCCAGCTGCTCTGCCTCGGACAATATGGATGAAGTTTGGCCCTTTGCCGATTGTTATTATTTCAATTTTATTGATTGTCGTAGCAGGCTTTCATCGCCGCCCGCACCTGAAACTGGGCGACAATACAGCGCATCATGAATGCAAAAAAAGGCGCCGCTGCAAAGCGACGCCTTTTATTCTGAGGTCCGCAGCCGCCGGATCACCGATCGGGCTGCAATGCAAGATCCTTACTTGATCTTGCCTTCCTTGTATTCAACATGCTTGCGCACAACCGGGTCGTATTTGTTGACCGTCATTTTCTCGGTCATCGTGCGGGCGTTTTTCTTGGTGACATAGAAATGCCCGGTCCCGGCCGTCGAGTTCAGACGGATCTTGATCGTCGTCGGCTTCGCCATCGTTATTGCTCCTGCTGCGGCGGCGCCGGACGGCCACCGTGGAAATTCATGAAGCCCGCTATTTAGCGTCTGCACGGGCCGTGTCAACCGGAAAACATGCGCATAGGCCGGGTTTTCCCACGCCTTTGGCAGATAACACGCGGATGGCCTGTAAGCCGGATTCTGTCCGGGGGCGAGCCCCCTGGATGACCATTCCTCTGCGCAGCGCATTACTGCGTGCGTCAAGCTGCCAACCCGGATCTTCTGGCGCAAGGCGGCGCTGCCGTTGCCGGCACGAGATCCCTATTCGGCATTGCTCCCGGTGGGGCTTGCCATGCGGGGTCTGTTGCCAGCCCCCCGGTGGGCTCTTACCCCACCGTTTCACCCTTGCCTGCGGCCTGCGCAAGCGGTCTGTTCTCTGTGGCGCTTTCCCTGGGGTTACCCCCGCCGGGCGTTACCCGGCACCGTTGCCTCATGGAGTCCGGACTTTCCTCGGGGGGCGCGCCCCCGCGGTCATCCGGCCATCCGCGTGAGGGGGATATGAGGGGTTTTGCCGCCTCGGTCAAGACGCGCCCCGGGCAGTTCCGGGGCGTATTCTTCCCGTCCATAATCCGTATTTAAACCGTATATAACGCGTATATACACTTAATTCGGGCGAGCGAGTTCTTGCGAAGAACGACAAAGCACCAATACGTCACGCCTTGTGTCGCGCGATTTTTCCGCCGGTCATCGGTGCGGGGGCGCCGGTTGTCATCGGGAAGCTGATCGGCAGGCCGCGCAGCGTCCGCATGGCGAGGAAAGCGAAACATTCTGCCTCTACCGCGTCGCCGCGCAAGCCCACATCTTCGGCAAGCAGGACCTCTGCCCCGGTGCGGCGCGAAAGCTGGTGCATCATATGGGGGTTACGGCGACCGCCGCCGCAGACGATCAGCCGCTTGGGCACCCCGCCCAGTAGGTCGAGCGCCTTGCCAACGGTCCCGGCAGTAAAGGCGGTCAGCGTCGCGGCACCGTCTTCCAGAGACAGCCCGTCCGCCATCGAGGCCGGGAAGTCGAAACGGTCGAGGGATTTCGGAAACGGTGCGGACAGATAGGGATGTTCCAGCAGCTTCGCCAGAAGCGTTTCATCTACCGTCCCGCTTGCAGCGATTCTGCCGCCTTCATCCATTGCGGCACCTGTATGCGCCCTGATCCAATCATTGACCGGCGCATTGGCGGGACCCGTATCAAAGGCCACCATCTGCTGGCCGTCAAAATAGCTGATATTGCCCACACCGCCGAGATTGAGGATCGCCGTGTCAGTGCCCGCGCCAATCTTGTCCAGCATGGCCTTGTGATAGACCGGCGCCAGCGGTGCGCCCTGCCCGCCTGCCTGCACATCGGCGCTGCGGAAATCATAGGCGACGTCGATCCCGGTGATCTTTGCCATCAGCGCGCCCAGACCAAGCTGACGGGTGTTGCCCCGGCGACCGGGCTGGGGCGCGGCGTGCAGAACGGTCTGGCCGTGAAAGCCGATGGCGGCAATGTCGCCCGCCACAAAGCCGTGCTGCGCGATGAAGCGATTCACGGCCTCTGACTGGGCCTCGGTCAGCGCGGTTTCGGCTTCGCGAAAGATCTCGGGTTCGGGGCCGGTGAATTTCCACTCTTGCGCGGCGGCCAGCGTATCGCGCAGAAGATCGCTGAGGCCCTCGGGATAGGGGGCGAGCTCCCACGGGCCGAATTCTTGGATGGTTTCGCCATCGGTGCGGATCATTGCAATGTCGATATTACCGTCCAGAACGGTTCCGGTCATCAGGCCGATGGTCCATGCAGGGGTCATTGCAGGCGGTTTCCTTCGTCACATTGTCGCGCCTGGCGATAGCAGCTTGTCCGGGCCGCGAACAGTCCGGGGCGCGGATCAGGCGCTTTCCAGCCCGCACCAATCGGCGATGAACAGCGCGGTCGCCTGTGTCACGCAGCGCATGGAGTCCAGATCGACGCGTTCGTCGAAACCGTGGATATTCTCGGCCTTCGGGCCATAGACCAAGGCAGGGGTCTGGCCGTAGATGCCGAAGAAACGCGCATCGGTGGTCGCGGTGATCGGCTTGCGTTCCAAGGGGCCGCCGGCGACGGTCTGATGCGCCGTTTCCAGTGCGCCGATGGCCGCCATGGCCGTGGCGGAGCGATCCTGCGACAGCGCATAGCCTTCGGCGGCAAAGCCGTGCCATGTGATACGGGGCGGGTTGTCGCGCAGAAAGGCGGATGCCTGTGCGCCCTCTGCCACGGCAGCGGCGATTTCTTCGCGGGCATCGTCCAGCGACTGACCGGGAAACAGCCCCATGCGCACCTCAAACACGCACCATGCGGGGACAGAGCTGGTCCAGTCGCCGCCCTCGATCCGACCGATATTGAGGTTCAGCGCGTGGTCGTGATGTGCGAAATCGGGGCTGCGGTGGCGGGGCTGGTTCCAGCGGGATTCGAGACGGTGCAGCGATTCGAATACGGGCTGCGCGGCTTCGATGGCATTTGCCCCTTCAGCCGCATAGGCGACATGGGTGGGCAGGCCGGCAAGCCGGACCTGAAACCACAGCACGCCGACCTGTGCGGAGACCAGCGTTTCAGCGAAGGGTTCCGGGATCAGCGCGGCATCGGCGCGGTATCCGCGTTCCAGACAGGCGAGCGCGCCATTGCCGGTGCATTCCTCCTCGACCACGGATTGCAGATGGACGGTTGCGGCTGGTTGCAGGCCAAGATGGCGCAGCGCCTTGAGCGCATAGAGGTTCGCGGCAAGCCCGGCTTTCATATCACCCGCGCCGCGCCCATACAGCCAGCCATCGTCAATACGCGGCTGGAATGGCGGCGTGGTCCAGAAATCTTCCGGCCCGGCGGGCACCACGTCGATATGGCCGTTCAGGATCAGGCTGCGGCCTTTGGTGCTGCGGGACTGATGGGTGGCGACGACATTCTGCGCATCCTCGTAATCGCCGATGACCGGGGAAAAGCCCGGCAGGTTGCGGATCCGTTCCAGTTCGATCCGCCAGTGATCGGTGCTGAGGCCGTGATCGGCGTATTGCCGTGCCATGAAGGCCTGCGCCGATTGTTCCTGCCCGCGGGTCGAGGCGTGAGCGGTCAGTTCGGAAAGCGCCGCGACCTGATCGTCGAACAGCGCATCGACGGCATTCATGATGTCGGTGGCGGTGGTCATTCGTGCGACCTCATGCCGCTTGCATCACCGGCAGGCCCACCTCTGCCGCGAAGGTATCGAGGCTGTCGCGCAGGAGGTCCATGATCTCGTCTATCTGGGCCTCGGTCACGATCAGGGGCGGGCAGACCATGAAATGATCGCCATGCGTGCCGCCGCGTGTGCGGCGTGAATAGATGATCAGCCCACGCTCATAGGCCAGATCGACGAGGCGCAGATGGGCGTTCAGATCGACCGGCAAGGTCTCCATCGTACTGCGGTCGCTGACCAGTTCAAAGGCCTGCAACAGGCCGAGGCCACGCACATCGCCGATGAAGGGGTATATGTCCATCAGGCCGCGCAGCCGGTCTTGCAGGATGGCGCCCATGCGTTCGGCATTGCCGGTCAGATCCTGATCCTGCAATTCGCGCAGCACCGCCGCACCGGCCGCGCAGGCCAGCGGGTTGCCGGCATAGGTGTGGCCATGCAGAAAGCCGCCCGCATCAAGCACGGCATCGACGACATGACCCTGCGCCACCATGGCGCCAAGGGGGACATAGCCTGCCGCGAAACCCTTGGACATCGCGACGATATCGGGAATGACTCCCCAATGCTGGCTGGCCACGAAACGGCCCGTGCGGCCGGCGCCGGTCATCACCTCATCGTAAATCAGCAGGATGCCGAATTCGTCGCAGATCTCCCGGATGCGGGTGTAATAGCTGTCCGGCGCGACAAGTGCGCCGGTCGAGGCGCCGCCGACGGGTTCCATGATGAAGGCAAGGACGGTGTCTGGGCCTTCCGCGATGATCCGGTCGCGCAGCATCTCGGCATATTTCAACCCTCGGTCATCGTCGGAGAGGTTGTCGCGGTCGAGATAGCATGTGGGCGCGGGAATGGCGGGCATCTGACGCATCATCGGCGCGAAGGGTCCGGTGAAGCTGTCCATGCCGGTCAGCGCCAATGCACCGAGGGTAGAGCCGTGATACGAGGGGAAGCGCGAGATCACCTTCCATGCAGCAGCCCGCCCTTGGGTCAGCGCATATTGGCGGGCAAGTTTCACCGCGCTTTCCACAGCCTCTGACCCGCCGGAGACGAAGAACACCCGGTCGAGACCGTCCGGCATCAGTGCTGCGGTCATCGCAGCCAGATCTTCGGCGGGCTGGTTCTGGAAATGCAGCCGGTATCCGAATGTCGAACGCTCCATCTGCTCGCGCATGGCGGCCAGAACACGGGGGTTGGAATGGCCGATATTGCTGACCATCGCGCCGGACGATCCGTCCAGATAACGCTTGCCGTCAGTATCCCAAAGGTAAATCCCCTCTGCCCGGTGAAGCGTCGGGCGGGCAAGGCGGGATTGATAGAAAAGATGGCTCATTCCTGATCCTGAAGATGTTTTCGCAAAAAGTTGCGTGTGCGTTCGTTTTCGGGATTTCGGAAGATGACGCTTGGCGGGCCCTCTTCGACGACGACGCCCTGATCCATGAACAGGACGCGGTCGCATACCTCTGCCGCGAAGCCCATTTCATGGGTGACGATCAGCATGGTCATGTGTTCCTGCGCGAGGCGTTTCATCACGGCGTTCACCTCATCCACCAGTTCGGGATCGAGGGCGGATGTCGCCTCGTCAAAAAGCATGACCTTGGGTTTCATCGCAAGCGCACGGGCGATGGCGACGCGCTGTTTCTGGCCGCCCGACAGGCGGCTGGGGTAGTAGTCGATGCGTTCGAGCATCCCCACATGGTCAAGCTGTTCCTCGGCCAGCTTGTTGGCCTGCGCGTCGGACATGCCCTTCAGCAGCTTCGGGCCAAGCGTGACATTGCCCCGCGCGGTCAGATGCGGGAACAGGTTGAAGTGCTGAAACACCATGCCGATATCCTGCCGCACGCGGTTGATATGGCGTTCATATTCACGCGGCGGCAGTTTGCGGTTGATCTGTTCGCCTTCAAGAAGGATCTCGCCCCCTGTCAGGGGGTCGAGTTCGTTGATGGCACGCAGCAAGGTGGATTTGCCAGAGCCGGAAGGGCCGATAATCGCCACGATCTCGCCCCGGTTCACGGTCAGGCTGATATCCTTCAGAACCTCTAACGCGCCGTAGCTTTTGGCGGCGTGCCGGATTTCCAGCATGGGTGTTTCGGTCATGTCGTCCCCTTATCGCGAAACCGAGATGCGGCGTTCAATGCGGCGCTGAACGGCCTCCATCACCAGATTGATGAGATAGTACAGCACCGCCGCCGCCAGATAGAATTCGAACGGGCGGTAGGTCCGGCTGATGGCCTGCTGAGCGCCAAGCGTCAGTTCGGCAACGCCAATGACCGACACCAAGGCCGAATCCTTCAGCAGCGCGATCATGTTATTGCCGATCGGCGGAATGACAGCGCGCACGGCCTGCGGCACGATCACATGGCGCAGCGCCTGAAAGCGCGACAGGCCGATGGTCCGCGCGGCCTCATCCTGTCCCTTGTCGACCGCAAGGATGGAGGACTGGATCAGTTCAGAGTTATAGACCGCAAAATGCAGCCCCAGACCGATGACCCCCGCGACGAAGGCGGGCAGGTCGATGCCGATCTGGATCAGGCCGAAATAGATCAGGAACAGTTGCAACAGCAGCGGTGTGCCAAGAAAAAGCCACTCGAAAACGCGGAACGGCCAGCGGATGATGGCGGGGCCGTAAAGGGCAATCACCGCAAGCGCGATACCCGCCACGAAAGACAGCGCCCCGGCCGCCACCGACAGCGCCACGGTCCACGCCATGCCCAGCAAAAGCACGTCCCAGTAGGGCGGTATTACGGAAAAATCGAGACCCATCGCTTTTCCCCTTCACTCTATCTGGACACGGCGGTCGATCCAGCCGATCAGGCGGCCGACAGCCAGAATGATGATGAGATACAGAACACCCGCCAGCAGGAACATTTCGAACGGCCGGTAGGTCGAGCCGATATAGCGCTGCGCGGTATAGGTCAGCTCTACCACCGAAATCGGGGCGACAAGCGCGGTGCCCTTGATCAGCGCGTTGATGTTCACACCCAGCGGGCGAACCATCAGGCGCATGGCCTGCGGCAGCACAACCTGCCGCATCGTCTGCCAGCGTGACAGGCCGATGGCGCGGGCAGCCTCTGTCTGGCCCTTATCGACCGAGATGATCGCCCCGCGCATGGTTTCTGTCATATAGGCGCCGATGTTCAGCCCCAGACCGATCACACCGGCCCAGAACGCGCTGAGCTGGATGCCTATCTGGGGTCCGCCGAAATACAGCAGGAAAAGCTGTATCAGCGCGGGCGTGCCGCGAAAGACACTGACATAGGCCGCCCCGATAAAGCGCAGGATCGAGGAACGCGAAAGCCGCGCCGAGGTGCCCAGCGCCCCCATGATCAGGCCAAGGATCGTCGTCAGAACCGAAAGCTGGATCGTGACCCATGCGGCTTCGATGAAGAACGGGAAAACCTGTTTGATAAGCGCAAAATCCATCAGCCTGCCCCGCCATGATGATCGCGCCGCTTCATCGGGCCGAGGGCGCGCATTTCGCCGATCAGTTCGGCGCAGCGGGTGATGGCCGCGTCAAGAAATTGCTTGCCGGTTTCGGGCGTGGCTACGGTCGGGTCGCCCATCGTCCCGTCGGGAGAGATATCGGACCACCACCGCATCAGCATGGCCCCGCCGCCGCCTGCCGCAAGGTCGAGGTTGAAAAAGCGGCTGTCGGGATCATGGGTATTCCGGGTTTCGGCCTTGGACAGATCGACCAATTCGGGGTGCAGATGCATGTAGACGGCTGTTTCCATTTCTCCGGCATGGGCAATGCCGCCGGTCTCTGACCTGCGGATCTTGCCGATCTGGTCGGGAATCAGGTTCCACCATGACGCCGACACGCAGATGATATTGGATCGGATCACCGTCTTGCGCGCGGCAAGGTCCAGCACCGCGTGGTTGGAACCGTGAGAGTTCAGCAGCAGCACCCGGCGGAAACCGTGATGCGCCAGCGATTCCGTGATGTCGGTGATGAAAGCGATAAGGGTTTCCGGCTGAATCCAGATGACGCCGGGAAAGTCCTTGTGATGCTCGTTAAAGCCGTAAGGGACCGGCGGCATGACCAGCACCTGATCGGGAATGCGTTCCGCCACACCCCGCGCGATGGCCATGCCGATCACCGTATCGGTGTCCAGCGGCATATGGGGACCGTGATCCTCTGTCGCGGATACATTCAGGATGACCACCCGATCCTTGTCGGCATCGCGGATTTCCTGCCAGGTCAGCTGGCCGTATTCGGTTTTCATCCGGCTCCTCGTGGCGGGTGGGACGGCTGGGCTGGGCTGGCGGGCCGCGTCGTGCCCGCCAGCCTGTTCAGGGAAACCGGATCAGCGGATATCGCCGCCGACCCATTCATTGGCGATTTCCATATAGGTGCCGTCTTCCATCACCTCGTCCAGAGCGGCCTGCATCGCGTCTTTCAGTGCCGGGTTATCCTTGCGGATGGCGATACCGGCATCGACAGGCTCTGATTCCAGCCCCTCCAGCGTGCGAAGCTGCTGCTGGCCCTCGTTGATGGCAATCATCACGGGAATGGTGTCGTTCACGATGGCATCGACGCGACCATTGTTCAGTTCCATCAGCAGTTCGGGCAGGCCCTTATAGGTCTTGACGTTATAGCCCTGATCGCGGGCCCATTGGTCATGCGTTTCGCCCAGGGTCACCCCGACGGTGATATCGTCGCTTTCCAGTTCCGAGATATTCTGCAGCGGCGATTCCTCGGTGACGAAGATGTTGCGATAGGTGCTGTAGTAAGGACCGACGAAATCGACGACTTCGGCGCGTTCTTCCGTGATCGACATAGAGCCGACAACGGCATCATATTTATTCGCAAGCAGCCCGCCTATGATCCCGTCCCAGGCGGTGGTCACGATCTCTGCCTCTACCCCCATCTTTTCGGCAATGGCCTGACCGATGGCCGGGTCGAAGCCCACCACCTCATTCTGATCGTTGACGAAGTTGAAGGGCGGATAGGCACCTGACATGGCGATGCGGATTTTGCCGGCTTCCTTGATCGTGTCCAGATCTTCGGCAGAGGCGGTCGTCGCGCCGAATGCCAGGGCGATGGTGGCAGCAGCGGTCAGCGTTGTCAGGCTGCGGTTGATGATTCCCATTGGGATCCTCCGGTCGTTGGGTTTTCAGTTTTTCTTGTGACGACAAGCTTGCGCGGTGCTTCATCATAGTTCAAACACATATTGAACTATGTCAGCCATTATTGTGATTTATGGACTACCCCGGACAGCGCTTTCCCTGGCAGTTTGACTGGAACCTGCTGCGGACCTTCATCGTGATCCTCGATCAGCGCAGCATCACCGGCGCGGCCAATGTTCTGGGCGTTACCCAGCCCAGCGTTTCAGCGTCGCTGAAGCGGCTGGAGGATGCGCTGCAGGTCAAGCTGATCGACCGTGGGTCGCGCCATTTTCGTGTCACGCAGGCCGGCCTTCAGCTTCAGGAGCAGGCAGGGCATATTTTCCAATCCATCAACGAGTTGCCCAACACCCTGCCCTCTCGCTCCGAGGCACTTAGCGGGACGTTAACGCTGGCGATGGCCAGCCATGTCGTATCGCCGCATTTCGACCGCGTGCTGGCCGGTTTCGCGCAGGCGCATCCTGCGGTGAATTTCGCCTTGCCGGTCATGGCGAGTGACGAGGTCATGGCATGGGTGCGACAGGGACGCGCGACGGCGGGGCTGTGTCTGATCGAGGGTAAGCCCGCAGGGTTGGATTGCCGGCCGCTATATTACGAATATTTCGCGCTGTTCTGTGGCCGGGATCATCCGGCCTTTGGAAGAGCAGAGATCGCCCCGGATGAATGGGCAGGCTTCACCTCGGTCTGTTTCCAGACAGAGACACGCGATGGTTCGCTGCGCCGGGTGCGAGAGATGCGCGACCGGATCGGGCTGACCCTGCATCCGCGTGGCATGTCCTCCAGCCTGCATGAGGTGCGGCGAATGATATGCGCGGGAGTGGGCGTCGGGGCGCTGCCGATCCATGCGGTGGCCGAGGATGTGCGGCAGGGCCGCCTGTGGCAGATGAATGCGCCGGTCCCGCCAGCACGGATCGCCGTCTATCTTGTGACCCGGCAGGGTGCGGCCCAGGGCGGTGCGGCATCGGCCTTCCTTGCGGCGCTGAACCGGATGCGCGAAGAGACCGCTGAGACAGAGCTTGATTATGCCTGAACGTGCGATCCGACCGCAATCGTCACCGCCGGCACGAACTGGAGAAGGTTTCGGATGAGCAGCTATCAAAACGCCGATCTGGTTTTGTTCAACGCCGAGATCTGGCCGGGTTTCGGCATGGCCCCGGCTCAGGCCATCGCCCTTAGCGGCAATCGTGTGCAGGCGCTTGGCACGACGGAGGATATGCTTGCGCTTGCGGGGCCAGCGACAAGGCGCGTCGATCTGGGCGGGCGTTTTGTCATGCCGGGGCTGAACGATGCCCATCTGCACCTGATCCAGACCGGGTTGCGGCTGGCCGAAGTCGATGTCTCGCCCGAAGCCGCACCGACGCGTCACGCGATGCTGGATGCGCTGCGTCATCGCGCCGCGCAGACGCCAAAGGGGGATTGGGTGCTTGCGCAGGGTTTCGATCAGACGCGCTATCCCGACCACCGGATGCCCACGCTGGCCGAGCTTGACGCCGCCCTGCCCGATCATCCGCTGGCGCTGACCCGCGCCTGCCTGCATATCGTGCTGGTCAATTCACGTGCCTTCGAACGGGCCGGGATTACCAGTGAAACCCCCGATCCGGATGGCGGGCTGATCGAAAGAGCGGACGGACGACTGACCGGCCTGATCGCCGAAAATGCGATTGGGCTGATCGCAGCGGCACAGCCGCGCCCCGGTTACGATGACCTCGGCAAGGCGATTACAGATGCCGGACGGTTGCTGAACGCCTATGGTATCACATCCTGCATGGATGCGGCTGTCGGGCTGACCGCCGGGATGGACGAAATCCATGCGCTTCAGCAGGCCGAGGCCGATGGCAGTCTGCTGGTGCGGGTCTGGGCGACTCTGCTGGGTGATCCCGGCCGCTCCATCGTCGAGGCTTGCCATGCAAGGGGGCTCGTCACCGGGCAGGGCAGCGATATGCTGCGTATTGGCGGGGTGAAGCTGTTTCTTGACGGCTCTGCCGGGGGACGCACGGCATGGATGAAGGAAGCCTATGCCGGTCAGCCCGAGAATTTCGGTTTGCAGATGCTGTCGGATGACAGGCTGCATCGGCTGGTGCAGCGATATACCGGCATGGGCTATACGATGGTCTGCCATGCCATTGGCGACGCCGCAATTGATCAGCTTGTCACAGCATATGAGGCAGTCCAGCCAAGTGATCCCAGCCAGCGACGCCGCCACCGGGTCGAACATTGCGGCTATGTCAGCGACGCGATGAACCAGCGGATGCGGTCCGCCGGTATTCTGCCCGCGCCGCAGCAGGCTTTTATTCATAATTTCGGGGATGCCTATATCGAGACGCTTGGCCCGTCGCGCGGGCTGCGATCATATCCCATCGGAACATGGTCGCTGCTTGGCATGAAGCCATCGACCGGCAGCGATTCCCCGGTCTGCGATCCGGCACCCATGCCGAACATTCACGCGATGATCACCCGGCAGACGGTCAACGGCACCGTCATGGACGCCAGTGAGCGGTTGAGCAATGAAGAGGCACTGCGGGCCTATACCGAATACGGTGCCTATTCACAGGGTGCAGAGGCGGAAAAGGGAAAGCTGCTGCCCGGAATGCTGGCAGATCTTGCCGTGTTCGACCGCAACCTGCTGAGTGCGGGGCCAAATGAGATCCTGCATCGCAGCCGTTGCGAGATGACGGTTCTGGGCGGAAAGATCGTTCACGACTTTCTTTAAGCCTCTGCTGCACGTGCAGGGCGCCTGACATGCAGCAGCATCGGGGCATTTTCCACAACGAATAACCCGAACGCCGCGATCCACAGGATACCGGCCGCCTCCATCATCGCGATCATGCCGCTGAGGTCTGCGACAGGCCGCAGGAGAGCCGCGGCAAAAAGGCACAGATAGGCGGCGATGGTCATCCGCGACGCACTCAGCGAGCGCCCGGTATGGCCGCGCGTGGCCCGCGACATCACCGCCAGCATCATCGTCGCAATCACGCCCACCGTAAGAAGATGCAGCGACGAAGTCTCTGAAACAGCCCCGAGTGCTGTCGCAGCGATGGCCAGCAAGCCCAGCGGGACGAAACAATATGACAGGTGCAGAACAAGAAGCAGCCATTCCTGCCCGACCAGCCAGCCACGCCAGCGTGCGAGCCTGACGGCGTTCAGCATTGCTGCCGCGGATGACAGGGCCGCGGTGACAGGCGAAAACGGCAGCGCCACCCAGAAAAGCAGCGCGATTGCCGAGACAGCAATGGTGCCTAGATCGAACCGGCCAAAGGGGACCGGAAGCGCCTGCGAGCCACGCTGGCTCAGCCAGTTGCGGGTGAAGCTGGGAATGATCCGGCCACCGATGATTGTCACCAGAACAACATAGCCCGCGACAGCAAAATGCAGCCAGGTCCGGGCATTGCCTGCAGTCAACATGGCAAGGTGAAAACCGAGATTCCCCGCCGTGACGACCGCCACGCCGGCAAGCACCATGAGGTTCTGCCATTTGCGGCCCCCGATGATCTCCCTTGCGCAAAGCCAAATCAGCACCGGCAGAAAAGCGGCATCCAGCAGCGCGGCGAGCCCGATACCTATCAGACCGGCCAAAAGCATACCAATGCGCCCGATCAGCCAGAGCGCAAACAGCGCGATCAGCGGACCGCCCGAAACCGGCAGACGACCCGTCCAGTTCGGGATCGCCGTCAGCAGAAACCCGGCCAGAACAGCCGGTGCAAAGCCGAATGTCATCTCATGCGCGTGCCAGAGCGAGCCGCCGTAATCACCGCCAATCGCGACACCGTGGGCAAGCGCCGCTATCCACAGCGCCATGCTGACAATCGCCCAGACGGCCCCACCCAGAAAGAACGGTCTGAAGCCGTAAGACCAGAGCGCCGCCCCGTCCTGTTTCAGACCACGCGGGGTTCGCGGACGTTTCGGCTGTTGCATCACGGGCTCCTTCATTCTGTTGCAGCCTTCCCGGACAGCCCGGAAAAAAGGCTGCTCTGTGGCCTGCGGCAAGCAAAACGCCGATTTAGCTGTCGATCCTTGACATGGCGCAACGATGGGGGGTCGCAAGGCGGATAATTTCGCCTCAACCGGACGACAACCGGCCGGAAGCCTTTGCATTGCTAGAGCAAAAGAAAGAGGAAGATTAATGACATCCATTCCGTTCAGCCGCCGCACATTACTTGCCGGTGCCGCAATCGCAGGCGCCATGACCCAGCTGCGCACTGCCGCGGCGCAATCGACCGAGGTTCTGACCCCTGCCGAGCCGGTCGATATCGACAGCCTGCCGCGACAGAAGGTGCAACTGGTCGATCCGCCCTTCGTGCATGAGCACGAGCAGGTCGCGACGGGCGGTCCGAAAGTCGTCGAATTCGAAATGGACATTATCGAAACGAAAATCACGCTGGACGACAGCGGGGCGGAATACTGGGCCTCGACCTTCAACGGGACGGTGCCCGGACCGCTGATGGTCGTGCATGAGGGTGACTATGTCGAACTGACACTGATCAACCCAGATACGAACGAACTGATGCACAATATCGACTTCCACAGCTCGACCGGCGCATTGGGTGGTGGGGACCTGACGCAGGTCAGCCCCGGCGAGAAATGCGTGTTGCGTTGGAAGGCAACAAAGCCGGGGGTGTTTGTCTATCACTGTGCCCCGCCCGGTATGGTCGCTTGGCATGTCGTCTCTGGCATGAACGGCGCGATCATGGTCCTGCCGCGTGACGGGCTGAAGGGCGGCGACGGAGAGGCGGTGACCTATGACAAGGTCTATTATATCGGCGAGCAGGATTTCTATGTTCCGCGCGATGAGGAAGGCAATTGGAAAACCTATGAAACCCCCGGCGAAAGCTACGAAGACACACGAGAGGTGATGCGCACCCTGACACCCACTCATGTCGTGTTCAACGGTGCAGTCGGTGCGCTGACCGGCGACAATGCGATGACTGCTCATGTCGGCGAAACGGTTGCCTTCGTTCATTCGCAGGCCAATCGCGACACGCGCCCGCACCTGATCGGCGGGCATGGCAACTATGTCTGGGCGACGGGCAAGTTCAACAACCCGCCCGAAGTGGGTCTGGAAACCTGGTTCATTCCGGGCGGGGCGGCCGGCCTGATGGTCTATACCTTCGAGCAGCCGGGCGTATACGCCTATGTGAACCACAACCTCATCGAAGCCTTCGAACTGGGCGCGGCCGCGCATGTCGTCGTCGAGGGTGAGTGGAACGACGACCTGATGATGCAGGTCGTGCCGCCAAGTCCCATCGACGCCTGACAGACAAGACGACGCGCCGCATGGGGGTTTCCTTGCGGCGCGGCCCCTCCCCAATGTTCCGAGATGGAGGATTTGAGGTGAATACGCCGTTCCTGATTGCGTCTGCCGCTGCGGTAGCAGTTGGGCTGACACAGTTGGCGGGCTCGGACGCTGCGCGTGGTACTGCCCTGCCCGATATTCCGGACATGATCCGGCTGGAACCTGCGCCTTTCGAACACCGCATCGACGGCGACTGGCGGCGCGACGGCTTGTCCGTTGATGCGCCGATCCACACTGTCGCTATCGCCGCACCGATAGAGATCATGGCGGTGCCGGTCAGCACCGGCCAATGGCTCGCCTGCGTGGCGGATGAGGTTTGCACCTTGCATGATGGTCAGTCTGACCTGCCGGATCTGCCTGTTGTCGGCGTCAGCTGGAACGACGCTCATATTTACGCCGCATGGTTATCGCAAAGGACCGGCGAACGATGGCGGCTGCCGACGGATGTTGAATGGGCCCATGCAGCAGCCGAATTGTTCCGAGACGACGCAATCGGCGTGCAAAGCGACCCGCACAATCCGGCCGTTCTGTGGCTGGCCGAATATGCTGCGGAAACCGCTCGGCAACGCGATTTGGATCGTGAGGTCCGGCCCGTTGGCAGCCTGAATGTAAATTCTCTTGGGGTGCGCGATATCGGCGGCGCCGTCTGGGAATGGACATCGACATGTCTGCGCCGTGGCGAGATCGACGGCGAAGGTCGTATTGTCCGCGAAGCCGACAGTTGCGGTATCTATATCGCCGAAGGGTTACACCGCGCGGCGATTACCGATTTCATTCGTGACCCGCAAGCGGGCGGCTGCTCTGTCGGGGTGCCGCCGGCCAATCTGGGCTTTCGACTCGTCCGTGAACTTTGACTGCACCGCCACGCCGGTTATCGGGTGGCTGTTTATCGGTGGTCGCCAGGGTCGACCGTCACTGACGCAGGTGGTCTTGGGCTGGTCACCGATCAAGATCAGCTTGTCGGATCATCCTGACGTCAATGCGCAGAGCAGACATATCGCAAGCAGCCAGAGGCCGAGCGGAAAGGTAAAAGCGCCCAGCCAGCCCGGCGCCGCGTCGAGATGAAGGAACCGGCCCAAGGTCAGCCGGGCCTTCAGCCATCCCAGAAACAGCAGCCCAAACACGACGGCGATGCCCGAAAATCCCGAAAACAGTGCCGTTGCGCCGGTAAGCGCAATCAGAAGCAGCCATGTCCGGGTCAGCCTGTCCATCGCCCCTACCAGATCAGATAAATCACTGGCAGAATCAAAACCCAGACCAGATCGACCATATGCCAGAACATCGCGCCCGCCTGCACAGAATCGGCATCCACCCTGATCGCGACAAGCCCAAGAACCGCCACGCCCGCGATGACATGTGCGGCGTGAAATCCGGTCAGCAGGAAATAGAAGGTGAAAAAGGGATGGGTCTCCAGCCCGATTCCAAGGCTGAAATCATGGCTGTATTCAAGCGCCTTTACCCCCAGAAAAAACAACCCGCCCATTGCCGCCAGCATCAGATCCATGCGGGCAGCACAACGTCTGCCCATTGCGGCATTGTGCTCTGCCCGTGCGGCGAACAGGCCGGACGTGACCAGAACGACCGTATTCAGCGCCGCCAGCCGCCCGTCGATCTGAGACTGTGCAGCCGCGAAACCCTGCGGATCCATAACGCCCTGCACGACCATGACCGATATGCCGGCGGCAAATATCAGGACCTCCGAGACGATCAGAATCCAGAGGATCAATTCGCCGGGCAGGTCGTCGATGCGCATCACCGCACCAATTGCCGATAGATTTCCGGCAGGGCGGTGATCAGCCGGTCGGGCTCTCGGATCACCTGAAAGCCGCCTTGCCCGAAGATGCGCGGAAACCAGTTCTTCGGCTCTCGTTCGATTGTGATACCGAAAACGGCGTGCCCCGCCCGCCGCGCCTCTCGCACAGCCATCGCGCTGTCCTCGATGCCGTGGCGCCCCTCGTAATGATCCAGATCGTTGGGCTTGCCGTCGGTGATGATGATCAGCAGGCGGCGCGATTTGGCTTCCTGTGACAGACCGTGGGCAGCGTGGCGGATCGCGGCACCCAGACGCGTATAAAAACCGGGGCGAAGCGCATGAATGCGTGCTTCGATCCTGTGCCCCATTCTTTCGTCGAAATGCTTGCAGTCGTGTATCCAGACACGGTCGCGACGAAGCGATGAGAAACCCTGAATGGCAAAACGGTCCCCGCAGGCTTCCAGCCCCCAGGCAAGTGCTGTCAGCGCTTCGCGCGCGATGTCGATGACCGGACGTCCTGTGACTGCGCTTTCGGTCGATCGGGACACATCAAGCAGCACCGAGACAGCCAGATCGCGCTGCTCTGGCCGGGACTGCGTCCAGATCCGGTCCGAGCCTGCGCCGGTCGCCCGAAGATCGGCGACAGAGCGAAGCGTTGCGTCAAGATCCAGATCGTCCCCATCGGGCTGAGCGTGTCGCCTGACCCGAGCGGGGCGCAGAGCCTCGAACTGACGCTTGACGGCCTGAATACGCCGACATGCTGCGCTGTCGCTCACCCCTGCGAATTCCGGCGAAGGTTCGACCGGCGCGGCCAGAACACGGCAATGATCGGGCAGGTATGCACCGGCCTTGGAGTCCCATTCCGGGTAGACGAAGCTGCCTGCTATACGCTCTCGGTCCACATCCTCTGGCGAGAGGTCCAGATGCAGCTTCAGCTTTGTCGCCGGGGCTTTCGAAATCTGGACAAGGACGATTTCCTCATGATCCGCTGCCGCCTTTTTCGCATTGTCGAGATCGTCATCCTCGACGCGCCTGTTGATGTTCATCATCTCTGCCCAGCTCAGCAGAGCCTCAAATTTGTACAGAATAATGCTGTCCTTGCGCTCGATCTGGTCAGCTTTCATCCGCCTTGATTTGCGCGCTGTGCCATCGCCCGCCTCTTCCGCGGCACCCGTTGTTGCGACCGTTTCCACTTCGGTCGCGGTGCCAGAGGTCACTTGGCGCAGGTCGGGCCACATGGGCACCGGCAGGACGGGGCGATAACCTTTGGGTGCGCACCACCCGGCTGGCGGGTCGGCGAATGCAGCCAAAAGCGATGGCTGTGGCATGACCGGATCGCCCAGCAAGTGGCGGGTCAGCAGTTCCACCTGTGCCTCTGTCCCGCGCAGCTGCGGGGTTCTGCGCAGATGCAGGTGCGCGGCCGCAAGCCGGCGCCATAACGCGCGCAGACCAGGTGCCGCCGCAAGCGTGGCGCGGGTCATGGTGATGCCTGCACTGATCGTGGCAAGATCGGCAAGCAGCGGATCGTTTGGCACCGTTGCCGCGGGCGCATTGGCAGCACATGCCGCCAACCAGAGGTAGAGCCCTTCGTTATCCTCGCGCTGTGGAAAGACAGCCAGTTCAGCGGGCAGCCGAAGGCAATGACCGTCAAAGCTGGACCGGGCTGCATAATCGGCATCAAAGGCCAGTTTGCGCCGCAGAGATATCCGGTTCCGGCCGGCAACATCGGCGACAGGTTTCAGTTCGACATCCTGCCCCCCGCCGAGGCCGCGAAACAGCACGGCTGCCCTGCCCTGCATCGCATCGAACCCGACCGCCGCATCCGCAAAGCGCGGTGGCGGGTCCATCCGGGACGCAAGCAAATGCCAGATTTTTCCGACTGTTTCCTCTGGCTCCCACGGGGCAAGGTCAAGTTCGGACATCGACTATCCCGTCACCGCGACGACCAGATCAAGCAGGCCCTTGCGAATATCCGGATCATCGGTGAGCGGTTCGATCATCGCCGCGCTGATGGCACGATGCATCCCCATGCCGCCAGCGACCAGCGTTGCAGCATAAATGACAAGCCGCGTCGATACGCCCTCTTCCAGATCCTGCCCCTTCAGGTCGCGCAGCTTATTAGCCAACCGGACCAGCAGCGCGACACGATCCGCATCCAGCCCGCTTTCATGCGCAACCACCTGTACCTCGTGCCGGGGCTGGGGGAAGGTAAGCTCCATCGCCAGGAAGCGCTGACGGGTCGAAGGCTTGAGGGTTTTCAGGATGTTCTGATAACCCGGATTATAGCTGGCGACGAGCATGAAGCCCGGTGCCGCAGATAGCTCCTCACCGGTTCGTTCAATCGGTAACATACGACGATCATCAGTCAGCGGATGCAGCACAACCGCGACGTCCTTGCGCGCCTCGACCACCTCATCGAGATAACAGATCGCTCCCTCGCGCACGGCGCGCGTCAGCGGCCCGTCCACCCAGACGGTTTCACCGCCTTTCAGCAGATAGCGCCCGATCAGGTCGGCAGCTGAGAGGTCGTCGTGACAGGCGACGGTATACAGCGGACGCCCCAGACGCGCCGCCATATGGGCAACGAAACGAGTCTTGCCGCAGCCGGTCGGTCCTTTAAGCAATACCGGAAGATCATTGGCAGCAGCGGCGGTGAACACTTCGCATTCATCGCCCTGCGGCTGGTAAAAGGGGGCGTCTGCCGCCGCCATTGGCACACCGTCCATCGCCTCACTCCGCCGCATGCTGGACCATTGGTCCGGGTTCGATCACCTCGCGGCGCGGAACCAGCAGAGAATAGATCAGCAGATAGGTACCAAGAACGACGGTGACGCCCGCGCCAAGCCGCATCCAGTAGAACAGCACGATCTGATCCTGCACCTCCATGTAGTACTGGCCCAGGACGCGTTGCAGATGGGTCTGGATGGTGCCTGCAAAGGTCAGAACAAAGGTCATGAACAACATGCCCGAAGACATCAGCCAGAACGCCGCCATATTCATCACCTGATTATACGGATCACGCTTGCGAAGAATGGGCAGCGCATAGGTAAACAGCGCGATATTCAGGCAGACATAGGCACCGTAGAAAGCAAGATGCCCATGCGCCGCGGTGACCTGCGTTCCGTGGGTGTAATAGTTCACCCCATGAAGTGTATGCAGGAAACCCCAGACACCGGCACCGAAGAAGGCAAGGACCGAGCAGCCAAGGCTCCACAGCAGGGCGGCCTTGTTGGGATGGTCACGCCGCCCCTTCCAGACCATGACAAAGGCAAAGGCCATCATTGCGAAGAACGGCACCACCTCGAAGCTGGAAAAGATAGATCCGATCCACTGCCAATAGCCCGGCTGGCCGATCCAGTAATAATGATGGCCGGTGCCGAGAATGCCTGAAAACAGCGCGGTGGCGACGATGACATACAGCCATTTCTCGACCACCTCACGGTCGACGCCGGTGAGTTTCAGCATCAGGAAGCCAAGGACCGATGCCATGATCAGCTCCCACACACCTTCGACCCACAGGTGGACGACGTTCCACCAATATTGCTTGTCGAGTCCGAGGTTGTCGGGATTGTAGAAGGAAAACAGGAACAGCAGCGCCAATCCCCAAAGCCCCATCAAAAGGATCGAGGAAATCACTGTCTTGCGGCCCTTCGCCACCGTCATCGAGACGTTCCACAGGAAGATCAACGCGGCCACGACAATGCCTGCCTTGACCCATTTCGGCTGCTCAAGAAACTCCCGCCCCTCTCGGCCCAGCAGAAAGTTTCCCTCGAACAGGTTGAAGATATAGGTCACAACGACGCCGGCTGTTCCCAGCACAAGGATAGCAAGCTGGATATAGGCAGCTTTCACCGAGTGGATTTCACGCTCTGCCTCTTCCGGGATCATGAAATAGGCCGCGCCGAAAAATCCGGTCAGCAGCCAGACAATCAGCGAATTGGTGTGCAGCATCCGCGCGACAGAGAAAGGCAGCAATTCGGACAGGAAGTTCGGCTGAACATAGATATATCCCAGCACGACACCCATCGTTACCTGAATGGCAAACAGGGTCAGCGCGACCAGGATATAGGCCAGTGCTATCTTTTGCGATTGATATTTCATGACTACCTCTTCCGCTCAGCCGGCATCATTGGGCGGCCAGCCCTGCGTGTTGATATTCCCTGTCCAGATCAGGAAATCGGAAAGCCCGCGGATTTCCTCATCCGTCAGGTTGAATTGCGGCATCTGGCGGCGGCCTTCGATGCCCGAAGGCTGCGCCTCCATCCAGCCCTTCAGCACCTCGAACGCTGCATCGGGGTCTTCCTGTACGCCCCAGCGGGTCATGACATTGCCAAGCTCAGGCGCGAAATAGGCGCCCTCGCCAAGGATAGAGTGGCAGTTCACGCATGCCTTCCGCTCCCACACGTGCTTTCCATGCGCGACAGAGTCCGTCAGGCTGGCGCTGTCCGTCGATACATTGACCACATACCAATGCCCGTGGGCGAACAGTCCGATAAAAATGAGGACGAAAAAAAGCGACCCGCCATAGAAGATGTTCCGGGCCATGCTCTTGGTCAGAACTTCACGCATGGCGAGAATCTCCGGGAGCTGTTGTCGATGATCCCGGAATGCGCCTATGTCGGGCCGCGCTCCTTAACTGAAGTCAAGGAAGATACATTTCCCCTGCGGCATTTTATCCCGGCAGGTTAGGTGGTTAGTGCTGATGACGACGGATAGAAACTGGCCGGTCTGGAAGCTTGCGCTGCTGCTATATCTCTTTGCGACAGGCGCAGTTGCGATCAATCTGTTCATGCTGGGGCTGCTGTCGCAATCCATCGGCCTGACAGCCCTATCACCGCGCGCGTCGATAGCACTGGCACTGCCACTGGGTGTTCCGGCGGCATGGGCGGCGGGGCGATGGGTGCGGCATTTGCTGGATGAGGCCGCCGCGGACTAAGGGCGACGACGCCGCTTTCCACACTTTGCCCGATCTGCCGCGTTCATGTCATGAAAGACAAGAGGCGCGTGTCGGGAAATGCCGCAAGCATCCGGGTGACGGAGCGCTTGTCCTGCATAAGGCAGGCAGCCGTGGTTAGTGCATCCGCCATACCTGCCGAGCGGGCGGAGATCGATACGACGGTGTCTGGATCGTCGGGGCCTGCCCCATGCGCCGGATGAAGAATATGGCCGACACGGCCCTGCGGATCGAATACGGTGCCGCGTCGGGCGGATGTGGCGACCGCCCGGTCGCGCAAGGTGATCCGCTGACCGCCCTGTAATGTGACAGGCCAGTCCTTTCCATCGGGCGTGCTTCCCGCGGCCACGACTTCCCCGGCATCGACCAGCACATCTGTCAGCCCCTCATGGCGCAGCAGTTCGGCCACGCGATCAGCAATGACGCCTTGCGCGACACCGTTCAGCGTAAGAGCCATGCCGGGACGCAGCAGCCTCACCTCTGCCGGATCGAATTGCACGTCCTGCCAACCCGTCTGCGCCGATGCGCGCCTGATATCTGCGTCATCCGGACCGCCATCTTGTGCCCAACCCTTTGCATAGGCAGACCACAATGGCTGAACGGTAGGATCAAACAAACCTCCGCTGGCAGCATGGACACGGTCGCAAAGCGACAGGCACTCAAGCAATTCAAACGGCGGCGCAGAAAGCCTTCCTTCCGCATTCAGCCGTGAAAGCGCGCTGTCATCGCGATACAGGCTGAACACACGCTCCAGCCGGTTGATTTCGCCAAGGGCGACATCAATCAGGCGATCCGCGTCAGGATGCTCCATCGCTATCGTCGCAGCAGCCCCGAGTGCGGTGCCATGCCATTGCCGAACAGAGGGCGCGGCAAGAGACGGGAAGGCCGGAGCGACGGCCAGACCAGCCGCTATGGACAGAAAACGACGACGTTTCATGGCTTCTCCTTTTTTTCATCCGTCAAGCCGCGAAGACGTTCGGCATAGTCTTCGGCTGATGATCCACGCGGGCCAGCAGCCGGGATGTTGCCGGTCATCGCCCCGTCAGGGCCCAACACATCGGCCTTTCCGATATCAGCGAGATGCGAAACCTGACCCCCGTGTCGTTCCGCGAAGTCCTGTGCTGCACGCTCATCGGAAAACGATACGGCCTCCGGCGTTCCCATACCGCCCATCCGAGTTGATCCGATGACAAAATAGGCGGCGTCCGCGTCGATCCAGTTATCGATACCCGGACGCTCCCAACTTGGCGCATCGCCCATGTCACTGACATAGAATGCCACGACCTCTCCGGCCTGTTCGGGCATCATTCGAAACGCCATTGCATCCATGACCTGCCCGAAAAACAGCGCATTGGGATTATCCTTCAAAAAGATCTGCGCTTTGGGTCCGGGATGTTCGATGATGTTCATCTGGCAGAAATAACCAACCGCCTCGGGTGTCATGGTCATCGGTCCCGGCAAATTTTGCGCTGTCTCGTTTCGACAGGCCGGCAGAAGCAGCAGCGCGGAAAGAAAAATGTATCGCTTCATGGATTCACACGACGAAAGGCCATCAGCGCCAGCAGGAAGCCCGCGACCGGCCAAATCAGCAGCGCGGCCAAAGACAAGGTCGCCGGGACAGCGTTTGCAGCGCCGCCCAGACCGGATGCGGCAGAAGTGGCCGCACTTGCTGTCAGGTTGTACAGGCGAAATGCATCTGCAGGATTGATCAGAAGCGCCGCTGGCAAAATGCGCGTAACAATCCCATCCCCGCCATCAGCCACGATCATCGCAAGAAGGGCAAGATCGTACAGAACCACCGCGATCACCCAAAGGCCAATGGCCAGTCCTGCCGCCCCCGACGAGCGGCGCGAAAGGCTGGACAGGGCATAACCCAGATTCAGAAAGACAACGCCAAGCAGCAATGACGTCACGAACAGGCGGATGACAGCAGCTACGCCCGACAGCCCATCATTTCCGAACCAAACGGCAACGATTGCGGCCAGACCATATCCCGCCAACAAGGCCAGCGACAGGACGCAAAGATGCGCCAGAAGCTTCCCGCCCAACACTTCTGCCCTGCTGACCGGGTATGTCAGAAGCAATGGCAAGGTTCCGCGTTCCGCCTCTCCGGCTATGGCATCGAAGGACAGCAAAAGTCCCAGAAGCGGTACGAGGTAAACCGCAAGGCTGGTGAGGCTGGCCACCACGATCGACAGCCGATCCGCCCCCACAGCGCCGGTGGGCGCGGAACCAGCCGCGCTCAGCACAAGCGAGAACAACATCATCAGCAGTACCGCAATAAGGACCCAGCGATTGCGCAGGGCTATACGGAACTCTGTCAGGGCGGTGGACAGGATGCGCGTCGGGTTCATGCAGCTTCTTCCGCGCTTTGAACAGCGCTGTAATAGCTGTAGATATCTTCAAGACTTGGCGGCGCGATATCGATATCGGCGACGCTGTCGCCGGCCTCGGTCAGTCGCCGCAAAAGCGGCATCTTTTCCTTCTGGGTGACATGGAAACAAAGCCTGCCATCGTGGTTCCGCGCATCAGGGAAACGGCTCAGCACGGTGTCATGTGCATCGGGCGACGGCGTGACCCTGATCGTCACGGGCAGTACTGCTTGCTGCCGCAATTCTTTTATTGATCCTTCTGCCACAACCCGTCCCTGCGACAGGATGATGATGGAATCGGTCTGCGCCTCGACCTCTGTCAGGGCGTGTGAAGACAGCAGGATCGCTGTTCCCTGACGGGAAAGATCGTCCAGCAGGTCATAGAAACTTCGACGCGATACAGGATCCAGCCCGCTGGTCGGTTCGTCCAACAGCATCAGCTTTGGCGACCCGATAAGGGCCTGCGCAAGGCCAACACGCTGACGCATACCCTTGGAATAGGTGCCGATCCGTCGGTCCAAGGCATCCGCAAGACCTACGCGCGCAAGCAAGTCGCCTGCCGAAGATGACCTTTTCTGACGCAGGCGCAGATAATGGGCAATTTGCTCGCGCCCAGTCAGGGCCGGGTGAAATGACACGTTTTCTGGCAAATATGCCACCGCATTGCGGACTTCGGCATCGCCAGTTGCACCACCGATGACCTCGACCGCACCGCCGTCGAACCCGATCAGTCCCAGCACGATCTTCATGAGCGTCGACTTGCCCGCGCCGTTATGGCCCAAGAGCGCCACTCGCTGGCCGGATGCGACGCTTAGCGTTACATCATCAAGCGCAGGCACCGGCCCGAATGTCTTAGTGAGCGCCGATATCTTCAGCATCGTTTCGTTCATATCCTTCAAGAAGCCATGCCGGTTGGGCGGCTTCCTCCATTTCTTCATATGCCGGAGCGACCGCAGCAGAGGCGGGTGCGACCAGTGGAAAACTGTCGACCACACCGCCGGGTTGGATCGCAGGAAAACGGGATTGCGACCAGCGGACAAGTTGAACAGCCGGAGAGCCGATCAGCGCCGCGGCCGCGGGCTGTGACCACATTATGTGATCCATAAGGTCGTTCGGCCGGTAGGCGCTGTCGCCGATGCCATCTCCGTTCAAATCGAAGGCGGGGTTATCGGACCAGTAATTGCCGCGACCGTCCACGCTCCATTCGACATCGGTGGTGCCGACATATCGAACTTGCTCGCGATTATTGATGAAGCTGTTTTCCGTCAGGCCATTCCGTTCTGACCCGGCGGTGAAGTGTATGCCGATCTCGCAGCTCTCAAAGCGGTTACGCGCAATGAGGTTATTGTAGGAGTTATAGATGAAGGTGCATTTCTGCGCTCCGCCCCGCACCAGATTGCCTACGGCGTCGCCGCCATTGGCAAAATTCAGCATCACGCCATGATCGCGGTCCCGCAGCGACAGGTTGCCGACCACGCTGACCCGGTCGGAATACATGATCGCATAGCCAAGATGGTTGCCGATCGATACATTGTCCGAGACCTCGCTGTCATGGGTGTACATGTAATGCACCGCGAAACGCAGATCGCGGAAAACGTTGTTGCGAAAGACATTGCGCTGCGAGGCATTGACAAATATCCCGTCGCGCCCCCAGCGGATATCATTGCCCTCCACCACGGCACCCGGCGCGTTCCAGACATAGACGCCATTGCCCCGATCATTCATCCGCGCGTCACGACGGCCTTCGATGACATTGTTCCGCGCCACGCTGTTACGTGCACCGTGAATGTCGATCCCATAGAGATTTCCGGTCAGGCGATTGTCCTCGACCAGCACATCGCGGGCGGTTTTTGTCAGTTGAACGCCGCTGTCGATGGTTTCATGGTCGCTGCCCGATCCGTAAATCGTCAGTCCGCGGATCGTTATCTGCTGTCCGGTTACGGTGATGACGGAACCCTGCCCGTTACCGTCGATTTCCGCGCCTGATGTGCCTTGCAAGGTCAACGCTTTTTCCAGGATCACAGGGCCGTTGTGACGGCCCGGCTCCAATATCAGCACATCGCCGGGCGCGGCCCCGGCGATGGCGTTCTGCAACGAATCCTGACCGGCTGGCACATCGCGTTCCATCCCCGCCACTTCGGCGGGAATAGCATGTACGCAAAGGCAACAGATCAGGACTCGCAGGCTCATGTCACGCCGACCGCGGGTTCACGATCATCCGGCCGCGCATTTCCATGTGCAGGGCGTGACAGAACCACTGGCAGTAATACCAGTAAACGCCGGGCTGTGCCGCAGTGAAGGTGACAGAGGACGTCTGCTGTGCGCTGACCTCCATGGCCACGCCGTGATTGTTCAGCGTGAAGCCATGACTGAGATCGTCGATATCGTCCAGGTTGGTGACTATGACAGTGACCTCATCGCCCTGATTCACCTCGAACTGCTCGAGCGCGAAATTGGGCGCCTGCGACGAAATATAGACGCGCACCTTGGTCGGATCCTGCTCATCCCGGATGACAATATCCTGCCAGTCATCCAGATCGACGCCATCCGCCTCTGCCTGCGCACGCGCGTCGGCCCACATGGGATCGTTGCGGTCCCAGACTGACAGCGGGTTCACCTTCGAGGCGTGGACAAGGATCGAATCGTGCGGCTCGGCGAATGTCGGCCCGTCGTGCAAGAGGGTCAGATTGGTGCCATCCATCGAGAAAAGCTGTTCGTTTTCAGGCTTCAGCGGGCCGACATTCAGGAAACGGTCTTTGGAAAATTTGTTCATCGAGATGAACCATTTTCCGTCCGCCTCCTTCGTTTCGCCCATCGTGGTCGAGTTGTGACCGGGCTGATAGTGCACATCTGCCTTGGATTTGATCGGATCGACCGCTTCTCCATTATGGGCGCGGATGGCGTCTTCTATGTTCCAGACCACGACCTGACTGTCGAGGAACAGCGTGGTTATGGCGTTCCCCTTTCCGTCAAAGCAGGTGTGCAAGGGGCCAAGCCCCAGTTCCGGCTGTGCAACGATGACGGATTCCGGTTCGGCCTCATCCGCGAAGATCGCATCGAAAAGCGTCACGTCGAGAACCGAGACAGTCGGCGAAAGTTTACCCGCAACACAAAGGTAGCGCCCGTCGGGGGCCATGTTGCAGCCATGCGGATTGTTGGGGATCGGGACATAACGTGTGTAATTCTTGTTCTGCCCCTTGCGGCCATCCAGAACACGCACGCCGTTCTTTTCCTCGAAGTCGCCGGCTTCCAGTCCTGCCTCGATCTCTTCGATGTTGAAGATAACAACATGGTCCAGCTCTGCCTCCATCATCTCGGCAGAGGTCATCCCCATCTCAGAGTTATAAGAGGTCGAGAAGGCGTATTTGCCGGTGTAATCGGCATCCGTATTATCGAGGTTGCCCGACACCATGATCTGCCAAGCGACTTCCATCGTTTCGGCGTCAATCGCGGTATAGTAGTTCACGTAATCCGCCGGATCCAGCATTGTGCCGTCGTTCACCAACGGGGTTTCATCCTCGCCATTGGCGAACACATATTTTGTATGCGGCGCCTTCTGGGGGCGCAGTCCGTGAATTGCCTTGGCGTTCGGCACCTCGACGATTTTATCGCATTTCATGACATCGCAGCGGATCCGGGCGACACGCGTGTTCGCCTTGTCGTTCATGAACAGATATTTACCGTCATAGGTGCCGTCGGTGAATGACATATGCAGGTGATGAAGATCGCCATTGTCGTGAATGCGCTTACCCTGCGCCGCCAGATATTCGCGCGTCTGCGGCAGCATGTTTTCCGTCAGCACCTTCAGCGATTCATTGGTCTGCCCCCAACCCGTGGCCGAACAGCGGTTGAACACCGGGATCCGCATCAGCTCTCGCATCGAGGGCACGCCGAGGATGCGAACTTCACCCGTCTGGCCCGATGACCAGAAGCCGTAATATTCGTCCAGCTGGCCGGGGTGAGGGGTGGCTTCGGCAGCGGGTTCCTGGGCCGCTGCGCTTGTCGCCGCCGTCGCCCCAAGACCGGTCGTTCCGGCGATAAATGCACTGCGGGTCAATCCGGCGCCGCCTAAAACAGCAGCGCCGCCCGCGGTCGCCCCCAGAATGCCGCGTCTGCTGATCCCACTTTTTTTGTGATCGCTCATCTTCAAACTCCTTGAGGTTTTATATTGGGATGGTTGCTCAGCCCCTCACGTGCGGCAGGGGCAGGTTGAGGCTTTCCGGAATCGGCCAGTTTTGCCCGGCGCTTGTCACTTTTAATGACAACCGGGCATTTCGTGTGGCTGTGATAGAGAACCTGGCAATGCATACAGTTCAGGCACTCGTTCGGATTGATCTCTCCGGTTGGGTGAATGGCCTGAACGAAGCACTCATTTCCGCAGGTCTGACACGGATTGCCGCATTCGTTATAGCGTTTCAGCCAGTCGAACATCCTGATCCGCGCGGGGATCGCCAATGCCGCGCCAAGCGGGCACAGATAGCGGCAATAAAAGCGTTCCACAAAAAGTCCGGCAATCAACAGTGCTGCCGCATAGGAAACGAAAGGCCACGCGCGAACAAAATTCAGGACGATGGCGGTTTTGAAGGGCTCGACTTCGGCGAGATGTTCAGCCTGCTCCAGCGATGCCAGAGAAACACCGAACAGACCGAGGAAGATCATGTATTTCACCGGCCAGAGCCGCTCATGCAGCCCCCAGGGCAGGCGGAACTGCGGAATGCCAAGTCGTCGCCCGATCTGGTTCAACAGTTCCTGCAAGGCACCAAAAGGACACAGCCAGCCGCAATAAGCACCGCGCCCCCAGAATATCAGCGCGGCAGCAACGGCGAACCATAAGATGAAGGTCAGCGGGTCCAGCAGAAACGCCTGCCAACTGAAACCGCTGGCCAAGCTGTTGGCCAATGCCATGATGTTGACGACTGAAAGCTGTGCGTTCCACATCCAGCCAAGTACGAACAGCGTGACACTCAGAAACGACATGCGGAACCAGAACACCGCGCGCTCTGACCGGCTAAGCCATTCCTGAAAGAAAAAGGCCGCTGTCAGCACGGAAAGCATGGCGACCAACACGATCACTTCCAGCTTTTTGCCTTCCCATATGCGTTTCCACAAAGCGGCCTGGGCCGTGGCCTCATCCTGCTGGGCAAGCAGTGCCGCATCACCTGCACCTGCTTCGGCGGATTGGCCCTCTGTGCCGGTTGTTGCAGGGGCGGTTGTCACCTCTGCCTCTGGGGCGTCGGACGGGGCTTCTGCCGGCAATGCACGAAGATACTTGTCCGGCAACTGGTAGCTGAGATCGAATGTCGTAAAGACCTTTTCGATCGCTGCGACGTCACGGTGAACCAGAAGCTGAATTCGAAACGGCTTGGTCGGGTCAAAGCCGCTGTCTGCAGGTATCCTGAACAGGTCCACTTCAGAAAATGACGGCGCATCCTGAACGGCCAATTGCGCGCGGCGGTGCATCCGATCCCGGAACCGGACCGACATATCATCCTGTATCAGGTGGATACGGTCGAATATCCCGCCGCGCACATAGCCAGAGCCCTTGAAACTGTATAAACCGCGACCCGCGATCAGAATGGCGTGGTCACCTTCCGCCAGCCAGCTTTCAAGATTTGCATATTCGGCCTGACCCAGCAGCGTTCGCCCGATGCCAGGCACGCTGACCAGGGCGGTCTGCATTTCGATAAAGGTGGTCTCCGGCGGCTCGGTCAGGGCCCGCGCGTCGGATCGTGGGTCACCCAGTGCGGCGAAAGCTTCGTTGACCTCCGCCACGGTCAATTCCAGCTTCCGAAGCGTCCCATCCCCTTCGAGCACGGACCAATCATCCGCTGCTGTGGCGTCGGGATCTACCTCCGCGGTGGCACCGCTTTCTTGTCCTGCCGACAAACCGCCAAGTCCCAGGGCCCGCGCGACCTTCAAAGAGGACCGGACGATTGAATCATCGATTACCATGACGGTGACGGTCGCGCCCGACACGATGTTCAGTTCATGCGCGGAACCGCCCGCCTCAGCCTCTGCGACGAGGTCGAGGCCGGTGTAACCTTCAGCCACCGCGAGCATTTTCGATTCAGGAATGCCGACGAGCACGATCGGTTCAGAGTGCTTGACCAGTCGGACCCCAAGGACTTTCGCATCGGGGCTGACCGCGACCATCGTGTGAATAGGCTTGCCGGAATACCCGGTGGTGCCAACGAAGTCAGAGGTGATGAAAGCATAGCCCACCGTGTTCGCCCCGCTCAGCACGGGTGCGACAGGCAGATCGTCGCGAACCGGCCCATAGCCATCTGCGCCGGGCAACAGTTCTGCCGCCGGAACCTGTTCCAGATACGTGCTCAGAACCGGCCCCTGCCGGATCTGCGCCACAGCCGGAAACGAACCGGCAAACCCGACCAGCAGCACAAAGAAGATGTTCAGGACCCAAATCATAAGCCGCATCGGCCAGTTCTCTCCTTCGTCGAAAGTTGACGCTGGCCAACTTCACGCAATCGCGGCGAACGTTGCCCGTCTCAGCAACAGGCAGCGCAGAAGCCCACAAAAGCGTCTGCACACGGATCAGCGCTAGCAGCAGATGGAGAGTGCCGCCTTGAGTTATGTCATGCGATAAACTTTACAGTTCGTTGACCCGGCGGCAGGCTCGACCTTTATCGCTCGATCGCCAGCATCACCTTCGCGCATCCGTCCCGGCGAGACGGTGTTTCGTCAGCACGATATCTGGCGAATGCAGTCGACAAGCTGCGTGACGAGCATGCCTGCCAGGAACAGTTTCTGCGGGGGGGGAATGGTGCTGCCGGAGAGATTTGAACTCTCGACCTCTCCCTTACCAAGGGAGTGCTCTACCCCTGAGCTACGGCAGCGATGTCGGTCAATGACCGTGCGGGCCATTTAGACGAGGGGGGCGGGTAGCGCAAGGGGGCAGATCGGGTTTTTCGCGAAGCTGTCGAGGCTTTATCGAAATTTTCTTATTGTAGTTTATGGCGCGGTTTAAACGACAAACGCCCCCTTCCGATGAGGGGGCGCTCCTTCACTTCGTACTACCAGTTACTCGCGGATTTCGCCAGGATCGACGCCCCAGATCGCGGTTTTGGGCAGCCAGCCCTTTGCGCCCGCGCCGGAGACGCGGCACCACTCGGTTTCGCATTCGCCCAATCGGACAATCGCGCCACCTTCTGCCATCGCGATGACGCCCGCGTTCAGGTCGGGACGAGAGCGAAGCTCTACCATTTCCTGCTGAATGATCGCGGTCCGCACGCCGGACAGAAGCTGATAGTGAACCCAGCCGCCCGCGCCATCCCGATCTTCAACCCGGCGCCAATGACCGAACTCGCCTACGACGCGCAAGGGCATTCCGGAATGCTGGAATACCCAGTCTATGCGATGCGACAGGGACGGGCCACGTCGCACGTTCCCCTGTTCGCCCTTCAGCGAGACATAGCGCGGAATAGGCAACCGGGTCACCGGGCCGCGCACGATTTCAACCGCGGGTGCGGTCGGGGTCACGCTGGCAACCTTGACGGGCCGGGCCGCAGGCCGCGTCGCATCCGGTGCCTGCGCAGCCACTGGTGTGGCGGCGGGCTCTGCAACCTGTTCGACTGCCGCCTGTGTTACGGTCGCTTTATCCTTGTCATTGCTCGCAGCCTCGGCGGGGGCCAGAACAAACACCATGAGCGTCGCGCAAGACAGCGCCAGAAATGCCTTCGCGGGCCAGCCGAGCGCGCGCCAGACCGACACCGCCCCCTGACCGTACGATGCGCGCATCGCGTCTCGATTGAATCCTTGTTTCTTCGCCGAGCGATATGCACGACGGAACGATGGTGAGATATGTCCCATCTTTCCTTACCTGCCCCAATCCTGCGGTCATTGCCGCGAACCTGTTCCGCGACCTGCGCCGCGCTGCCTCACATCACTGCGTCGTTTTCCGCGCAGTTTTTAACGGGACTTGTGCCTGTATCCCGTTCAGGTCAGTTTGCCCCAAGCAGAAGCAGCTTGGAAGGGATGAAGTGATGAGCCCCGCCAATTCTCGCCTACATGTGGCCGTTACGCGACGCTTGCCAAAAATTGTCGAGGAGCGGATGCGTGAGCTTTTCGACGTCCGGCTGAATGACGATGATCATCGGCCCGACCGCGAAGAACTGGCTGAGATGCTGAGAAATAGCGATGTGCTGGTGCCTTCTCTGTCTGACCGACTTGATTCCGATATGCTCATGCAGGCCGGCGACAGGCTGAAGCTGATCGCGAATTACGGCGCAGGCGTGGATCACATCGACCTGAAAGCTGCTGCCGAAAACGGCATAATGGTCAGCAACACACCCGGCGTCCTGACCGAGGATACTGCCGATATGGCTATGGCGCTGATCATTGCTGTCACGCGAAGGCTGAGCGAGGGGGTCTTGGCGATGCAAAGCGGCTCATGGGAGGGCTGGTCCCCCACTGCTTTTCTTGGCGGGCGCATCGGTGGTCGTAAGCTGGGGATCGTGGGCATGGGCCGGATCGGCCGGGCCATCGCAAGGCGGGCGACAGCCTTCGGCATGGAGATCCATTATCACAACCGCACCCGTCTGCGCCCGGAAACAGAAGCCGAACTGCGAGCGACCTGGTGGGACAGCCTTGATCAGATGCTGGCGAGGATGGATGTGATCAGTGTCAATGTCGCCCACAGCCCCGCGACCTTCCATCTGCTGTCGGCGCGGCGACTGAAGCTGCTGCAACCCTCTGCCGTGCTGATCAACACATCACGCGGAGAGGTGATCGACGAAAATGCCCTGACCCGTATGCTGCGAGCCGGTGAAATCGCTGGTGCCGGGCTGGATGTTTACGAACACGGGCACGAGGCCAATCCACGCCTGCGCAACCTGCCGAATGTCGTGCTGCTTCCGCATATGGGCAGTGCAACCGTCGAAGGCCGGATCGAGATGGGCGAAAAGGTCATTGTGAACATCCAAACCTTCGCGCATGGGCATCGCCCGCCGGATCTGGTTATTCCTTAGCGCCCCACGGCTGCCATCGTCTGAAGGCCGCCGATCAGCGGGCGCCCGGCAGGTACCGCACGGGATCAGATCTTGGTCGGGACCTGCAAACGCACCTTTCGCCATCACCTGCGATCCGATGCCACCAAAGGAAAAAGCCGACGGTGCCATTCCGCACCGTCGGCCTCAGTCTATCCCGGGTCGTTTGATTAGGGAGAAGTCACGTCGCAGCGCTGACCCTGCGCGGCAACACGTTGGCATGTTTTCGAAGCGGCAGACTGCGACAGCCCGACCAGAGTAGCCTCATACCCCTTGGAGGATTCGCGCACATGGCGCAGCGCACCGTCCAGCAGTTCGGATTCCTGCATCGCGATCTGCACGAGGCGCGCATCCGCCTGATTGCGCGACTTGAAGCGTCCCAGCGACACGCCCCAGCTTTGCCCACCGGAAGAGGAGGCCCGCGCCACCCGTTCCGTCGGCTTACGCTCTGGCCCGCCGGCGGTGCCCGAACCGACAATCACCGTTTCCGAGCGACGTTGCGGCTTGGTGGAGGAATCAAGCTGCAGGTCCTCGGTCGTCGGAACGACATTCGCGGTGCTTGCAGCCGCCACGGCGGCGGCAGGCTGATCGGTTCGGGCGTCCGCACGGCGGCGCGGTGACGCAACGGGCCGCGCCGACACGCGCAGAACTGTCGCGTTGCCGCCTGCATCAGCCATCGCCAGCTTGACAGCTTCATCGGCGGCGGTCGACGCGCTTGCCGTAGCGCTTCCGGGTTTGGCCGGTGGACGTGCGCTGCTGGCCAGTCGCACTGGGGCCGAACTGCGCTGCTGTGCTGGTTGCGCGGGTGGAGGTGCCGCTGCGGCCTGCGCCATCGCCTCGTTCATTGCGCTGTTCAGACTGCTGGCAGCGACCGATGCAGATGCCGCTCGTACAGCCGGACGGGCAACAGGTGCGGTCGAGGCAACTTTCCGACTGGATTTGCGATCGACGATATATTGCGGCGGCGCTGGTTTGATTTCTTTTACGCGGGTCGGTGCACGCCCAAAGCCCATATCAAGCAGTTGCGCAACAGTTGCATTCCGCTGCGCGGTAGAGGTGCCGCCGAATACCGTCGCGATGATCCGTTTGGACCCCCGCTGCGCGGACGCCGTCAGGTTGAAACCTGCGGCGCGGGTGTAGCCCGTCTTGATCCCGTCCGCACCGGCGTAATTGTCAAGGAAGGTACGGTTGGTCGAACGAACCGTGGCAATCCCGGCATCGGCCGAACGCCGCGAGAAGATCGAATAATATTGCGGGAAGTCATAGAACAGCCGACGCCCCAGCGTCGACATGTCGCGCGCGGTGGAGAAATGGCCCGACTGGGTCAGGCCGTTGGCATTGCGGAACTGGGTGTTGTTCATCCCGAGCGCGCGCGCCATGCCGGTCATCTGCGCAGCAAAGCGATCCTCTGACCCGGCAAGATTTTCGCCAATGGCAGTGGCCGCGTCATTGGCCGATTTAACCGCTGCGGCGCGGATCAGATAGCGAAGCTCTATCCTTTGGCCAGCACGCAGTCCAAGCCGAGAGGGCGGCTCTGCTGCGGCGTTGGATGAAATGGTGAACTTGCTGTCCAATCGGACCTGACCACGCTCAATCGCGGTGAACGCCATGTAAAGCGTCATCATCTTGGTCAGTGATGCTGGGTGAAGCCGCGTATCGGCGTTCTGCGCATGGATCTGTTTGCCTGTTCGGCCATCCATGACAAAAGACGCAAAAGGCGCGGCTTGCGCGGCAAGGGGAATCAGGAACGCCAAGAGCGTCAGCAGTCCTGCGCGGAACAACGTGCGGATTCTGGTCACTGTCTCGATCTCTTCTGCCTGCTGCGGCCGTGTTGTTTTAGATGGCCGTCGTTAATTTTTCTACAGTAGCACAGCAAATCCGATGCGAAAACCTTGCATTTGACGTATTATCGCGATTTCCGGACCCGATGGCCGGAATTCGCCGGCCCGTTCGACATGGCGGGCTTTCATTACCAGGAAAACCGCCTATATTAGGGGCCAACCGAAAAATCACCCGATAATCAAACATGCCACAGGATCCCGGCCACCGCGAGGAGACTGACCTCGTTGTCAAGACGCAGCCGAAGACAAAGCGCCCGCCGATGTACAAGGTGTTGCTGCTGAACGATGACTTCACACCGATGGAGTTCGTCGTTCATGTGCTTCAGCGCCTGTTTGCGATGTCTCATGCGCAGGCTGTCGAAATCATGCTGACCGTTCACAGGAAAGGCGTCGCGGTTGTTGGCGTCTTCTCTCATGAGGTGGCCGAAACAAAGGTCGCCCAGGTGATGGAGCTTGCGCGCCGTCAGCAACACCCGCTGCAATGCACGATGGAAAAAGAATAACTGATGCGCCACGCCCGACTGTCGCTGGCATTCCCTGAACCACCGCAAGGGCGCGTGATGCTTTTCGGTGCTGACGGGGCCGAAGATATTTCTGCCTTCGTCCCACAGAACACAACCGTGATAGAGGGCATGGCCCATCACCATGCTGCGTTGCAGGCACGCGGCTATCAGGTGGAAACCGCCGCAGATCAACTGCCTTCGTTCGACATTGCGGTCGTGACCTTGCCGCGCTCTCGCGAGGCGGCGCGCGCGCGGATTTTCTTGGCCGCGTCAAAGCTGTTGCCCAATGGTGATCTTTGGATTGACGGGCAAAAGACCGATGGCATCGAAGCCGTGCTGAAGGAAATACGCGCGTTCTCGAACATTGCCGAATTGCATTCTAAAGCACATGGCAAGATCGCGAGGCTCTCTGATCCGGGTGCAATCCCAGCGGACTGGGCAGGTGCCAGCTATACACCTGCCCCCGGCTTTACGACGAAAGCCGGTATTTTCTCGGCAGAGACGGTTGATCCTGGTTCGGTCGCACTGGCCGCAGCCCTTCCGGAAAAGCTGCCGACCAGAATTGTTGATCTGGGTGCTGGTTGGGGGTGGCTGTCGGCGCAGATCCTTCGGCATCCGGGTGTCGATGTGCTGCACCTGGTCGAAGCCGATCACACCGCACTGGAATGCGCCAGGACCAACATAGATGATCCACGGGCGCAGTTTCACTGGGCGGATGCCCGCAGTTTCAAACTGCCCGAGCCGGTCAATGGTGTCATCATGAACCCGCCTTTCCACAGCGGACGCGCGGCAGACCCCTCGCTGGGCATCGCTTTCATCCGCGCCGCCGCGTCACTGCTGACGGGCGCGGGCAAGTTATGGGTGGTGGCCAACCGCCACCTGCCCTACGAGGCTGAGCTTTCGCATCATTTCGCGGATGTCTCGGAGATTGGTGGGGATAACCGTTTCAAAATCCTAGCAGCCACTGGTTCAGGCGCAAGGAACAGGAGAAGCAGATGAGCAATTCCGTCGAAGGCAGAACGGCCATCGTCACTGGTGCCGCAAAGGGCATCGGTCTGGCCATCGCAAGGCAGCTTCACGATCACGGCGCGAATGTGATGTTCGCGGATTGTAATGAGGCAGCCCTTGAACATGAGATGGAGCGTTTCGGGGACGATTCACGCGCCAGAAGCTTTGCCGCCGACATGTCGCAGCGTCTGTCGATGGCAAACCTTCTGTCGGCAACAATCGATTCATTCGACCGCGTCGATATTCTGGTGAACGCGCATCGCCTGGTGAAGCCGGGCGATCCGCTGGAATCGATTGAGAACGGCTTGGAAGAGATGCTGCGCCAGAATCTTCTGGCGGGTCTGATGATGTCCAAGATCGTTGCGAAACGCATGATCCAGCAGTCAAAGGACAGTGACGATGACCGCATGGCGGGCGCGATCGTCAATCTGACAACCCTAGCGGCACAGCGCCCGCATCCCGAATTGATGGCCTATTCCATCGCCTCTGCCGCGCAGGATCAGGCGACGCGGGCCTTGGCGCTTGCACTCGCGTCCCACCGTATTCGCGTCAACTCTGTCGCTTTCGGTTCTGTCATGACGACAGAAATGAAAAAGACGCTGAAGGAAAACCCCGACCTGCGCGAAGGCATCATCAAGGGCACGCCGATGGGCCGCATCGCCGAATCGGAAGAGCTTGCCGATGCCGTCCTGTATCTGGCGGGCGACGGTGCGGGCTTCGTTACCGGCCAGATTCTGAACGTAGATGGCGGGCGCAGTCTGCTTGACCCGGTTCAGGCGGCAATGTTCTAGGCATCATCCTCGGGATATGCTGCCTTGCATTGGCGAACGACCTGTTCGGCCCGTGCTGTTTCGGTCTCAAGCTTCTCTCGCAGGTAATCCCTGCTGCGCATTTCCGCCGCGGGGTCGATGGGCACGCGATAGCGTTCGGTATCCGTGACCCTGCGCCAGCAACTGCGCTGCACGATATGCGCCTCACCATCCTTGTCGCGAACAACCTGCGGACAGAAATCGAGTTCGGTCCGCCGGACCTCACGCTCTTCCCACGCATAACCGCGCGACAGATTGGCCTCTGTCTCGGCCAAAAGTCCGCTGAGCACCCGATATTCCTGTGTATTGCCGCGAATACAACGCTCTTGCTCTGTCCCGCAGGCTGTCAGGGCAAGAAGCGGCAGAAGTATCGAAAGCTTGCGGATCATATGGGCGCCCCGTTTGAATTGTTGCAGGAAGCCTAGCGGCAGCGCCGTGAGACAGCAATTCAACTTTTATTCTTCCTGCTTCGGCGCATTCCAGATCAGGTTTCAACAAGCGGGCCTGCGCCAGCACAGCAGCAAATGCACAATACGCAAGCCACGCGCCCCGGCAAAATTGCAGGTATTTCACCGGGGGGCACGGGCGCACACGCTAGATCGGTTGACAATCCAGCCTATGCGGGCCACCGCAGCTTCGCAAATTGCAATGGTGAGGAAGATCATGGACGACATGCTGCCCGAGCGCCGTGAGGCCGCCGATTGGTTTCGCAGCCTGCGCGACGAGATCACAGCCGCATTCGAGGCATTGGAAGATCGCGGCCCGGACACTGCGGCACCTGGCAGGTTCGAGGTGACGCCGACCGAACGCGCAGATAACGGCGGTGGCGGGATCATGTCCGTGATGCGCGGCGGTCGGGTGTTCGAAAAAGTCGGCGTCAACTGGTCCGAGGTTCATGGCACCCTGCAACCCCGCGCCCAGACCGCAATGGCCGCGCGCGGCGTTCCGGGGATCGGGGATGATCCGCGCTTCTGGGCGTCGGGTATCAGCCTTGTCGCCCATATGCAGAACCCTCATGCGCCAGCCGTGCATATGAATACGCGCATGTTCTGGACACCGGGCGCATGGTGGTTCGGCGGCGGTTCCGATCTGAACCCGTGCCTCGAATATGCCGATGATACGGCGCATTTCCATGCAACGCTGCAAAACGCCTGCGATGCGCATGATCCGGAATATTATGCCCGGTTCAAGGCGTGGGCGGATGAGTATTTCTTTATTCCTCACCGTGGGCGGGCTCGTGGCGTCGGTGGGATCTTCTATGACGATCTCAACAGCGGTAACTGGCAGGCCGATTTTGCCTTTACCCGTGCCGTCGGGGCCGCGTTCCTGCCCGCCTTTCTGCCACTGGCCGAGGCGCGCATGTCGCAGCAATGGAACGCTGCCGACACGGATGCGCAGCTTATACATCGTGGTCTCTACGCGGAATATAACCTTGTCTATGACCGCGGAACGAAATTCGGGCTGGAGACCGGGCATAACCCCGATGCCGTGCTGATGAGCTTGCCGCCAATGGCGAAGTGGGTCTGACGGCTCAGCTTGCTGCGGCGACTGGCCGCGCGGCTTGTTCCGCCAGAGGATAAAACCGCAGCATGGTCAGCGCACGTGTCGCATTCAGCACCATTAAGGCCGCCCAAAGCCCGTGATTGCCCCAGAGCTGCGGCAGGATCATCAGGGCCACAACATAGATCGCCACGGCTTCAAACATGGCGCGGCGCATTTGCGCCGTCAGTGTTGCGCCGATGAACACACCGTCCAGCATCCAGCTGGCGATGCCGATCAGCGGCGCAAGTGCCAGCCACGGCAGATACTGCTTGGCGTCGGCGCGGACAGGCTCTGAAGTGGTCAGAAGGTCAATGATTGCCGGTCCGAACAGTGCAAAGACGACGCCAAGCAATACCGCGCCCCCAACCGCCCAGCCAGAACTGACCCTGACAGACCTGCGCACAAGATCGGACCGCCGCGCGCCCACCGCCTGCCCCACCAGCGTTTCGGCCGAGAAGGCAAAGCCGTCCAATGCATAGGCCGTGATTTCAAGAAACTGCAAAAGCACCTGATTGGCCGCGAGTGTGACATCGCCCTGCCCCGCAGCCATGAACATGAAGGTTGTGAATGAGCCCTGCAAAAGCACCGACCGGATCATGATGTCCGAATTGACGCGCGCCAGCCGCGCCAGCCTCTTCCGTGCAAACAGGCCCGCCTGCCTTCTGGCAGCGCGCAGGGCATCGCGGCAGAACCAAAGACCAAGGGCAAGGCCCGAAAGCTCTGCAATCAGGGTCGCTGCGGCCACCCCGCCGACGCCCCAGCCCAGCCCCAGAACGAACCAGATATCCAACGCCACATTCAGCCCGTTCTGCAGAAGCTGAAGCAGCAGCACATCGCGCGTTCGTTCCATCGCGATCAACCAGCCGGTTATCGCGTAAAGCGCAATCGTCGCGGGTGCGCCCCAGATTCGGATCGACAGATATTGCCGGGCCAGCGTCTCGACCTCGTCGCTGGCAGGGGCAAGCATGAACGCGCCCGCAAACAGCATCGGATGCAACAGGATCAAAGAAAACCCGGCGGCAAATGCGATTGCAAGCGCGCGCAGCAGATGCGCCCCGACCTCGACATCATCGCCAGCACCATGCGCCTGTGCGACAAGACCAGAGGTCCCCATACGCAGAAAACCGAACATCCAGTATATTGAGGCGAGGATGACTGCCCCAATCCCGACTGCGCCGATCGGTGCCGCCTGCCCCAGCTGACCGATCACCCCTGTATCCACCGCACCAAGGATCGGCACGGTCGCATTGGACAGCACGATGGGCAGCGCAATCGCCAGCACGCGCCGGTTTGTCACCTCTTTTGCGCGCAATGCTCAGCCCTGCGGCATCAGGAAATGTGCCGTCGCCTGCGCGAACAGCTTGGCGCGATTGTCCTGCCACGCCTCGACATGAACGCTAGCATAGCGGCGGCCCGAACGCACGACCTTTGCGCGGGCATAGGCATCGCGCGGCAGGCCAGAGCGCAGATAATCGACCGTGAAGTCAATCGTCTTTGGCAATCTGGGGATGGAACCCGGTGCACTGGAATCCGGCGCGATCCGACCGGCCTCCATATCCTCCCACATCGCGGACCAGGCGAGTTCCACGATTGCCGTAATTTCAAGGAAGGCCGCCGTGGCACCACCGTGAATGGCAGGCAGAATCGGATTGCCGATCAGCTTGTCGTCATAGGGCATGACGGCGGTCAGCTCGTCCCCGCGACGGTCAAAATGAATGCCCATCCAGCGCATATAGGGTACACCCTCGATCAGCGCGTTCAGCGCGTTGTCGCGGCGCAGCTTGATTTGCTGTAGCGGTTCGTTGCGATCAGCCATGCTCAACGCTCCACCGTGAAGGCGCCAGTGGCCGTGGCGACCGGATTATCGTGATCTTCATCCATCGCCTGCGCCCGCACGAAGGCGACCGAGCGGGTGATGTGATAGCAATGCGCCTTGGCGGTGATGCGCTGCCCCGGTTTGGCGGCACGCATATAATCTATGCGCAGGTCAATCGTCGCGGTCGATCGTGGTGCCGAACCATGTGCCAGGACAGCCGCACCGCTGCATGTATCCATCAGGGCCGAAATAACCCCTCCATGAATGATACCGCTATGAGGGTCGCCAACGAAATCGGCATTCCAGTCCATAACGATCTCTGCCTGCGCATCGCCCAGATGAACCATCCTCATGCCAAGCGCACGCGCATGCGGAAGCGCTTCGATAAATTGCTGTGCGATGCGGTCTCGGGTTTCTTTTGACGACCGTTCGTCCGCGCCATCCTCTGTCACTGTCATCCCGCATCCCTCTGTCATGTTCCACTCAAAGCTCTAGCCTCTGCGGGCGCTTCGCCGCAATAGTTTGGGTCAACTTGCGGTAGGCGAAGTTAGGGTTTAGCCTGCCTGCAAAATCGACGCTGTACAGGTTCGGTATGCCCGATTCAGAAGAGTTGAGTTTCAAGGAAATGTGCGCACGTTTCGACGTCACACCGCGGACGCTGCGCTATTATGAATATATTGAACTGCTTCAGCCCCGGAAGGATGGGCGGTCGCGCTTCTATTCCGGGCGTGAAGTGGCGCGCATGACACTGATCCTGCGTGGCCGTCGCTTCGGCTTCAGCCTGGAGGAGATCCGGCAGTGGCTGGAGATTTACGATCAGAAGGGCGATCGGGAGCAATACGAGGTCTGGATCGACAAGGCCAACAGGCAGCTTGGCGTTCTTGAGGAGCAGAAGGCAGAGATCGACGCCGCAATGTCCGACCTGCGTGATTTGCGCGACGAAACGGCCGAAATCCTGCGCAAAATGGGTTAGGCCTTTGGGCAATCGTCTTGATGCGATGAGGGTGGCCACAAGGTTCCAGTTTGCCGCGTAGCCGCAATCAGCCGTCAAACATCTGGCTCACTTCGCCGCGATGGTTCGAGCAGAAAGTAAACTCGTTCAGATTCGTCCGCATGTACTGGTGGCTGGTCGAGAGGTGAAAGTCGAGTGTCGGTTTCTTCCTCACAGGTCGCCCACTGTTTCGCGCCATACTTGACCGCAACATGCGTATATCCTTCGGATGCCAGTAACTTGCAGGATATGAGTTCATCGTTCGAAAAGACAGAACACTTTTCGACCCTCACCATAGCTTCGGCTTTGTGGGTTTTCATCTTTACATCAGGTATGATTCCCGTAACCAAACGCCCGCCACGCTATTTAAAAACCATGACGATTGTCTTGCCAGCCGGGCCGCGACATCGCTTTCCGGGGCACTGCCCAGCAACATAACCTTCTTCAATCTCAACGTGGCCGGATGGAGACGCCTTGATATCGCGGTTGTCCATCTGCTCACAGATTTTATGTCCCATTCGCCATGCGGTTTTGTAGGTCACGCAAACATGGCATTGTAGCTCCTTGGCAGAAACACGGTGGCGAGTCGTGGCAAAAAGGTAGATCACACAAAGCCACGATTGAATGCGGATATTCAGAACCGTTGTCGCTGCGCCTCGATTTGATAGCCGATGGCGAGGACAGCCACAGGTCAGCCCAGCCGGGACTCATGGAGGAGTTGTCTCCATATGAATATGTGGCTTCAGACCTTTTCCGCCAGCTTCTTCTCAATAGCTTCCCAGATCATCGCGGCAGCGTTAACCCCATCAAACCGCTCCAACTCCTGAAGACCGGTAGGAGAGGTCACGTTTATTTCTGTCAGCCAGCCGTCTATCACGTCAATGCCGGTGAAGAGCAGTCCTTTCTCGCGCAGCGTCGGGCCAATCGCCGCACATATCTCCTTTTCACGTTCGGTCAGTTCTGTTTTTTCAGGTCGGCCACCGACATGCATATTTGAGCGTGCCTCACCACTGGCCGGAACCCGGTTGATTGCACCAATCGCTTCGCCATCGACCAGAATAATGCGCTTGTCGCCTTGCTTAACGGCTGGCAGGTATTTCTGGACGATGACCGGTTCGCGATTGAGAACCGAGAAGATTTCCAGCAGCGACGAAAGATTTGGGTCTTCCGGCGACAAATGAAAAACGCCCGCGCCGCCGTTGCCGTAAAGCGGCTTCAGGATAATGTCGCCATGCTTCGCCCGAAACTCCCGAATGTCGTCTAGATTCCGGGTGATAAGCGTCGCAGGCGTTAGATCTGGAAAGTCGAGCACCATTAGCTTTTCGGGGCAATTCCTCACCCAGAACGAATCGTTGACGATAAGTGTCTCTTTGCGAACGCGATCAAGCAGGTGGGTCGATGTCACGTATCCCATGTCAAATGGCGGGTCCTGCCGCAGCCAGACGACGTCAAACTCAGTCAGGTCGACTGTCGCCCAATCCCCGAAATCGACATGATTGCCTGCCTCGCGCCGCAGCGTAACTGGCCTGCCCCTTGCGCGGACCCGCCCCTCGCTGAAGCTGAGACCATCAACAGTATATTGAAACAGTCGATGCCCACGCGCCTCGGCCTCAACGCCGATACGAAATGTACTGTCTGCATCAATAGCGACCGCTTCAATCGGATCCATCTGCAAGGCGACGTAAAGGCTCATGGCGTAGTCCTCTGCTTTTTGCAGACTTGTCGGACGTTCTGGCTGACAGTGCAAGCCGTCACGTCCTCTGAAGACCTCGCGCGCGACTATTCGGCCCCAAACGCGGCTTCTATGATCTGCACACGGCCATACTGATCCACCAGTGCGGCATCCATTCTCATGTCAGTCATCTGGCCAGACGGCAGCGAATCGCAATATTCGCTCGCCGCCATGCAGATTCTGTTCATCTGCCGCCTGCTGATGCGATCTGCCGCTCGCGAAAAGTTCTTGGAGGATTTCACTTCCGTAAATACGAACTGGTCCCCGCAACGAAGGATCATGTCGATTTCGCCGGCCTTTCCGCGCCACCGGCGTTCCACCACTGTATATCCCGCGTCAACGTAGTGATCGGCAACGCTCATTTCTGCAAGGCGACCGGAATCATAAGACGTGCGTCCCCTGATTTCGCGGGCAGAACATCGCCCCACATTTCTGACGGCAGACGGCTTGGTCGGCATGGCCGCAGCGACAGCATCAAAATCCAGAGTGAGTTGCATCAAGTCTTCTTCTCCAATGCAAGTGCCAGCTGGTAGGCATCCCGACGAGAAACGCCGTAACGATCAGCGACCGCAGCGGCTGCGTCCTTCACCGAATTTTCAGCAAGCAGATCCATCAAGGCACACTCAATATCCTTCGCATTCATCTCGCGCTCGGTCGGCTTGTCGACAAGCAGAACAATTTCGCCCTTTAGGCCATCATCCGCTATCTGGCGCGCGATCTCGCCGGGCGTTCCCCGAAATGTTTCCTCAAACTTTTTTGTCAGTTCCCTACACAAGACAGTAGGACGATTCGGGTCAATCTCGCACAACATTTCCAACGTTTGCTTAACGCGTCTTGGACTGTCGAAAATGATGCAGGTCGCGTCGGTCGCTGTGACCTCTGATAGCCAGCTTTTTCTGGCGCCGCGCGGCTGCGGGGCAAAACCTGCGAACAGAAATCTGTCGCTCGGAAGGCCCGATATGCTCAGTGCCGTCAGCGCAGCTGATGGTCCCGGAACGACATGCACGCGCTGCCCGGCCCGCACGGCCTCGCGGACAAGGCGGAAACCCGGATCCGCAACAAGGGGCGTGCCGGCATCAGAGCAATAGGCGATTGATTTGCCGTCAGCCGCCGCGCCCGCCAGGGCCCTGGCCTGATGTTCCTCATTGTGGTCATGTGCCGCGATGATCCGCCTGCCCCTAAGTGGAATGCCGTGGATCTCCATAAGGTGACGCAATGTCCGGGTGTCTTCAGCCGCAAGCAGATCGGCTGCGTTCAGCACATCCAGTCCACGCAGCGTGATGTCACGAGCGCGTCCGATAGGTGTGGCCACCAGATATAGTCCCGGCTCCAGATTCGTTGCCTCAATGCGGGCCTGCACCGGGTTCGGGGATTGTTGATCTTCGGTCATGGAAATCCTGCTGAGGCTGCCCCGCGTTGCAAAGGCGGGGGGTTTAAGAATAGGCTGCGGCGCAACGCCACCGAACAAGACAATAGGGAATCATTCGAATGTTCACCATTGCCAAGCGAATCACGCGGCGCGCTGCGCTTGCGGGTATTCTGGGCGCAGGGCTTGCCACTGCCGCCTGCCAGCCGACAAGCCTCGGCAGTTCCGGTCCGGCTATCGGGCCGCAGATCGACCCGCGCCAACCGGTACAGGTTGCACTGCTGGTCCCGGGCGGCACCGGCAATTCCGACCTCGACTGGCTTGGCCGCTCTTTGGCCAATTCGGCGCGTATGGCCGCCGCCGATGCGGATGGTGCGCAGATCGATTTGCGTGTCTACACCACGACCCCCAGCGAGGAATCGGCCGTATCCGCCGCAGAAAAAGCTGCTGCCGAGGGCGCGAAGATCATTCTCGGCCCGCTTTTTGCTGACTCTGCAAACGCAGTGGGCAATGCGATGAAAGACAATAACCTGAATGTTCTGTCATTCTCGAACAATCAGGAAATCGCAGGCGGAAATGTTTTCATCCTCGGCAGTACGTTCCAGAATGTCGCCGACCGTCTGGTCAGCTATGGCGTCAGACAGGGGTTGCGCCGTTTCCTGATGATCTATGAGAACGACGCCGCAGGCCAGATTGGTGCCGGCGCGATTCAGGCGGCCATCGCGCAAAATGGCGCGACCCTTTCCGGCAAGCAGCAACATGCCCTGTCGCAGGAGAGCATCGATGCGATCATCCCCGCCGTGTCGGCGGCAGCCAAGTCCGGCAATATTGACGCGATCTTCATGACCGCCAACCAGCAGGCTGTTCTGCCTTACCTGACCGACCAGCTTAACGATGCAGGCGTGACTTCGCGCGATGCGCAGTTCATGGGCCTGACGCGTTGGGATACGCCTGCCGCGCGGCTGCAGCTGCCCGGCGTACAGGGCGGCTGGTTTGCCCTGCCCGATACCTCGCTTCAGTCGCAATTCGTGTCCCGCTATCGCTCGGCCTATGGCGAAGCGCCGCATGACCTCGGTTCTCTGGGCTATGACGGCGTGGCGGCTGTCGCGGCACTGGTTTCCGCTGGCAACCGCAATGCCGTTAACACAATCGGGCTGACCCGGTCCTCGGGCTTTACCGGCGTCAATGGCGTATTCCGCCTGCGCCCCAACGGCACGAATGAACGCGGCCTGGCCATTGCGACGGTCACCAATGGCCGCGTCGTCGTCATTGATGCGGCACCGCGCAGCTTCCGTGGTGGCTTCGGTTTCTGATTTGGGCGAACGTCTGGATTCATTGCCACAAAGCGCCCCGGCATTGCCCGGGGCGCATTCCATATTCGACGCCGACAGCTTTTTGCCCGTCTTGGAAGGCAAATTGGCCGAAGCCGAGGATGCACGCGCGAAACGGGCGGTTACGGTCGCCGAATTGCAGACTGCTCGCAATGCCGCGATGGACGACATCATAAAGGGATTCGACAGCCATCCCCGCGCAGCGAGGGAGACCGTTCGTGCGATTGCGAGCCTGACAGATGCCATTGTCACCACCGTGCATTGGGTCGCCGTCACCCACCTTCACCCGCAGCAAAGCCCGACCGATGCCGAGCAGCTGGCCGTAATAGCCGTCGGCGGTTATGGACGCGCCGAAATGGCACCGCAGTCCGATGTCGATCTGTTGTTCCTGACGCCGTATAAGACCTCTGGCTGGGCGGAAAGCGTGGTCGAATCCATGCTTTACATGCTGTGGGATCTGAAGCTGAAAGTCGGGCACTCGACCCGCAGCGTCGATGATTGCATCCGTCTGGCGGGTCAGGACATGACCATCCGCACGTCAATGGTCGAACACCGCGCGGTTGCGGGTCAGCTTTCCCTGGCCGAAACGCTGCGCGAACGCCTTTGGTCGGAACTTTTTGAGAGTTCCATTCCCGAATTCATCGAGGCCAAGCTGTCCGAACGCGATCAGCGCCACACACGTCAGGGCGGGCAGCGATATGTTCTTGAGCCGAATGTGAAAGAGGGCAAGGGGGGGCTGCGCGACCTTCAGACCCTGTACTGGATTGCGAAATATATTCACCGAGTCGAGCGCGCCTCGCAGCTGGTGGAGCTGGGTTTTTTCACGCGCGACGAACATCTGGCATTCTGGCAGGCCGAAGATTTCATGTGGGCGGCGCGTTGTCATCTGCATCTGATCGCCGGGCGTCCGGTGGACGTTCTGTCATTCGACATGCAGGTCGAGGTCGCGCGACGCATGGGTTATCAGGATCGTCCCGGCCGTCGCGGGGTCGAAGTATTCATGCAGGACTACTTTCGCCACGCCACCCGAGTGGGCGACCTGACGCGCGTATTCCTGACCGCCCTTGAGAGCCATCACGTCTTTCAGCAACCGCTTCTCAGCCGCATTTTCCGCAGGCGCAGAAAGCTGCGGCCCGCCTTTGCGGAACTCAACGGCAGGCTCAATTTCGCGGAACCTGAAACGGTCCTGAACGACCCGCTGAACATCCTGCGCATCTACGAAGAGGCGCTTCGCACAGGTGTGCTGATCCACCCCGAGGCAATGCGGCTGATTGCATCGAACCTTGAACTGATCGACGACGATATCCGTGAAAACCCCGAGGCGGTGCGGATCTTCCTCGACCTGCTGCTGAAGCACGGCAACCCGGAACGCGGGCTGCGACGGATGAACGAGCTGGGCGTGCTGTCAGCCTTCATCCCTGAGTTTGAGCCCGTCGTGGCCATGATGCAGTTCAACGTCTATCATCATTACACGGTAGACGAACATACGATCCAATGCATCGTCGCCCTGTCGGAGATCGAACAGGGACATGAGGTAGAGGATCTGCCGATTGCCAGCCGGATCATGTCGTCAGGCACGGTCAACCGCCGTATCCTCTATCTTGCGACGCTGCTGCACGATATCGGCAAAGGGCGGCCGGAGGACCATTCTATCATCGGTGCACAGATCGCCCGCCGCGTGACGACGCGGCTGGGTTTGCCGGCAGAAGAGATCGAAACCGTCGAATGGCTGGTCCGCAACCATCTGCTGATGTCCGATATTGCACAGAAGCGCGACATATCCGACCCCCGCACGATCCGCGACTTTGCCAAGGCGGTGAAGTCGCGCAAGCGTCTGGACCTGCTGCTGGTTCTGACCGTCTGCGATATTCGCGGCGTCGGGCCCGGCACATGGAACAACTGGAAGGCCGTTCTGCTGCGCCAGTTATACGAGCAGACAGAAAGCGTGCTGGAAAACGGGATGGAGGCGCTGAACCGCGATCAGCGCCGCGATGAGGCCAAACGATCGTTGCGCCATCTGCTGGCCGCGAAAGGCTGGGAAGCCAGGGAAATCCGCGCCGAAACTGCGCGCCACTATGCGAATTACTGGCAGGGCCTGCCCACCCAAACGCATGAGGTGTTCGCCCGGCTTCTGAAAGATCTCGGCAATGACGAGATCCGGATCGACCTGCATCCCGACGCCGACCGCGACGCCACGCGGGCGGCCTTTGCACTGGCGGATCATCCAGGCATCTTCTCTCGCCTTTCCGGTGCGCTTGCCCTGGTCGGGGCGAACGTTGTCGACGCGCGGACCTATACGTCGAAAGATGGTTTTGCGACGGCGGTTTTCTGGCTGCAGGACAGCGAAGGTCATCCCTATGATGCCGATCGTCTGCCACGCCTTCGCAAGATGATCGACCGGACCCTGTTGGGCGAACTGGTCGCGCGCGATGCCTTTGCGGACAAGGATCAGATGAAAAAGCGCGACCGCGCATTCAAGTTCCCGACCCATATCACCTTCGACAATGAAGGCAGCGATATCTACACCATTATCGAGGTCGACACCCGTGACCGCCCTGGCCTTTTGTTCGACCTGACCCGAACGCTGGCCGCCAACCATATCCAGATTGCCAGTGCGGTGATTGCGACCTATGGCGCACAAGTGGTGGACAGCTTCTATGTCAAGGATGCTTTCGGGCTGAAATTGCATCAGCCGGGCCGCCGTGAGTCCTTGGAAAAGCGCCTGCGGCAAGCCATACGGGACGGGGCAGAACGGGCCAGCCCCGACAAGGCAGGAGCATAAGAACATGAAGGGAAGCCTGGTGCGCGGCTTTGTGGCCGTCAGCAGCTGGACATTCATTTCGCGCGTCGCCGGATTCGTGCGCGACATGCTCATGGCCGCCTGGCTTGGTTCCGGACCGATGGCAGAGGCTTTTGCCGTCGCGCTCCGCCTGCCGAATATGTTCCGCCGTTTCTTCGCCGAAGGTGCTTTCAACACCGCCTTCGTGCCGATGTTCGCAAAGAAGCTGGAGAACCGGGCCGAGGCCACCCGCTTTGCTTCAGAGGCGTTTTCCGGCCTGTTCATCACCGTGCTGATGCTGTCGGCGCTCGCGATGATCTTCATGCCTGTCATGGTCATGATGATGGCATCGGGCTTTGCGGGGGATGAGCGATTTGCTCTCGCCGTTGAGTATTCGCGGATAACCTTCCCTTACATCCTCCTGATCTCACTCGCCTCGATGATTTCGGGCGTGCTGAATGCCAATGGCCGGTTTACCGCCGCCGCGGCCGCGCCCGTGTTGCTCAACCTGCTTTTCATCGTCGCTATGCTTCTGGGTCGCTGGCGAGGTTGGGATCTCGGCCTGACGCTGGCGTGGGCCACACCCGTGACGGGCATCGCGCAGCTTGGCCTCGTCTGGTGGGATGCGCATCGCAATGGCTGGACATTCTGGCCGAAGCGCCCGCGCCTGTCGCCAGAAATGCGCAATCTGATCCGGGTCGCCCTGCCCGCCGCATTTGCCGGCGGTGTCGTGCAGATCAACCTGCTGGTTGGTGCGCAGGTCGCATCGTATTTCGAAGGCGCTGTCGTCTGGCTGTACTATTCGGACCGTCTTTACCAACTGCCCCTCGGCGTAGTCGCAGGCGCGGTTGCCGTGGTCCTTCTGCCCGAACTTGCCAGGCGCCTGAGTGCACAGGATGAGGCGGGCGGTCAAAGCGCGTTCAGCCGCGCGACAGAATTCGGCCTGTTCCTGACCATGCCCTGCGCCTTCGCCATTGCCGTTATAGCCTATCCAATGGTCGACACGCTTTTCGGGCGGGGTGACTATGGCCAGCATGACGTGCTGATGACCTCTTACGCGCTGATGGTCTATGCGCTTGGCCTGCCTGCATTCGTGATGCAGAAGATCCTGCAACCGCTCTATTTCGCGCGAGAGGACACCAGGACTCCCTTCCGCTATGCGCTTGTGGCGATGGTGGTCAACGCGGCCGTCGCCTTTGGTCTGATGACCTCGATCGGCTTCCTGGCGGCAGCGATTGCCACGACGGTGGCATCCTGGGTCATGGCCGCGCAACTGTGGATGGGCACCCGCAGCATGGGACAAGCCGCACGTTGGGATAGCAGGCTGATGCGTGCCGTTCCGCGTATCCTTCTGTGTTCAGCGCTGATGGCCATTGCACTGTGGCTGACGCTTCGCTGGACAGATAGCATCGGAATGGCGCGTATACCTGAACTGGCATTGCTGGTATTTGGCGGCGCGGCGCTTTATTTCGCGCTCAGCTTTGCGACGGGTGCGATCTCGATCCGCGATCTGCGCCGGAACGTCCGCCGTTAACCCAGTTGGCCCAGAACGGGGAAGGTTTCCAGCATCCAATATGACAAATCCGCCATACGCCCGCTGACCAGCAGGATGCCCACGACAACCAGCAATCCGCCCATCACGCGTTCAACAACCTTCAGATGCGGTTTGATGCGGTTCATGAAGCCGATGGCGCTGTTGATGAAGATCGCTGACAGCAGGAACGGGATCCCAAGGCCAAGCGCATAGACCGCAAGCAGTCCGGTCCCGCGCCCGATCTCTCCCTCACTGGCGGCAAGGGCCAGGATCGCACCCAGCAAAGGCCCGATGCAGGGCGTCCATCCGAAGGCAAAGGCAAGGCCTAGGACATAGGCACCAAGGGCAGACCCACCCTGATCGCCGGTATCAAGCCGCGCCTCCTGATCCAGCATACGGATGCGGAAAACATGCAGGAAATGCAGCCCCATGACGATGACCGCCAGGCCACCGATACGCGCCAGCCAGATCTGATATTCCAGAAACAATCGCCCGAAGGCCGATGCGGCGAAGCCCATGACCAGAAACACCGTCGAAAGGCCCAGAACGAACATCATCGCTGCGGGAACCGCGCTCCGCTCTCCGGTTTTCAGCCCGTTGACGCTGATTCCGGTCATATAGGCCAAATAGGGCGGCACCACTGGCAACACGCAGGGGGAAAGAAACGACAATATGCCTGCCAGCACAGCAACGCTTGCGGCAGACAGAAAGCCCGCATCCATGAGGTCAATTCCAAACATGGGCGCGACACTAACTGGTTTTGCTTCCGACGCCAGAGGACAAGAGGTCACAGTCGCGTGCGGCAAACCCCGGATCGGAAAGAAAAAAGGCCCGCCAGCTTTGGCGGACCTCCTTTTCTGGCTATGGCTGCGATCAGCCCATCGACCACCAACCGCGGCGCTTGGGCCGGGTCGGCTTTGCTGTTGGCGCTTCCTCGACCGTTTCGGCAACGGCTTTGTTTGGCGCATCGGCAGCAGCCTCGCTCGGTTGCATCACCGGTTCGGCCTCTGGCGCGGGGGCTTCTGCCACCTTTTTCACCTGTGGCGCAGTCGCCTGCTGTTCTTCCGCGACAGCAGCTTCTGCTTCACTGACGGCCACAGGATCGACGGATTCAGCAGGCTCCGACGGGGTACGGGTCAGATCACGCAGATCAACGATCTCTGCCGTATCGACCGAAGCTTCGGTGTCCGTCGTCTCCGCGGCAGCGGCGGCGACAGCCGCATCCCCCTGCTCCGCCTCGGTCCTGGCTTCCGTCTTGCGGCGGGTTCGCGTCCGAGAGCGTGAGCGGGATTTGGGCTTCGCACCCTCCTCCGAAGGCTCGTCCTTGGCCGCTTCCACCGCGTCAGCCGCGGCGTCGGCGGGTTGCTCCGACCCTGCTGCGATCACCTCTTCGCTGCGCGTCTCATCGCTGCTTTCGCTGCCCTCTGTGCGATCTTTTCCACCGCGACGGCGGCGACGGCGGCGGCGCTTGGAACGGCCACCGCCTTCACCATTATCCTCGCCATCATTGCGATCTGCCGCCTTGGCATCACGATCATCGCTGTCTGCGGAATCGTCGGCGGTGTCGGTCTGATCCTCATCATCGTCGATCTGCGCCATAAGCTGCGCATCCACAGACACAACCGGGGCCGCCAATTCGGGCACTGACCGTGTTGCGGTCTTGAACTTCTCAAGCGCAAAGTCGGGGGAGATCAGAACAGGATCGGCCTCGACACGAACGGACATGCCATAGCGCGCCTCGATCATGGCGATATGTTCGCGCTTGCCATTCATCAGGAAGTTGGAAACAGCCACAGGGGCCTTGACCAGCACCTCACGGCTACGCTTGCGCGTCCCCTCTTCCTCGATCGCCCGCAGGATGGTCAGCGCAAGGCTGTCATCAGAGCGGATCAGCCCCGTTCCGTGGCAATGCGCGCAAGGCTGCGTCGTCGATTCCAGCATTCCCGGACGCAGACGTTGACGCGACATCTCCAGCAGGCCGAAGCCAGAGATCTTGCCGACCTGAATCCGCGCCCGGTCGGTCTTCAGCCGGTCCTTCAACCGCTTTTCAACGGCAGAGTTGTTCTTGCGCTCATCCATGTCGATGAAGTCGATCACGATCAGCCCGGCGAGATCGCGCAGACGAAGCTGGCGGGCGATTTCATCGGCGGCTTCAAGGTTGGTCTTAGTCGCCGTATCCTCGATGCTTCCTTCCTTGGTCGCCCGGCCCGAGTTCACGTCGATGGCGACAAGCGCCTCTGTCACGCCGATGACGATGTAACCGCCGGATTTAAGCTGAACGGTCGGATTGAACATCCCGCCAAGATAGCTTTCCACCTGATAGCGGGCGTAAAGCGGCATCGGGTCGTGGTAGTGTTTCACGTTCTTGGCATGGGACGGCATGATCATCTTCATGAAGTCCTTGGCCGTGCGATAGCCACGGTCGCCTTCGACCAGCACCTCGTCAATTTCGCGGCTGTAAAGATCGCGGATCGTCCGTTTGATCAGATCGCCCTCTTCATAGATCGGGGCGGGCGCCATCGACTTGAAGGTCAGATCGCGGATCTGCTCCCACAGGCGCATGAGATATTCGTAGTCACGCTTGATCTCGGTCCGGGTGCGCTGACTGCCTGCCGTGCGGATAATCAGGCCCGCGCCCTGCGGAACCTTCAACTCCGCGGCAATATCTTTCAGCTTCTTGCGGTCAGCGGCATTGGTGATCTTGCGCGAAATCCCGCCGCCACGCGCGGTATTCGGCATCAAAACGCAATATCGACCGGCCAGCGAAAGATAGGTCGTCAGCGCCGCGCCCTTGTTGCCACGCTCTTCCTTGACCACCTGCACCAGCAAAATCTGGCGGACCTTGATCACTTCCTGAATCTTATAGCGGCGCGGACGCGGCTTCTTGGGCACACGGATTTCTTCGGCAACATCCTCATCCGCAACGGACTCGATGCTGTCATCTTTTTCCGCCGCATCCGGCGCATCACCGCCCTTTTCCTCGACCGCGTTTTCATCGCGGCCATCCTCTTCAGCGGCGCTGCTGTCATCGTCGCCGTCGTGATCGACGACTTCCATGCCCGGAATATCCTCGGACACGGCCCTGGCGTCGCCTGTTTCTGCCTTTTCGGCTTTGGCTTTGCGGCGGCGCGAGGATTTCGGCTTTTCATTCGCAGCCTCTTCGGCGGCGACGGCTTCCGCATAGGCCCGTTCTTCCTCGATCAGAGCCTGACGATCGGCGGCCGGAATCTGGTAATAATCGGGATGAATCTCTGCAAAGGCCAGAAATCCGTGCCGATTCCCGCCGTAATCCACAAAGGCCGCTTGCAGCGAGGGTTCAACCCGCGTGACCTTTGCCAGATAGATGTTGCCAGCAAGCTGCCGCTTGTTGACGGTCTCGAAATCAAATTCTTCGACCTTGGTTCCGTCCACGACGACCACGCGGGTTTCCTCCGCATGGGTCGCGTCGATAAGCATTTTCTTTGCCATTGGTTATACTTTCACGCAGACACCTGCCCCGGCCTTTGACCGGGCGCTTATATGTGTTGCGCTGTAATGGGGACGCGGTGGCGGCATTGACGGGGTCGAAAAGAAGGCCCGTGGGGTTTGCCCCGGACAGCGCCTGATCCGACCTGTATCGCGCGCGATGCATCGCGTCTGTTACCTCTTGGCCCCGGTCTGACAACGCGGGGCAGTGAAAGACTCCCCCGCGCGAATTGCGCCGCAGGGCGGTTTTCTTGGCGAGTGGCTGCCTTTCCTCAGGTCAGCCTCCGCTGCGAAACTGATGGCGCACAATCTGCCTGAAGGCATGAGTTGCGCGCATGTTCTGAACATAAGGGCGGAAGGCAAGGAAGTTCAATGGGGAATTGGCACCGACCTTCCGCTAGGCGGGAACCGGCATCTGCGCAATACGGACCGATTTTCACTGCGCCAGCGACAAGCGCAGCGTTTCAGCCCAGAGAACGGCTGCAAGCGGAACGGCGACGATGAGGCCGCAAAGCAGCAAGCTTACCCATTTCCCATCCTTTGCAAGCCCAGCCATGAATCCAGCTAAGCAAACCGCCAGGACCAGGCCAACCACCACAAGCCCGATCACGACAAGCACCAGAGGGCCCAGGTCATAGCCGCCAAGAGGCTCTGCCTTAGGCGGCACTCACCTGTCAGGGAAGTTTATGATCAAAGATAATCGCTGCGCTGCAGACCGTATTTCGCCATCTTCTCGTTCAGGGTCCGCCGTGGCAGGCAGAGTTCATCCATAACCGCAGCAATGCTACCCTTGTGACGGCGCATCGTATTGTCGATCAGCATCTTTTCGAAGCTTTCGACGTACTCCTTCAGCGGCTTACCCTCGGTCGTCGTGGCCTGCGCCTGATCCTCGTCACCTTCGGTCATCAGAAGCGACGTGATCGAGCCCGTGCCACGCCGGTTCTGCAGGACCGCCCGCTCTGCCACATTGATAAGCTGCCGCACATTGCCGGGCCAAGGCGCCTGCAAAAGCTGTGCAGCCTCCTGCGCGTTCACCTGCGGCGGATCACAACCGTACTCATCGGCAAACTGCTCTGTCATTCGGGTGAACAGTGCCAGAATATCCTCTCCTCTCACGCGCAGGGGCGGCACGGTAATCTGCAGGGCCGACAGGCGATAGAACAGGTCGGGCCGCAAAAGGTCCTCGGGCTTTTTGCCGTCGCCGCGTGCATTCGATATCGCAATGATCCGGGTTTCGGCAGGGCTGCCCTGATCTGCGATAAAGCCCAGCAAACGCGCCTGCAGCGCATCGGGCAATGCCTCTATATCCTCAAGGCAAAGCGTGCCGCCGCGTGCTTCCTCGACGGCAGGTATCCCATCCTCCAGCGGGCCGAACAGCCTTGCGGCGAGTTGCTCGGGATCAAAAGCGGCGCAGGCGATCGGAATGAATTTCTTAGAGGCGCGCGGCCCCACTGCATGCAGTGCATGAGCAACCAGCGTCTTGCCCGTTCCGGTTTCACCGTCAATCAGGACGTGGCCATCAGCCTGCCCCAGATCCAGAATATCCTCGCGCAGACGCTCCATCGCCGACGATTGGCCGACCAGCTTCGACATGACCTGCTGACCTTCGGAAAGGTCGCGGCGAAGGGCGCGGTTGTCCAGCGTCATCCGCCGGGTCTGCGTCGCTTTCTTTGCCAGTTCGGTCATGCGGTCGGGCTTGAATGGCTTTTCCATGAAATCCATGGCGCCCATCCGCATCGCCTCGACGGCCATAGGAACGTCGCCATGCCCGGTTATCATGATCACAGGCAAAGCCGAATCGATGCTCATCAGGCGTTTCAGAAAGGCCATCCCGTCCATGCCGGGCATCCGGATATCGGAAATGACGACGCCCGGCCAATCCGGCCCGATCTCTTTCAACGCGTCTTCGGCGGTTGCAAAGGTCGCGGTGTTGAAGCCCGACAGGACCAGCCACTGGCTGATCGATTCACGCATATCGGGTTCATCATCGACGATGGCAATGCGCAATGTCTTGTTCATGCTTCTTCTTCCTTCTTACTCAGCCGCCAGCGGTTTCTCCAACCGGCTGCCACCGGGATCGTAGAGTGGCAAAGCAAGCACGAAGACCGCGCCAGAGCCGTCCTCGGCATTATGCGCTGTCAGACGGCCACCGAAGTCTGCCACGATCCCTGACGAAATTGCCAGTCCAAGCCCGGTGCCTTCACCCGGTTTCTTTGTGGTGAAGAACGGTTCGAACAATTTGTCCAGATCACTGACGCCCGGACCGTTGTCACGAACCGTCACAACAGCTTGAGCGCCTGTCTCAATTCCTATCTCAATACGTGCGTCTTTCGTCGATTTGGTCGCATCAATAGCATTTCGCAGCAGGTTGATCAGAACCTGCTCCAGCCGGATTCTGTCACAATAAACCATCACCGCGCGGCGTGGAAGGTTGCGAAGAATACGCACGGGCCTTGTGCGCAACTGCGGCTCCATCATGGTCAGCGCACTGGACAGGGATGCGCGAAGATCGACAGGCTCAAACGCCTCGCCCCCCTTTCGGGCATAGGATTTTAGCTGCCGGGTGATCGTACCCATACGATCCACAAGATCATCGATGCGCTGAAACGAGGACAGCGCCTCATCGGCGCGGCCCCGATCCAGCAGCAACCGCGCGCCGGCAAGATAGGTTTTCATCGCGGCCAGGGGTTGGTTCAGCTCGTGGCTGACGCCCGCGGACATTTCGCCAAGGGCTGCCAGTTTGGATGACTGCTGCACGGTCTGTTCGGCCACGCGAAGCTCGCGCTGCACCCGCTCACGCTCTGCAATTTCGCGTGTCAGACGGGTGTTCAGCGCCCTCAGATCGGCTGACTCCTGCATATAAGCGACAGAGCGGCGCTGAGCGCGGCGCGACATGATGTAGAACACCAGTGCCGCAAGCACCGCGAGCACCATCGCCTCAAACGCCAGAACGGTATTCACCCGCTCGCGAATGGATACATAGGTGGTGAAATTATACATCCGCCAGCCGCGGAACGGGATGCGCATTTCGGTCTGCATCACCGCACGCCCTTTGACATAGGCATCTGCGGGATTGTTCGCCCAATCGGTCGAGACCTGAAAGGCGCGTTCAATCGCGCTTGGCGCGGGACGCACGGAAAGCGCCTCTTCCAGTTGCAGGCTGCGCCAGCGTGCCTCGGTCGACAGGATCACCATGCCCGTCGAATCTGTGACCGCGACCGCATCGGTGATACCGGCCCAGTTCCGTTCCAGTTGCTGGAGGTCAGCGCCCACGACAATAACGCCCAAGGTGCCGGAACTGTCCGCGATGGCGCGGGAATAGACGAACTCAAATCCCCCGCCCTCCGACGGTGCAACAGTGAAAACAGTATCGCGAGATCGCATGGCATCGACAAAATACGGCGCGGCGACATAGTTGGTGCCCAGCAGTTGTCGTTCCGTCGCCGCAACCGTCCGCCCAGACGCATCCAGCAGCCTGATGGATGCGACCCCGATTTCCTTCTGCGCTGAAATCAGCCGGGCAGATGTGAACGCAAAATCCTGCGAGGCAAGCGCCGTAATTAGCGCCGGATCGCGGGCCAGCATCATCGGCACAACGGCATTGCGCTGCAGCTCTGACTGAAGCTGACCGGAATATAGCGTCGCCCGCAACTCTGCCCGGACGCGGGTCGTTTCCGTCGACCTTTCGGTCAGCCAGTCATTCGTTGCCCAAAGCAGAAGACCACCCATGCACAGCAGCAGGACAAGCGCCAGCCGCAGCGGCCATTGGTTAACGGTCGCATCCTCGCCCGTTGAATCCGGTGCCTTTCTGTTCAGCAAGAAATTGGTCAAATAGGGGCATCCCCGACGAACACCAGTTCAGACAATGTATGCAAAGCAACGCATTCTGCCAAGAAGATGCGACCGCCGGTCACATTCTTGCCAGATGAGCAGTACTGGAACGGCCCGCGTTGTCAGATCAGGCCGACACCACCGCATCGACCAGCGAGGTGAACATCGCCGCGCCGTCCGTCCAGCCCTGCGCAGTTTCCACCGCACGCTCGGGATGCGGCATCATACCCAACACGCGCCGGTTTTCGGACAGAACACCAGCAATATCGGCGACCGAGCCATTGATGCCCGGCGCATAGCGAAAGGCGATCCGGTCCTGATCCTGAAGCACCTTCAGCCCATCCGGGTCGATCTGGTAGTTGCCATCATGATGAGCCACCGGCACGGACAGGCTCTGCCCCTTCTGATAACCAGCGGTGAACACGCTGTCGGCGGTCACGACTTCAAGCCCGACCGGCCGAGAGATGAATGTCAGCCCCGAATTGCGCATCAAAGCGCCCGGCAGCAGCCCAAGCTCTGTCAGCACCTGAAAGCCATTGCAGATCCCCAGAACAAACCCGCCGCGATCGGCATGGTCGCGAATGGCCCGCGCAATCGGTGACTGTGCCGCAATCGCGCCGCAGCGAAGGTAGTCGCCATAGGAAAACCCACCGGGCACCGCGACCAGATCCGTGTCATCCGGCAAGCTTGTGTCCTTGTGCCAGACCTTGGCGACATCCGCGCCGGCTAGCTCAAGGGCAACACGCAGATCGCGGTCACAATTCGATCCGGGGAAGGTGATGACGGCGGCTTTCATGCAGGCTCCGTTTCGCGGCATTGGTGCGAGAGCCGATAACGGATTTCACCTGTCTTGGAAAGACTGAACGCCGGTGCCGAATGTGAAAGGACGCCCCGGCGCGATTCCCTGGACCCCAGGACCGCCAGAGCGCCCTTTTTAAATTGGACCGGCGCCAGGTCCACATAACTAATCATAATATAAAACCGTCAATAAATCGACATATTGAACATGACAGAAACGTCAGGTTTACGTTACGTCAAGTTATTAATGATTATTCAGCGCTTACAGGCAGTAAACCGCTCGAAAGAAATTTAATGTTTCAGCGCTGAAATATTCAATTTCCTTTTCTGTTGCATTTTCGCCAGATCAAAGCCGGTCCTTATTCGGCGGTTTATCGCTGAGTCGTCTGAAGATGTCGCTCACCTGAAACCCGTTCCCGCTTGTTGCATTGGCCTTACAGCACGAACAGTTTCAAGGATCACCATGTTTAGAAATATTGCCATTTCCAGCCTCCTCCTCGCCACTTCGGGATCGTACGCACTCGCTCAGGATGCAGCCCCAAATCAGGTCCAAGGCATATTTACCAATGCCTTCGCGAAGGGTTTCGTGACCGAGATCGAGGATTTGTCACAGAAAAGAATTCAGACCAATCCGCAGGCCGGTACGATCAAGGCGATCTACGGAAATGAGGAGGATACGCGTTTCGCGGATGTCCAGCTTGCACCCATGCCTCCCTCGGGGTTCGAACCGCGCTTCGCTGGTTTGCGCAACGCTTATGAGGATATCAGCGAGATGCCGGTCGAGGAATATGACCTCACCAGCCCCGACGGCCTTCCACTTGCCTGCTTTAACCACCGCAGGGCAGATCAGGGTTACGTCAATTGCTTCGCAGAGATGCGCGGGCGCCTTTTCCGCGTGCAGATCGGCGCGGTCGTCGATGCGGATGCGGAGGCCCTGCCGGACGACATTCAGGAGCGTGACGGAAATCTGGCGGGCCTTTTCGCGGATTCCGTGAACGCGGCACCTGACACAGAAGGCAGCGCGAACGATCCGCTGCCCGCGCTGAACGAACCGGCGGCTGAAGAAACGGCGCCCGCCGAAGGATCAGATGGCGCGAACGCGGCCGATATGTCGGACATCGCCCCGCAGGATACGCCCTTCGCAAAGGCACTGCCTGAAAACATCGACGACCGCACGATTAAAGAGATCAGCGTTCGTGGCCCGAAAACCACCTATGTCGCGACCTACAATGACGATAACGGCGATACGACACAGGTGACGCTCTTTGCCGAACATGGTGACGATCCCAGCGGATTGCGCAGCTTCGAGAAAAATCTTCTCGGCGAAGTGAAGGGCGATCTTCGCGACGTAGAAGCCGAAAGCCCCGACGGCGTCCCGATGCAGTGCTTCCATGCCGTCAAAGATGCCGGCGCGGCGCATAATATGTGCACTGCCGTCGTCAGTGCCGGGATTGTAGAGATTCAGGCCATGGCGCGTGTCGAGGACAATGTTGCCGACGCGCCCGATGACGTTATCGAATGGGCGCAGGATCACGCCGGCAAGCTGACGGATGCGTTGGCGGAACTACCCTGATGCCGACGCAGTAAATAAAAAAGGCCGGGCAGCGATGCCCGGCCTTTCTCATATCAGACGCCGATCAGTTCAGCGCCTTGTTCAGATACTCATCGACCTTTTCCAGATAGCCCATGGTCGACAGCCATTTCTGATCCGGCCCGACCAGCAGGGCGAGGTCTTTGGTCATGAAACCATCCTCGACCGCGCGCACGGTGACCTTTTCCAGCGTCTCGGCGAAGTTCATCAGCTGTTCATTGCTGTCCAGCTTGGCGCGGTGCTTCAGACCGCCGGTCCAAGCATAGATCGACGCGATGGAGTTGGTCGAGGTCTCATTGCCCTTCTGATGCTCGCGATAGTGGCGCGTCACGGTACCGTGTGCGGCCTCGGCCTCGACCGTTTTCCCGTCCGGTGTCATCAGAACCGAGGTCATCAGACCCAGCGACCCGAAGCCCTGCGCAACCGTATCCGACTGCACGTCGCCGTCATAGTTCTTACACGCCCAGACATAGCCGCCATTCCATTTCAGCGAACTTGCGACCATGTCGTCGATCAGGCGGTGCTCATAGGTGATACCAGCGGCCTTGAACTTGTCGGCGAATTCTTCGTCAAAGACCTGCTGGAAGACATCCTTGAAGCGCCCGTCATAGGCTTTCATGATCGTGTTCTTCGTCGACAGATACAGCGGATAGTTACGCTGCAGCGCATAGTTCATCGAGGCGCGGGCGAAATCGACGATGGAGGGGTCGAGGTTATACATCGCCATCGCCACACCGGCGGCGGGCGATTGGAACACCTCATGTTCGATGGTCTCGCCATCCTCACCCACGAATTTGATCGTCAGCGTGCCCTTGCCGGGGAATTTGAAATCGGTGGCGCGATACTGGTCACCGAAAGCGTGACGGCCAACGATGATCGGCTTGGTCCAGTGCGGAACAAGGCGCGGTACGTTCTTGGCAATGATCGGCTCGCGGAAAATCACGCCGCCCAGAATATTCCGGATCGTCCCGTTTGGAGAGCGCCACATCTTCTTCAGCCCGAATTCTTCGACGCGGGCCTCGTCCGGGGTGATGGTCGCGCATTTCACGCCGACGCCATATTCCTTGATCGCATTCGCCGCATCGACCGTGATCTGGTCGTCGGTGCGGTCACGCTCTTCAATGCCCAGATCGTAATATTTCAGGTCGATGTCGAGATAGGGCAGGATCAGTTTTTTCTTGATGAAGTCCCAGATGATCCGGGTCATCTCGTCGCCGTCAAGCTCGACAACGGGGTTTTCTACCTTGATCTTCGACATGGATGCCTCTTTCGGTTCGAATTCGCTTTGGCCGGGGTATAGCTTGTTACGTCACGGAACGGAAGGCGGTATGCCGTCGTATGCAGGGCTGCGAAACGCGCAATCGCTTTCCGGCGGCAACCATCTTGCCGCGAGACAGCACCGATCATGTAATCAGCCCATCCAACCGAAATGCCGGCGCAGCCTGTCATGCAGAAAAGCCCAGACAGAGGGAGCGCCGCGTTTGATCTTCTGCCCCACCCGGTCAACGACATTCTCATAGGTGACATTGAAGCGCGTCCACCCTTCCCCGTCCGATGCCAGATTCTGCACCAGCGGCTGTGTTCGGTCCAGCGATTTGGCGAAGATCGCGTCGGGCGTTTCCGCCGCCTCGAACTCCTCCCAAAGTGCAAGGAAAGCATTGCCTTGCGCCTTTGGCAGCAGGCCAAAGATACGCCGCGCCGCCCTGGCTTCTGCCGCCTGAATTTCAGCGGAGTCATGCGCCGTGCCATCACCGGAATGCAGTGGCACGTCACCCACATCAATCTCCACCAGATCATGCAGAAGCAGCATCCGGATCACCCGGCCAATATCGACCTCTGGCCCCGCCTGATCCGCCAGCACCATCGCATAAAGCGCAATGTGCCAGCTATGCTCGGCGCTGTTTTCCTGTCGTGACAGGTCGATCAGGGTGTTCGCCCGCTCTACCGATTTCAGCTTGTCCGCCTCTGCCAGAAAGGCAAACCGGGCCTCCAGATCGCTCTCATTCATCGTTAGATCCGTGTCTTGCATCTGCGTCAAGCATCGCGATCGACGCGGCAATGACAAGCTGTCAAACAGTTCAAAAACTGAACAGGCAGGAACCAACCCGAAACAATGCGTCCGGGCTGGACACCTGATCCTAAACTACTGCGCCGAAGCCAGCAGATCGGTGATCCGGCGGACCGAAGCGCGGCGGTTTTCCCGCTCGCTCAGCAAGGTCGGTATCTTCAGATACTCCTCGCCATAGCCCTGCACGACCAGATTTTCCGGCGGAACGTCAAAATATTCCGACAGGGCCAGTGCGACGGATTCCGCGCGACGATCCGACAGGGCGAGGTTATAGGTCGCAGCCCCTACCGCGTCCGTATGCCCCTCGATCAGGAATATCTCCTGCGGGTTGTCACGGATCGAATCCTCGATCACCGTACCCAGAGAGGCAAGCTGACGCGCCTGATCGGGGTTGATCGCGGCCGAGCCTGTATCAAAGGTGATCGCGTTGATATCGACCGGGGCGACGATATTGCGGACCTCCGGAATCGTGCGGATCTGGCTGAGCGTAAAGCGGCGGCTGACCGCGGCTTCCTGAGCAAGTGCCTGCCGCAATTCCTCTTCATTGGTCGGTGTTGCCTCCGGTTCGGCAGCGGCGGGCAGTTCTGCGACCTCGACCGGCGGCACCTCCACGGAATCGTCGATCAGGATCGTTTCGCGCCCGTTCGGCGCCACGTGAATACGGCGCAGAACGCTCAGGTCGGATCCTCGAATGGTGATGACCTGCGAACCATCCCGGCGCGTGACGACAGTGCGCGAAGAACCGTCAGAGTAATTTTCTGTCTGCACGTCATTGCCAGCCTGACGCAGCAGCGCATTGTCATCTTTCAGCACTTGCTGGCTGCCATCCGCGCGGGTGACGACCACGCGATCACCCGTGTTCAGCGCGACCTGACGCTCTCCGGACAGAACCTGACCGACCGCAAGTGCACCAAGGCCCGCAAGTGCAATCTTGGCAAGATCGCTGCCGCTGTCGTCATCGTCATCGTCGTTATTCGAAAGCTGAGTCGCTCGGGTCAAAGCCTCTGTCAGGCTCATCTCGAAATCTTCGGCAGAGCTTCGCGCCTCGGACGAGGCCACGGTTTCACGCACGACCTCACCCCTGGCGCCTTCGTTGAAAGCCTCTGCGGTGGGGGCTGCTGCCTCTGCCGCCTCACGCGCGGCGGCAGTGTTGGAACCCCTTGCACGAAGCGTGCCGTCTTCATTCACAATATATTGCTGCTGCGACATCGGGCCGATGATGATCCGACCGTTCTGCGTCACCTCTGCCGTGACCCCGCCGGGCGACACAAGCGCCATCCCGTCGGCACATGGCCGGGCAGAGCCATTGATGCATTCCAGACCATCCGCTGTCAGGCCAGCCGTGATTTCGCGCTGCAATACCTGGTTGAGCGCACCCATCGCGGCAATCCGCTCTGCTTCGAATTTCCTGGCGTCGGCATTGGTGATCCGGCGTTCCTGCGCGGCATACCGATCCGCACGCGCCCGCTCTGCCTCTGCGCGTTCGGCTGCGGCGCGTTCCGCCGCTGCTTCCTGCTCAGCCGTCGCTGCTGCCTGCGCTGCGGCCAGTTGCCGGGCCAGTTCTTCCTGCCTCTTGCGCTCTGCCGCTTGTCTGCGCTCTGCTTCGCGGCGCTGCTCATCTTCGACATTCCGGGCAGCGAGGCCACTCGCGACTTTGCCTTCGCGCTCTTGCCGGGCCGCCTCTGCTTTTCGTTCGGCTTCTGCTGCCGCTGCTTTGCGCTGCGCTTCGGCCTGACGTTCTGCGGCGGCTTTTTTATCCGCTTCTGCCTTTCGATTCTCTGTAGCCTTGCGATCTGCTGCTCCCTTGGCATCGGCCGCTGCCTTCTTTTCGGCCTGCGCCTTGCGCTGCGCGTCCTGCTTTGCCTGTTTTTCTGCCGCAGCCTTGCGCTCGGCAGCAGCCTTGGCCTGCGCTTCGGCCTTTTGCTTGCGCGCAAGTTCGGCTGCCAACTCTGCCTCACGGTTGCCAGCCGCCTTCTCTAACCCTGTCGCGACCGCCTGCTTCGCTGGCGCGGCCCGATCGAAGGCAGCGGCAGCAGCTGCGTATTCATCCAGGTTCTGGTTTGCCAACTGCGCCAGATCGCCACCGCGCGTGCTGGGCATGCCTTCGGGTGTCATGGCGTAAGGCTGCAAACCAACGGGCGCCAGGATCATGCCCCCATTCGCAACCAGCTGCACCGATACCCCGGTCGGGGTCATCAGCGGCATATCATCCGCGCAAGGCCTCTGCGAACCATCCAGACAGCGCAGTGCGCCCTCTTTCAGCCCCGCCGCAAGTTCATCCTTCAAGGCGGTCGCGAGATGCGGCATTTGCCCTGCCCGCTGCGGCGCAAGCTCCTGCGCTTTCTTCGGCGGGATCCTGATCTCTGCTTTGGCTGGCGCCAGCACACCAAGCGCCATAACAGCAACAAGCGCGCTGCCCGTGTAAATGAAGCGTGACATAGAATCCTCCCGAAGATCTTGCTTTTTCACGACAACACGAATCTGAACCGCTTCGTTCCGACATGTCATCTGAACAAGCCGTGATGAGGCTCCGATCTTGCAGGCCTTCGCAACCGGGACGATGTCTCACCATTGATGGAAAAGCTGCAAGCGGCAGGCGGAACCATCACCCGCACGGCTGACGAGCCACCGCAAGGCGGTTTGCGCGGCTATGTCGCCGATACCGACGGTCACCTGTGGGAAATCGCGTGGAACCCGGATTGGCAGATCAGTCCAGAGGGCTATGTGACCATGCAAGCCTGAGCGAAAAAGGCGCGGCTGTTTTCAACCGCGCCTTTCTCTAAATTCCACCGAAGAAATCAGATGCCGTCGCCAACAAAGGCCTTTTCGACCACGAATTCCTTCGGCTCTGAATTCGCACCTTCGCGCAGGCCGAACCCTTCCAGCACCGCCTTCACATCGACATTGAAGGCCAGACTGCCGCAGATCATGGCGCGGTCGTTTTCCGCGTCAATCTTCGGCAGGCCCAGGTCGTCGAATACTTTGCCAGAGGTCATGTTATCCGTAATCCGGCCCATCAGCGGCGAATCCTCGCGCGTGGTCGTGGGATAATACAGCAACCGGTCGGCAAAACTTTCGCCGTAAAGCTCGGTCAGCAGCGGATCGTTTTTCAGATCCTCGACCAGTTCACGGCCATAGGTCAGTTCCTCGGCGGTGCGGCAGGTGTGCATCATGACGACCTGCTCATACCGTTCATACGTCTCGGGGTCGCGCATCAGGCTTGCGAAAGGCGCGATGCCGGTCCCGGTGGCCAGAAACCACAGCCGCTTGCCCGGAAGCAGCGCGTCGAGCACCAACGTGCCAACGGGTTTCGGGCGCAGAATGATCTGATCGCCTTCCTTGATGTGCTGCAGCTTCGATGTCAGCGGGCCGTCCGGCACCTTGATCGAATAAAATTCCAGCTCCTCGTCCCAATTGGGCGAGGCAATGGAATAGGCGCGCAGCAGAGGTTTGCCATTATCGCCCAACAAGCCGATCATCACGAATTCGCCAGAGCGGAAGCGCAGGCTGGCCGGACGGCTCACCCGAAAGGAAAACAGCCGGTCGGTCCAATGCTTCACCGAGGTCACCGTTTGCGCGTCGGGCAAGGTCGGCTTTTCGCGATTCGGGGCGGGGGCGTCGTCGTTCACGGCAATATCCAATGTCATCTGCAATCCTGCGTCATCTAGGCGAATGCCAAGCGTCGTTGAAGCCTTGAGAAGATGCCGAAACATCCCGCTCAGGCCAATTTAGTCGGATATATAGAATAATTTCCGCCTTTAGTGCAGGGTCAGCGCAAGGATAAGGACAATTAGCCACTCAACCAAGGGGCAGGGAAAATTTTTCCCAAAATCTGCTGCGCGACGCGATGGGCTTGCCGCTGACCCGGCTGTGATCAGGACGGATTGTCTATCTGTTCATCCACGACGGAAAGAATATCGGGCACAGCGGGACAAGGCAGCAGATTGTTCTGCGCCACATCCGCAAGCGTCGCGTTATGCAGGAAAACATAGACATGCGCCGACAGGCTCTGCCACAGGCGATTGGACAGCGTCTGCGCGCGCGACCCTGACAAACCGCCAGACGCACCCGCCCCGACATGCAGCGCGCTGACCGTTTCATCCACCGCCGACAGCACTTCGGACACACGGATTTCCGTCGCCGGGCGAGAAAGCTTGTAGCCGCCACCGGGACCGCGGGCAGATTCAACCAGCCCGGCGCGGCGCAACCGGACGAACAACTGTTCAAGATAAGGCAGGGAAATATCCTGACGTTCAGAGATATCCGACAATGTCGTCAGCGCATTTGGCGGTTGCAGCGCCAGATCGGCCAAGGCAACCATCCCATAGCGACCCTTCGTTGACAGTTTCATCTTATTCTCCCCCGCCTCGTACTGTTGCGCGACATTCCTGCACGCCTGAATATTGACGAGTGGGCGGCGCTCGGGCTAACTGCGTCGGTTCAGGCGGCCCTTGCGCAGCCCGGTCCCGCACCACATCTTCGGGGTCAGCAAATAGTTGCCGCCACTTAATGCGTCAAGAAACAGGTTTCGCGAAGGACCCCGATGCCCGAATTGATTTTCCCCGGCCCTGACGGCCGCCTCGAAGGCCGCTACCATCCGCAGGCCATGCCGGATGCGCCGATTGCCATCATCCTTCATCCGCATCCGCAATATGGCGGCACGATGAACAACCGGGTTGTCTATAACCTGCATTACGCCTTTCATAAGATCGGCTTCACGGTCATGCGCTTCAATTTCCGCGGCGTCGGGCGCAGCCAGGGTGAATTCGATCAGGGCATCGGAGAGCTTTCGGATGCCGCCTCTGCCCTCGATTACCTGCAGGCCATGAACCCCAACAGCAAGCATTGCTGGGTCGCTGGTTTCAGCTTTGGTGCATGGATCGGTATGCAACTTCTTATGCGCCGGCCAGAGATTACCGGTTTCATCAGCGTGGCACCGCAGGCCAATCTGTACGATTTCAGCTTCCTTGCCCCCTGCCCCGCATCCGGGCTGATCATCAATGGCTCAGCCGACCGTGTTGCGCCCGCCAAGGATACCGATGGTTTGGTCGCCAAACTGCGCGAGCAGAAAGGCATCACCATCAGCCATGAAGTGGTAGAGGGCGCGGACCACTTCTTCCGCGACGACGAGGCGCATATGGCGCCGATGATCGACAAGGTGCAGACCTATGTGCGCCGCCGGCTGACCGAAAGCACACGCTGATCCGGCGAAAGGTTCCACTGGCACACAGGCTCGTGTGCCGCACCTGCGAATCTTTGCCGTGCTTTGGGCGACATCGCGCTGAATGTCGCCCAAACCGCAGGAAAAACGGCCTTCACCTTGTGAAACCATCGCTGTGGTCATTCGTTATTCCGTGCAAGGTCGGCACCAAGCCCCGGCCATAGAACGGAGAAAGTTATGACGAATTTCATCAAGACCACCTCCTTTGCAGCCGCGCTTGCGCTTCTTGGCGTTCCGGCCATTGCCCAGATCACGCCAGAGCAGGTCGTCGAGTCGCTCGAAGGTCAGGGCTATACCGAGGTCATGATCGTCGAGGATGAGCAGGACAACTCGGACGCTGACACCCTTGTTGCGACCGCGAATAATGCCGACGGCGTGGCTGTCACTGTTGTCTATAACAAGGACACCGGAGAAGTGATCTCGGCCACCCCGGCGGAAGGCCAGACTGGCATGGCAGGTGAAGATACTGGCAGCGAGGGCGAGCCGGTAGATACATCTGATGAAGAAGGCGCCACCGTGGAAGCCACGGAATAACGTATTCCGACAAGACCTTATTCTGGCCGGTCCGGGCATCCGGGCCGGCCTTTTCATTGCGCCGACGCTAGGACCGGACGCCCTCACGCCCCTTGGCAAGCCGATAATGCGCCCAAAGCGCGCGCGCCGCGACCGATCGCCACGGCCGCCACACCTCTGCCATCTCGGTCAGTGCTTTCGGTCCGGGACGCGCATCCAGGCCATATAGCGAACGCGCCGCTTCCTGCAGCGCCAGATCGCCAGCAGGAAACGCATCGGTCCGGCCAAGCGCGAAGGCAAGGTAAATCTCGGCTGTCCATTGCCCGATGCCCGGCAGAGCCGTCAGGGTCGTAATAACGTCTTCATCCGGTGCATTGCGCAGGGCCAGCCAATCCGGCTCATTCTCTGCAATACCCAGCAAATAGCGGATCTTTGGGCGCGACACCCCGCAGGCTTTCAGCCCATCCTCTCCCGCAGCCCGTATCGCCGGCGGCGTCGTCAGCCCCGCCGCCTCCAGCCGTGCCATGATCGCACCAGCCGCAGAGATAGAGATCTGCTGACCGATGATCGCATCGAGAATGGCCGGGAATCCGTCTGACCTGCGCCGCAGCGGCAATTCCAGCCCCGGCAACGCCGCGGCCCAGACCGGACAGGCGGCTGACAGATAAGCCCGCCCTTCGTCCAGATCCGCGATCTGTGTGATAGTCCTCATGGCTCGCGCCGCGCATCCTCGCGCAGTCGGGTTTCAAAAGCCTTCGAAATATGCGCGCGCAGCGCCGCCTCTGCCGCGGGCCCATCGCCGGACATAAGCGCATCGACAATCGCCTGATGCTCGGCCAGGGCAACTTTCGGCCGCCCTTCCACCGCCAGAGAGCTTTGCGCCATCAGCGCCATATTTCTATGCACAATATCAAGCTGTTGCACAAGATATCTGTTGTGAGAAGCCAGGTGTATCTGGTGATGAAAACGGCGGTTCGAGCGGGCCAGAGCCTCGGCATCCTTCAGATGCTGCCGGTCCTCGTCGATCATTGCCTGCAGGACCCGCAACTCTTCTGGTGCGGCATGACGCGCCGCCAGCCGTGCGGCCAGTGCCTCCAGCTCGGTGCGCACAGTATACAGTTCGGCAAGCTGGTTGTGGTCCAGCGTGGCAACGATCAGGCTGCGCCCGTCGCGCTTGACCATGGATTGCGTTTCCAGCCGCTGCAGGGCCTCTCGCACCGGAGTGCGCGACACACCGAAGCGATCGGCCAGTTCGGATTCAACCAAGCGGTCGCCGGGCTTGTAAATGCCGCCGTCAATCGCTTCGACAATCAGGGAATATGCGTCCTTCATCACGACAGTAGCCGCCATGCGCCGCTGAAATGCAAGCGCGAAGACCGGGCGTTTATTTCATGTGGCACTGCGGCCATGAACCGTTGCACATCATCCGATGCCGCCCTAACAGGTCAGCATGTCATTTTCCCATGTAGAGACCTGGATCTTCGATCTCGACAACACGCTGTACCCGCCAGAGGCGGCACTGTTCGCGCAGATCGAAAAGCGGATGACCGCGCATGTCACCCGCGTTCTGGGTGTCGAGGCGGCAGAGGCCGACCGTCTGCGGATGCATTACTGGCGCGATTATGGCACGACGCTTGCCGGGCTGATGGCCGAACATGACATTGATCCCCACGCCTATCTGCTGGATGTGCATGATATCGACTTTTCGGTTCTGACACCCGATCCCGCACTGTCCGCAGCAATCGCCGCACTTCCGGGGCGCAAGATCATCCACACGAATGCCGACAAAGCCTATGCCATCCGCGTTCTCGATCAACTAGGCATCGGCCCGTTCGAGGCGATCTACGGCATCGAAGAGGTCGCATTTCACCCCAAGCCCGACGCGCGCGCATATGCCGCAGTAATTGAGGCGCATGGGATCGACCCGGCCAGTTCCGCGATGTTCGAGGATGACCCACGCAATCTGGAAGTTCCCGCAAGCCTTGGAATGCAAACGGTTCTTGTTGGTACGGGCCGGCATGGGCCCGACGAACTCGCGGCAGATCATGACCACGGCGCGCATGTCCATCACCGCACCGCTGATCTGACCGGTTTCCTGCGCGCGCTTGTCTGAGCACCCACGCTCTGGCAAACTTCGCGCAACGCGCGCCCTGACCGATATAGAGGTGACAGCCATGTCAGAATCCGCAACCGCCAACCCGCTGACCGACGACGCGCAGGCAACGCCGAACGAAAACCGGCTGGCCGCACGCATCCTTATGGTTATTGCCGTCATCTTGGTTCTCGCCGTCGTCATCGTGGCGATTTTCGGCCTGCCCGCGCTCGGCCTCATCGGTCTGGCCGCGACCGCCGTGATATTCGTCGCCCTGATCTCGATCATGCTCGGGAACTGAGCCGATGCGCCACAGTGGCGATGCAACCCCTACCGATATTCTGATTTCTGGTGGCGGCATCGCCGGGCTGGTGGCTGCCGCATCCTTCGGTGCCGAGGGTCACAGCGTCATCTGCGTCGACCCTGCCCCGCCCGTCACCGATGAAAAATCAGCCGGTGCCGATCTGCGCACAACGGCGTTTCTGATCCCCTCTGTCCGCTTGCTGGAACGCGCGGGCCTTTGGGATCGGCTGTCGCCCCATGCGACACCGCTGCAGATCATGCGCATCATCGACGCCGGCGGCGCCGAACCCGTGGCGCGGCTGACGCGCGATTTCGACGCTGCCGATATTTCGGACGGCCCCTTCGGCTGGAACCTTCCCAACTGGCTGCTGCGCCGGGAAATCCTGAACCGTCTGGATCAGATGCCCAATGTCGATTTCCGTCCCGGCACTGCCACAACCGCACTGACCGCGCGGCAGGAAGAGGCTATGGTCACGCTGTCGGATGGCAGCCGCATCAATGCCCGCCTCGTCGTCGGTGCCGATGGGCGCAACAGCGCCATTCGCCAGGCCCTTGGAATCGGCGTGAAAACCACGCGCTACGGCCAGAAGGCCCTCGCCTTCGCTGTCACCCATGAACGCCCGCATAACAATGTATCGACCGAAATTCATCGCACTGGCGGGCCGTTTACACTTGTCCCACTGCCGGATCGCGATGGCAAACCGTCCTCTGCCGTCGTCTGGATGGAACGCGGCCCCGAAATCGCCCGCCTCATGGCGATGGCGCCTCATGCCTTCGAAGATGCGCTGAACGACCGCTCGACCGGGATACTCGGTCACCTGACCCAGGCGACGACGCTGACGACCTGGCCGATCATCAGCCAGATCGCCGACCGCTTCACCGGCCCGCGCACCGCCCTGATCGCAGAGGCCGCGCATGTCCTTCCGCCCATCGGTGCTCAGGGCCTGAATATGAGCCTCGCAGACCTGAACATGCTGCTGGATCTGTCAAAGGACGACCCCGGCAGCACCGAAAGCCTGCGCATCTTCCAGCGACGCCGCTGGGCAGAGGCGCGCCTGCGCCTTGCCGGCATAGACCTGCTCAACCGCGCCTCAATGATCGGTGCGCCACCGCTGCGCGACCTGCGGGCGGCGGGCCTAGGCGCGATATATGGCATCCGCCCGGTCCGGCGTTTGCTGATGAAGGCAGGGCTGGGCGTCAGCTAGAATTGGGCCACGCCCCGATCAATCTGAATCCGATTGACGCTTCCCCCGCAAAGTCAGAATTTGAGCGCCCATAAAACGGCGAGCCAAAGATGAAAATTCGCGACGCAACGCAAGACGACCTCGCGGCCATTTTGGCCATCTACAATGACGCGGTCCTCAACACGACTGCGATCTGGAACGAAAAGACGGCCGATCTGGAAAACCGTGCCGCCTGGATGGCAGAGCGTCGCAAAGCCGGCTATCCGGTGCTGGTTGCGTCCCGCGACGCAGAGGTTCTGGGCTATGCGACCTTCGGCGATTGGCGCCCCCATGACGGCTATCGGCACACGGTCGAGCATTCTGTCTATGTCCGCCGCGATCAGCACGGGGGCGGCATCGGCAAAGCCCTGATGCTTGCCCTTATCGAAAAGGCGCGGGATCTTCAAAAGCACGTCATGGTCGCGGGGATAGAGGCCGGAAACACCCCATCTATCCGCCTGCATGAAAAGCTGGGCTTTCGGCAAACCGGCTTTCTGCCGCAGGTCGGCACTAAATTCGGCAAATGGCTGGACCTCGCCTTTCTGCAACTTCTGCTGGACGATCGCACCGACCCTGACGCAAAGCCGCAAATGATCCCGCCGCTGCCCTGAAATTTCACCATTGATCTGCGGCCAGTGCAGGGCGATGATCGGCAGACGCACAAACCGCAAAGGCAACCCCATGCGCCTGATCCTCTGCCTGATGACGGCCCTGCCCGTGCTATCCGCCTGTGTGCCCGAAAAGACCGGGCCGGACACGCCCCGCTCTACGCAAGAGGCGGCATGCGCCGCCGCCATTGCCGCCCATGTCAACCGCCCCGTGGCAGAGGTCACGCCACGCTGGCTCTCCGAAACGAACGGTATCGCCACGGTCGAAACGCTGGACGGCAATCGCCGCCACCTGTGCAGCGTGGATGCGTCGGGCCGGGTGACCGGCTATTCGCATCCACGCGACTAAGCGAGGCTATTCGGCGGCAACAGCGGCGTCCGATGAAACGGCAGGCGCCACACGCATCCCCAACCGCGACAGCAGGTCCTGATCCTTCCAGACCGCCGGATTATCGGTGGTCAGCAGCGCATCGCCCACGAAGATCGAGTTGGCCCCGGCCAGAAAGCACATCGCCTGCAAAGCATCGCTCATCCCTGTGCGCCCGGCCGACAGCCGCACCACGCTGGCAGGCATGAGGATTCGTGCCAGGGCAATGGTGCGGATCAGCGCAATATCATCTACGGGACGCGCCCGCTCCTGCACCGGCGTATTTGCGATCTCATTCCACAGGTTGACCGGCACGGATTCGGGATGCGCGCCCAAAGTCGCCAACGTCACCAGCATCGAGATACGGTCATCCACCGCCTCTCCCATACCGATGATCCCGCCGCAGCAGACCTTGATGCCGCCCTCGCGGACGCGATCGACCGTCTCCAGCCGGTCATCCATCGTCCGTGTCGTCGCGATCTGGCGGTAATATTCGGGCGAGGTATCGATATTGTGGTTATAGAAATCCAGCCCCGCATCCTTTAGCCGCGCCACCTGTTCCGGCGACAGCATCCCAAGGGTCATGCAGGTCTCCAGCCCCATCTCGCGCACGCCCCGAACCATCCGACACAGGTTATCCATGTCGCGATCCTTCGGGCTGCGCCATGCGGCACCCATGCAGAACCGCTGCGCGCCAGCCTGTTTCGCGCGCCGCGCAGAGGCAAGCACAGCCTCTACCCCCATCAGCTTCGTGGCCTTCACGCCCGTATCGTGATGAGCGCTTTGCGAACAATAGCCGCAATCTTCGGGACAGCCTCCGGTCTTGATCGACAGCAGGCTGGCTGTCTCGATCACTTGCGGGTCGAAATGCCGGCGATGCGCGGTCTGGGCGCGATACATCAGCTCCGGCACGGGCAAATCGTGGATCGCCCGCGCTTCTTCTATCGTCCAGTCATTGCGGATCATGCCGAATCCCTGCGCATTCCGCGCCAGGCGGCAACGATCGTCAGCGCCAGCACGATCTTTACCAGATCGCCCAGAATGAACGGCGCAAATCCAGCCGCGACGACTTTGCCAGCCGGCACGAAGTTCAGCAGCCAGGCCATCCCGGCGGCATAAACCACCGCAAGCCCTGCCAGCATCGCAGCAGCGCTCGGCACCAGGCCACGCCCCTGCGCCAGCCAACCCGTCAACCACGACGCAATCAGATATCCCAACAGATAACCGCCCGTCGGCCCAACCATATAGACCAGTCCGATTCCCCGTTCAGGGGAACCCGAAAACACCGGCAGACCAGCCAGGCCCGCCGCCAGATAGGCCGACATAGCGGCAAAGCCCAGACGTGGTCCAAGCATCACCGAAATCAGAAGGACGGCCAGGGTATGCAGCGTCATCGGCACCGGCCAGAACGGCACCTGTACCTTGGCCGACAACGTGATCAGCGCTGCCGCACCGATTGTCAGTGCGATATTTCGCCCGGAAATGGCCGATAAGCCAAGGGTGGGTTGTGGGAATTGCATCGGAACGCTCCTGCTAAAGTTCGTATCTATAATACGAATCCCCAGACCCCATCAGGCAACATATTTTATAGATAATTATTCGAGATTCTTGTAACTCATTGAAGTTTCTGGACTGGCAGGAACATTGCTGCGCTTTCCGATCCACCCGACATGGCGCGACAGCAAAGCGCAGGCCCGGTCGGTCTGCCCGCGCCGCAGCGCCGCCAGAATGGCCCGGTGGTCGTGATCGGTCCGCGCTTCCCATTCCGATCTCCAGGCCGCGAACAGGAACCGCGCACTCGCCGAATGCAGATCGTCTATCGCCCCCAACAGTCGCGGCATGTCGCAGGGCGAGAGCAGTAACCGGTGGAACGCGCGGTTCGCCTCTTCCCAGTCGCGCACGTTCCCGGCGGCCTCTGCATCGCGGTTCGCCGCCTCTGCTGTGGCCAACACCTTCTGGTTCAGACGCGGCGCGGCGTGACGAAGCGCCAGCGATTCCAACGATGCGCGCATTTCTGCCACCTCGCGCAACTCGGCCACATCAAAGGACGTCACCCGATAGCCCCGGCGCGGCTGACTGACCGCCAGCCCCCGCGCCTCCAGTTGCCGGAAGGCCTCGCGTACGGGCACATGGCTGGCACCGAACTCTGCCCCGATATGATCCTGACGCAGCCGCGTATCCGGCGCGATCATCCCGGAAATGATCCGTTCGGCCAGAACGGTGGCGATGCGCGTTGCGATGGTATCTGCGGTCGGTTTGCTCATTTTATAGATAAATCCGAACGCAGCCCCGATGTCAAAACCATCGGACACAAAAAAGGCCCGGCATCTCTGCCGGGCCCCTTCGATCAGCAAATCTGCGACAGATCAGCTTTCGTCGATCAGCTGCTGGCGGGCGACACCGACCATCTCGGCCATTTTCGCGCGGATCCCGGCCTCATCGACCTTGCCTTCCAGATCGGCGGCGAGCTTGCGATAGACATCCTCATCGCCCGGCTCTTCGAAATCAGAGGTCACGACGGTCAGCGCATAGGCCTTTGCCTCCTCGCCCGTCTTGCCAAGCACTTCGGCGGCCCATTCGCCCAGCAGGCGGTTGCGCCGCGCCTCGGCCTTGAACTGCAGGTCTGCATCGCGGGCGAATTTCGCCTCATAGGAACGTTCACGGTCGTCAAAAGTGGTCATTCGCATCTCCTGAAACTTCAGCAACACATATGCGCATAGCCCGACTATATCACAACCCTGTATTGCCGCATCACCAGCCAGTATTGCCGCGCGACCGCTTTAAGCATATAGCGTGCTCAACCCCTTACGGCACCGAAAGGATGGCGCGACTCATGGCACCGCGGCGCAAGAAGATTTACGAAGGTAAAGCGAAGATCCTGTATGAAGGCACCGAACCCGGCACGCTGGTTCAGTATTTCAAGGACGACGCCACCGCCTTCAATGCGCAGAAGAAAGCCACGATCGAAGGCAAGGGCGTGCTGAACAACCGCCTGTCCGAATTCTTCATGAACGGTCTGACCAATATCGGCGTGCCGAACCACTTCATCCGCCGCATCAACATGCGCGAACAACTGATCCGCCAGGTGGAAATCGTCCCGCTTGAGGTCATCGTGCGCAATTTCGCGGCCGGTTCGCTGTCCAAGCGGCTGGGGCTGGACGAAGGCACCCAGCTTCCCCGCCCCATCGTCGAATACAGCTTCAAGAATGACGAACTCGGCGACCCGATGGTGTCCGAGGAATATATCGTCGCTTTCGGCTGGGCCACGCAGCAGGATCTGGACGACATCGTCAGCCTTGCCCTGCGGGTGAACGATTTCCTTTCGGGGGTGTTCTTCGGCGTCGGCATCAAGCTGGTTGATTTCAAGATCGAAATCGGGCGGATCTGGGATGGCGATTTCATGCGCCTGATCGTGGCCGATGAAATCAGCCCCGATTCATGCCGCCTTTGGGACGTCAAGACCGGCCAGAAGTTGGACAAGGACGTGTTCCGTCGTGATCTGGGCAACCTGACCGACGCCTATACCGAAGTCGCCCGCCGCCTTGGCCTGATGCCCGCCAATGCGACGCCGATGAACAAACCTACTCTGATCAACTAAGGACTGCCCGAATGAAAGCCCGCGTCACTGTCATGCTGAAAGACGGCGTCCTCGATCCGCAGGGCGAAGCGATCCGCCACGCCCTCGCCAATCTTGGCCATAAAGGCGTCGACGGCGTCCGTCAGGGCAAGATCATCGAGCTTGACCTGACCTCGACCGATGCCGCCGCCGCCGAGGCAGAGGTCAAGCGCATGTGCGAAACCCTGCTGGCCAACACCGTGATCGAGAAGTATTCGGTCGAGATCGTCTGATTGCGGGCGGCCAGCGTGCCGCCCCGCCCATCCCTCGGATCAGATCCGGATAAAGCGCGACGGGCCGTCCTCCCCGAACAGTTCGATCACGACAGCCCGCGCCGGACCTTCACCCGCCACCTCGAACTCAATCGTGGATCGGGACCCGGCAGGCGCATTCTCCGTCACAAAATCGAACACCATGGTCGCGCCATCCCACGGCGAAAGGGACAGCAGCACAGGTTCCGGACCCGCGGCAAGCACCAGTTCGCCGCCTGCATCCCGGACCTCCACCTCTCCGAAATAAGGATGGGCATAGCGTCCGATGCACAAGTCACCCGGCAAGGCCGGGCCGGCATCCACGGGCGGCGATTGCCCAGTGGTCCGGCCCCTTGGCACATAGAATGGCGCGAAAAGCGGCTGATATGCCGCCAGCCAGTCGCGCCGCTCATGCCCAAGCTGCGCCAGTTCGGTAAAAATTTCCGCAATCGCTTCGACCGCGCCGATCGGGGCTGCGTTGGACAGAACCGCAATCCCCAGATCAAGCGACGGGATCAGCGAAAAACATGTCCCCGCCCCCAGATCAAACCCGCCCGAATGGCTCAGCCTGACGCGGCCCGACGGATCGACGCCGACATTGAAACCATAGCCGTAGAAGCCGGCCCGCGCATCCGCGCTGCCGGGTGGTGAGGATATGCTTTGCGGGCTGATCGCCGGCAGCAGCGCATCGCCCGCAATGAACGCGGCACCCTCATGCTGCCCGCCCGACAGAACCATCTTCATCCAGATCGCCATGTCACTGACGCTGGCGCTGACGCCACCCGCGGGTGATTGCGCATCGGGATCGCGCTGATACAGCGGCGCAAAGCCATCACCGCTACGCGCATGGGGAATCGCGCGGTTTTCGCGGCCCATGTAATCGGCAAAGCGCGAACTGGTGCTGCCCATCCCCAGCGGCGCGTAAAGCGATTGCTCCGACAGGCTGGCCCAATCCATGCCCGCCGCCTGCGACACCGCCTCTGCCGCAGCGGTCAGACCGAAATTCGTATAGGCATATGACGAGCGAAACGCCGCCAGAGGCAGCAGGCGCAGCCGTTCCAGAATGACGCGCCGATCAAAGCCAAGATCCTCCAGATCGTCGCCCGCATGATCCGGCAGGCCAGAGCGGTGGCTGTACAGATCACCAATCGTCAGGCGTTCCTTCAACCCCGGATCGGACAATTCGAACCATGGCAGCAGATCTGCCATCCGGGCGTCCCATGTCACGACGCCGTCGGCCACCTGCCGCGCCACGACCGTCGCGCCAATCGATTTGGACACCGAAGCAAGCTGAAACACCGTATCGGGCGTAATCTCTGCCGTCTCACCGATCCGCCGCGGCCCGTAACCGCGCGCCAGAACCGTTTCCCCCTTGTGAACCACTGCGACCGCGATGCCCGGAACGCCGGTCCGCGTCATGATCCCGCCCACGATCTCATCGACCCGGCCAATCGCCGCCCCGATCTGTTCGTCAGGTGCCGCCACGCCGGGCGTCTGCGGCGGCGAAAGCTCGGCAAGCAGCCCCCCCGGTATCAATGCCCCCGCAGCGGCAGAACCGAGAAACAATCGCCGGGACAGAAGCTGCTGGGACATGATGGATCACCCTTTTACGCGAATGACCGCAGGCTAACAGGCCGACCACACCCCAGTCACGGAAAAGAATTCAGCCCGCAGAAAAAACAAAGCACCGGCAATGCTTTACCATAGGGATTTCTTATTCCGACCGAAGATGTATCGGACAAGATGCCCAGAAGTCTTTAGCCACGAGCAGAGAAAAACGCGGCGACCATTCAGGCCGCCGCGCATATCATCTTCAGGGGGTTCGCTGCTCAGAAATCAAACAACTCGCTCAGGAAGCTCTCGCGCTTCTTGCGCTTGCCCCAATAGCGGTAGTCGTCATCATCATCGTCATAGCGCCGCCGCTTGTCATACCGCTCGTCATAGCGGCGATCATCGTAACGCGGGTCGCGGCGGTCGTCATAGCCGCGCTCATCCCGGCGAGGTTCAAGCGGGCGTTCGGCATAGGGGTCTATGGCCGGCTGCTGCAATTGCGGTGCCGGTGCCGCGGGCTGGCCAGGCTGTGCCAACTGGACAGGCGGTTGCGACTGCGCCACGCTGCCGACACTCCTCTCGATGATCTTGTCCAGTTCTCCCCGATCCAGCCAGACGCCCCGGCATTTCGGGCAGTAGTCAATCTCGACCCCATCACGCTGGGTCATAAGCAGGGTCTCATCATCGACCGGACATTTCATCGCGGGCTCCTTGGCTCGTGTTATTCTTGTCCGAAAGATGGGGTCCGCGATGGCGATCACAAGATGCCCTCACGCCTCTGCGACCTGCGCGGCATCATTCTGCCGCCGCTGCCTGCCGCCCGCGAAAATGTATATGCGGATTATATACAGGATATGGACGCGATATTTACGCCGGTCATACGCCGCATCGGGGCGCGGTTGCAGCTTTGGTAAAGGCCGCGTAACACTCTGCGCAGAACCCATGACAGGAGGCCAAGCATGGTCCGCGCCCTTAAATCCGACCGCAAAGGCCCGCAGGATGCCAGCCGGGTTGTCGTGTTCCTGCATGGCTACGGCGCCGATGGCGCCGACCTTCTGGGACTGGCCGATCCGCTTGCCCCGCATCTGCCCGGAACGGCCTTCTACGCCCCCAACGCGCCAGAGCGTTGTGCGAATAATCCCTTTGGATTCCAATGGTTTCCGATACCCTGGCTGGACGGATCGACAGAGGATCAGGCCCGCGCCTCGATGGCGTTGTCGATAGATGACATTAACGCCTTCCTCGACAAAGTCATGGGTGATGAAGGTGTTGCGCCCGAACATCTGGCCGTGGTCGGCTTCTCACAAGGCACGATGATGGCGCTGCACATCCTTCCCCGCCGGGAGCAGCCTGTCGCTTGCATCGTGGGCTTTTCGGGCCGCCTGCTCGTCCCCGAACTGCTTGCGGCAGAGGCCAAATCCCGTCCCCCCATCCTCCTCGCCCACGGCGATCAGGACCCGATGGTTCCCTTCACCGATATGGGCGAAGCTGCCGACAACCTCGCAAATGCTGGATTTCAGACACATACCTATGTGATGAAGGGAACCGGCCACGGCATTTCCCCCGACGGGTTGGGCGCGGCGGTGCAGTTCCTTAAAACCCACCTGAAAATCTAGGCTGAGCGTCCTCCAGCATCGGCAAAAAAGCCTGTAAGACCAGCGAGTTTCCGGTCTCCAAAGACCACTTTGCCGATCGTCATGTTGCCGTTACGCAGCCCCGGTAGAAGGAAACCACATTCTGGGGGTTGCCTGATGACGACCCCGATATATAGTCACACCTAAGGCGAACCGATCCAAAGGATTGGAAGGACGGGGTTGCGGATGCTCGACGACCACCACCACGCGGAATTCAGGACGCAGTTCGTGCGCGAACCGGCGGCGCTCAAACAGTTTCCGGCGCTTGTCCTGAACGCGGATTTCCGACCGTTAAGTTACTACCCCCTGTCGCTCTGGCCGTGGCAAGAGGCGATCAAGGCCGTGTTCCTCGACCGCGTCAGCATCATTGCCGAATATGACGAATATGTGCACAGTCAGAGGCAGGCCTTCCGCATCCCCTCTGTCGTGGTGCTGAAAGATTTTGTGAAACCCCAGAAGCGCGTGGCATTCACGCGCTTCAATCTTTTTCTGCGCGACGGATTTGAATGCCAGTACTGCGCATCAAAAGGCGATCTTACATTTGATCATGTCGTGCCGCGCTCTCGTGGCGGGATCACCAGTTGGGAAAATGTCGTCGCGGCATGCTCGCCCTGCAACCTGCGCAAGGCAAACCGTTCGCTGCGTCACTCGGGCCTGACCCTGCGCCGCCCCGCCCGCCGTCCTACGGCCGAGGAAATGCACGCGATGGGCCGGCGCTTCCCGCCGAACCACCTGCACGAAACCTGGATGGATTTTCTGTACTGGGACGCCGAACTGGAAAGCTGAAGCTCGCGCGCCAACGGCCCGCGATCAATGTTGCTGGTTGTCGCTTCCGCTGAAGTGAACAACCCCTGCCGCGATCAGCGCGGCCAAGGCCAGGGCCACCAACGGAACACCGTGGGCAATGCTGACCCACAGCGTCGCGGCAGCCGCCAGAATGACAGCGACCATCAGGATAAGGAAATGCGGCAGCGGCATGACAGGTCCCCCTTTGACGACAATATGGGGAGGCTGCCCGGGAATGGAAAGGTCCGAGACGAAACCGCTGCAGATTATGGACAGTGTTCCTTTTTCGTTCTAGTCTTGCGCTATGCTGCCGCCAAGAAATCCCGACGAATCCCTGAAAGCGCGAGGAAGCGACACACGCCCCGCGAATCGCTTCGATCAATACCATGCAGAGCGTGAGCATGACGGCTGGGATATACCCGAGGACACGCAGCTTCTGCGCACGCAGGTCACAGACGAACATCCGCGCAGTATCATCACGCGCAACCGCTCTCCCGATGTGCCCTTCGACCGGTCCATCAACCCCTATCGCGGGTGCGAGCATGGCTGCATTTATTGCTTCGCGCGCCCCAGCCACGCCTATTGGGGCCTGTCGCCCGGACTGGATTTCGAGACGAAGATTACCGCAAAACCCGATGCGGCCCGCCTTCTGGCGGCAGAGATCGCAAAACCATCCTATCGCGTGGCACCCATCGCCTTCGGGACCAATACCGACCCCTACCAGCCGGTCGAGGCGAAGCGGCGCATCATGCCAGAGATGTGGCAGGTACTGCTCGACTGGAACCATCCTGCAAGCCTCGTGACCCGTGGCCAGACCGTGCTGCGCGATCTGCCCCTGCTGGGACAAATGGCCAAGCGACAGCTTATCCATATCGGCATCTCGATCACGACGCTGGACGCAGACCTTGCCCGCAGTCTGGAGCCGCGCGCGCCCACCCCTGCGACCCGCCTGCGGATGATCCGTGAACTGGCCGCAGCGGGCATACAGGTCCGTGTCATGGTCGCCCCGGTGATCCCGGTGCTGACTGAAGCGGAGATAGAGCGGATCCTGAGCGCCGCGCGTGAGGCAGGGGCGACAAATGCCAGCATGATCCCGTTGCGCCTGCCGCTGGAAGTCGCGCCCCTGTTCCGCGACTGGCTGGACCGCCACCGACCTGACGCTGCCGCACATGTCATGAACAAGGTGCAGGCCATGCGTGGTGGTCGCGACAACGACCCAAGGTTTGGCAGCCGGATGCGTGGCGAAGGAATCGAAGCGGAACTGATGATGAAACGCTTCAAGCTTGCGCGAAAAAGGTTGGGCTACGCCGAAACCACCCCTCCGCTGGATTGTTCCCGCTTCGGCCCACCGCCGCGCAAGGGCGACCAGTTGGCGCTGTTCTAGCCCGCGGGCCAGCCGGGGCGGTCGTCGATGGGCGCGGCCACGGACAGCCCGCCGCTGCTTTCGGCCGTGCGGTTCAGCGTGCCAATCAGCGGGATCATGTCAGTGAGGATCAGCAGCCGCGTCATCTTCCCCCAGCGAAGATGGATGACATGGACGCCCCCGTTTTGCGTGAGGACGCCATCGGTGCCGGTATTACTCTCGGTCCACTCGACGGTGGCAATCGTGTTCCACGGCCCGCCGGCAATGTCGATCCGGTGAAGCTCGAAGCGCAGATCGGGCATGATCCGGCGCAGCCGCTCATACCAGGCGCGGATCGAGGCCGGGTTGTCGCGGCGGCCGGCGAGTGCGTGGTCCTCGCCCAGAAAGACATGCTCGGCATCCGAAGCGAAGGCGTCGAGAACCGGCTCGATCTCGCCGCGATTGATGGCCTCGAACAGGCCGGTTATGCGGCGGCGGACTATGGCGTGATACATGCTGACCTCGTGACCCGGAGTGGCGGTGACTCGCGACTTCCGGCGAATGTAAGCACCCATCACATTCCGGCGGCAACACGTCTTTTAGCAACTCAGCCAAGCGGCCCCGGCCTGCGTTCTTCCGAGAGCATGACGTTGGCCTCGACCTGTCCCAGCCCCGGCAGCGTCATGATCCGGCGGCGCAGGATGCGCTCGAAATCGGCGATGTCGCGGGCGACGATGCGCAGCCGGTAATCGAACTGCCCGAGCACATGCTGCACAAGCTGCACCTCTGGGATGGCGGTGACGGCGCGTTCGAACTCTTCGAGGCTGGTGCGCCCTTTCGTCGCCAGCCTGATGCCCAGAAACACCGTCACGCCAAAGCCGAGCGCGGCATTGTCCAGCACCACACGTTGACCGGCAATTACCCCCGCCTCTTGCAGCCGCCTAATCCGCCGCCATGCTGCGGGCTGCGTCATGCCGAGGGCCCGCCCGATCTCGGCCGCGCCCAGCGTGGCATCGCGCGAAAGCCGTTTCAGGATCAACAGATCGGTCGCATCGGGAGTCACAGCGGCAGCTCCACGCTGTTCTTGATGGTCGAAACCAGCATCAGGGCATCGCTGGTTTCCACATTCGGCAGGGTCAGTATCCGCTCACGATAGACTTCCTGCCAATGCGCCATGTCCCGCGCGATGACCGACAGGCGAAAGTCTACACTGCCCAGAAATGTCTGGATCTCTATCACCTCGGGAACCTCACGCGCCGCTGCTGTAAATTCGTCGAAGGCGCGCGGGTTGGTCTTATCCAGCGTGAAGCGCAGGCTGACTTCAACCTCATATCCCAGCTTGCGCCAGTCGATCACCGCCTGCTGCCCCGCGATCGTCCCCGCCGCCCGCAGCTTTTCCAGCCGACGCCACAGCGTCGCTGACGTAACCCCGGCGCGTTCTGCCAGTTGGGCGGCGGCAAGCTCTGGCTCTGCCAGAAGCTGGCGCAGGATTCGTCGGTCAGTTGTGTCGAGCATGATTTTTTCGAATCTTGATGCTTATAGGCATGATAGTCATCTTCCCGCGCCATTATCTGCGAAGATTGAACAAATCACCAGCTATATCGCGCCTATAACATTGCCAGAGATCAATAAAAGGAGCGCCACCATGCGCGTGTATTACGACCGTGACTGCGACGTTAACCTCATCAAGGACAAGAAGATCGCCATTCTTGGCTATGGATCGCAAGGTCACGCCCATGCGCTGAACCTGCGCGATTCCGGTGCCAAGAACGTCGCTGTTGCGCTGCGCGAAGGCTCGCCGTCGAAAGCCAAGGCCGAAAGCGAAGGTCTGCAGGTCATGGGGATCGAGGAAGCCGCGAAATGGTGCGACCTGATGATGTTCACCATGCCCGACGAATTGCAGGCAGAAACCTACAAGAAATATGTCCACGACAATCTGCGCGAAGGTGCGGCAATTGCGTTTGCCCACGGGCTGAACGTGCATTTCGGCCTGATTGAGCCGAAAAAGGGTGTCGATGTCATCATGATGGCCCCGAAAGGCCCCGGCCACACCGTGCGCGGCGAATATGTCAAAGGCGGCGGCGTTCCCTGTCTGGTGGCTGTCGATCACGACGCGACCGGCAAGGCGATGGATATCGCGCTGTCCTATTGCTCGGCCATTGGCGGCGGGCGTTCGGGCATCATCGAAACCAACTTCCGCCAGGAATGCGAAACCGATCTGTTCGGTGAGCAGGCCGTTCTCTGCGGTGGCCTGGTCGAACTGATCCGCATGGGCTTCGAAACCCTGGTTGAGGCGGGTTACGAACCCGAAATGGCCTATTTCGAGTGCCTGCATGAGGTCAAACTGATCGTCGACCTGATCTATGAAGGCGGGATTGCGAATATGAACTATTCGATCTCGAACACCGCCGAATATGGTGAATATGTCAGCGGCCCGCGCATCCTGCCCTATGAGGAAACAAAGCGCCGCATGAAAGAGGTTCTGACCGACATCCAGTCGGGCAAATTCGTGCGCGACTTCATGCAGGAAAATGCCGTCGGCCAGCCGTCGTTTAAGGCCACCCGCCGGATCAATGACGAGCACCAGATCGAGCAGGTCGGTGAGAAGCTGCGCGAGATGATGCCGTGGATCTCCAAAGGGAAAATGGTGGACAAGGCGCGGAACTGAGGTTCCCGCTGATGCAATAAGGAAGGCCGGGAAACATTTTCCCGGCCTTTTTTACTGACAAGTCGAGCTGATGTTTTCCCGGCGATGAATAGCGGCACGGAATCGCGATTGACCTATCCTGCTTGAGTAGCCGTTCCTTAACACCCCATCGGCTGATTGTCGTTCGGCACGGTTTCAACCAGGGTTTTTTGCTGTGTATTTGGTCTTGCCAGTCAATGACAGCAAGCCAAGCGTTGCCAGAAGGAAAGAGGCGCCAGAGGCTAGTGTTCTCATCACATTCCAGAACTGCCATGGTGATGAATATTCGTCCCACATCACCCTGGCATCCGCTAAATTGGTTGGCACCTCTTTGAGAGCAAGCGCTTCGTTCATCGGCACATTGACTGCCATCGTTAACACTAGCCCAAAGCACAGATAGGTGACGGAAGACGCCGCAAACCACGCCGCGCTACTGTTCATCCGAAGCCGCCACAAGGACATAGCTGACGCAGCCAGGACCAACGGCGTCAGAAAGAATGCCGGAAAGAAAACCACATTGCGGACCGAGGCATTCATGGCCTGCATCGCCTGAATTGCCACACGAGGGTCGGCTGCGTCCAACCCCCACATCGTCGAACAGACCCAAGCGTAGAAAAATCCGAAAATCGCCGCGCTGAACAGCATTGAAACCGAGATTATGACCTTGGTGTGCACAGGTAATGACATGACAGTTTTCCGTATAGGTGTGTACGCCTTGATATGAGGTGTACATATCTATACGTTTTCTTCCTGTCAAGATGGAGCGTCGTATGAAAGAAGAAAGTAAACAGAAGCGCCATGCGCAGATTGCAAATTGCGCCTATGACGTGCTCGGCACGAGCGGATATTCCGGGGCCTCCTTGCTGACCATTGCCAAGGCGGCCAAAGCCTCAAATGAAACACTCTATCGTTGGTACGGCGGCAAACTGGGATTGTTTGAAGCCATGATCCGGGATAACGCGGCAGAAACCCGGGAAAGGCTTGAAGCTGCGATAGGATCGGAAGCTGATCCGATGCAAACGCTGAAGGCTATTGCACCGGTGCTGCTTGGCATGGTGTTGGGGGAGAAGGCCGTCCTGCTCAACCGCGCTGCTGCAGCAGATCCATCGAATGAGCTTGGCAAGGCGATCGCCCGAAACGGACGCGACAGTCTTGCCCCCTTGATCGGAAACGTCATGGCGCGCCTGTCGACCGGCTCTGGATACAGCCACCATGAAATGACGGACATGTTCATCAGTTTGCTGATCGGGGACCTTCAGGTCAGACGGGCTATCGGCGCCATGTCTGAACCGGACGCATCCTATACCGAAGCGCGAGCGAATACGGCCATCGATCGCTTCATCTCAATCATTGGTCAGCCGGTTTCCTCTACCGCTGCGAAAAGCTAAGTGTAGAACAATGCAGCATTGGTAAGCCTGGTTCGAAACAGACCTTCATGACGGCGATTGCGAGTGACGACTTCTTTTTGTCACGATCACGCGCCGAGGAAGGCACCCACCCGGTCGAGATGCAACACGAGGGCTGGCAGGCGATCCTCGATAATGTCGCTCGGTTTGTCGAACAGGAATAGTGTCCCTAACGGCGCGGATGGGCATTGCGGTAGACCTCCATCAGCCGGGCATCATCGACGCCGGTATAGACCTGCGTCGTGGCAAGGCTGGCATGGCCCAGCAATTCCTGAATGGTGCGCAGATCGCCGCCGGCTGAAAGAAGATGCGTGGCAAAGCTGTGGCGCAGGGCATGGGGCGTGGCCGTGGGCGGCAGGCCGAGGGATTGGCGCATCTTTGCCATCGCCCCTTCAAGGACGCCTGCGCGCAATGGACCGCCACGGGCGCCGTAGAAAAGCGGGCTATCCTTTTCCAGCGGATAGGGGCAAAGGCGCAGATAGGCGGCAATGGCATCTATCGCCACGGGCAGGACCGGGACCATGCGTTCACGCCCGCCCTTGCCGCGTATGGTCAGGGATTCGCGCATGGGCCATTCAGCACCGGTTAGCGAAAGCGCCTCTGATATGCGCAAGCCACAGCCGTAAAGCAGCGTCAGCACCGCCATGTCGCGGGACGCAATCCAAGGTTCGGCGTGGTGGCTGCCCGCGTGGTCAAGAAGCTCACGGGCCTGATCGGGCGCAAGCGGACGCGGGAGGGACCGCTGGTATTTGGGGCCGCGCGTCGACAAGGCGGCTGACAGGTCATAGCCCTCTCGGTCGGAAATCCATCGCAGGAAGCTGCGGATCGCCGAAAGCCGACGGGCCAGCGAACGGGCAGACAGGCCCCTGGCCCTTTCCGCAGCCGCAAAAGCACGCATATCAATCTGCTTGAGCGAAGCGAGGGATTTCGGGGTCGCGCCTTCTCCATAATGCCCGCCAAGGAAGGACAGAAAGGCCAGCGTATCATCGCGATAAGCGGTGATGGTGTGGGCAGAGCGGTCCCTGGCGGCCGCTTCGCCCTGAAGCCATTGCGCCAACGCATCTGCCATCGCGGGCGTCAGCGCCAGCGGCGTGCTCATTCGTCCAGCCAGCGAAGCAGGATCAAGCGGAACGCCTGACCAAAGAAGCGCAGCAGATCGGTGCCTTGCGCAGCACTGAACCGTCCCGGCTCGTCCGAGCCCATCAGCAGCAGCGCAGGCATCCGGTTTGCGCCCAGATCCAGCGGAATCAGTGCCTCGGACGCGACAGGCGCACCATGCAGCCCCGCGCTGACCGACGACGCGCGGCGCAGCATCACTTCGCCAGAGCTTTGGCCGCGACGCCCCGCCGCAATCGCACGGGATACCGTTCCTGCCGGCACCATCGTCAGCGGGCCGCCCATTTCCGGCGTGCCTTCCTTGGTAGAGGTTTCCATCACCAGAACAAGCGTATCGACCCGCAGGATATCGGCGAGGTCAGTCTGCATGTTCTCAAGAAAATCTTCGAAATCCACGGGCTGCAACAGCGACAGGACCGCACGGTGGATGGTATTCATCCCCGACTGGTTTTCATAGGCGGCAGCGATGACCGTTTCATGCGCGGCTTCCAGCCGGTCCAGCCGCGATTCCAGAGCCGTCATGGCGCGGCCGCGAATGTCGATGACATTGTCGCCGACGCCTTCCTCATGCGCGCCGACAATGGCCCGCATGAGGTCGCGATCCATCAGGATCGAGCTGGGATCGTCCAGCAGCGCCTGCCGCTGTTCGGGGGACAGCGCCTGTTCGGTCATTGGCCGATCTTCTGACCGGTCTTGGCCCAGTCCGCGTTGAATTGCGCCAGGCCCTTATCGGTCAGCGGGTGGGTCGCCATCGACTTGATAACATTCGGCGGCGAGGTGATGACATCGGCACCGATCCGGCCCGCTTCGATGATATGGTTCACCGAACGGATCGAGGCGGCAAGAATCTGCGTCTCGTAGCCGTAATTGTCGTAAATCTCGCGGATATCGGCGATCAGTTCCATCCCGTCCAGATGGATGTCGTCCAGACGCCCGATGAACGGGCTGATGAAGGTCGCGCCAGCTTTCGCCGCCAGAATAGCCTGCGCGGGCGAGAAGCAGAGCGTGACATTCACCATGTGGCCCGCATCCGATAGCACACGGCAGGCTTTCAGCCCGTCCCAGGTCAACGGCACCTTCACGGCAATATTATTGGCGATCTTTGCCAGGTGCTTGCCCTCGCGGATCATGTCATCGGCTTTTTCGGCAACCACCTCGGCAGAGACAGGGCCCGGGATCATGTCGCAGATCTCGCGGGTCACTTCTTCAATATCGCGGCCCGCCTTCAAGATCAGCGACGGATTGGTGGTAACCCCGTCAACCATTCCCAGATCGTTCAATTCGCGGATGGCATCGACGTCGGCTGTATCGACAAAGAATTTCATGGCGCACTCCTCAGCAGCGTTTGGCAAAGTGATAGCGCATTGCCTTGCTTACCGAAAGCGGCAGTGCTTGTTTTTCCGCGCCACTCGCGGCAGTGTGCCGACCTTATCCATCTCTGCGGGCTGATTGTGACTTTCCACCCCCAAGGCGCACGCATCGGCGTTCTGACAACCGAACCGGTCGGGCTGCTGGATTATCTTGCGCCCGAAGGAGGGGCAGAGGACGGTCAGATCGTGATCTGCCCGCTTGGACCGCGCCGGGTGATGGGCGTTGTCTGGGGCAAGGGTGAGGGGACATTCGATCTTGCCAAACTGCGCCCGGTGTTACGCGGTGTCGATGCAGCGCCGCTATCGGAAGAACTGCGGACATTTCTGTCCCGCGCGGCGGAATATACGCTGACACCGCTGCCGATTATGCTTCGCATGGCAATGCGTGCGCCCGATCTGGACAAACCCCCGGCAGAGCGGCGGATCATCCTGCGCGCCGGACCGGAGCCGTCGCGGATGACAGAGGCACGGGCAGCCGTGCTGCGCGTGATCGAAGAACACGGCGGGGCCAGTTTTGCGGCGTCCGAACTGGCGCAGCTGGCAGGGGTCGGTACCAGCGTCGTCAAGGGGCTGGTTGCCGCCGGCACGCTGGTCGAGGTGACCGCGCCCAAGGACCTGCCCTATCCTCGGCTTGATCCTGACCTGCCGGGCAAGCCGCTCGCCCCCGATCAGGCCGCAGCGGCAGAAAAACTGCGGGAATCGGTCAGCAGTGGCAACTATGGCACCACCCTGCTGCGCGGCGTGACCGGGTCCGGCAAGACAGAGGTTTATCTTGAAGCGGTCGCCGCCTGCCTGCGCGCAGGCAGGCAGGCTTTGGTACTGCTGCCTGAGATCGCACTTTCGGCGGAGTTTCTGGACCGGGTGGAGGCGCGTTTCGGCGCCCGCCCCGGCGAATGGCATTCCGGGATCAGCCGGACAGAGCGGCGGCGCTTGTGGCACATGGCCGGACGCGGTGAGGTTTCGCTGGTCGTAGGCGCGCGCTCTGCCCTGTTCCTGCCATTCCGCGATCTTGGCTTGATCGTTGTCGACGAAGAACACGATTCGTCCTACAAACAAGAAGATACGGTCTTTTACTCAGCCCGCGATATGGCGGTATTGCGCGCTGCTGTTGCCTCGGCCCAGGTCGTTCTGGCATCGGCCACACCTTCGCTAGAGACATGGGTGAATGCTGGCAGCGGCAAATATGAAAGGCTTGAATTGCGCTCCCGCTATGGTGATGCGGAATTGCCGGATATGGCGACAGTAGACCTGCGCGCTGAGGACATGCCGGGCGGACAATGGATCTCGCCGAGCTTGGCAAAGGCGGTCGAGGCCCGCATCGCCCGGGGTGAGCAATCGCTTTTGTTCCTGAACCGGCGCGGCTATGCGCCGGTCACGGTGTGCCGTGCCTGCGGCGAACAGATCGGCTGCCAGCAATGCGACGCCCGAATGGTCGAACATCGTTTTCAGAACCGGCTGGTTTGCCACCAATGTGGGGAATCGCGCCCCATCCCGGTCGAATGCCCTTCTTGCGGGGTTGAGGGCAAGCTTGCCCCCGTCGGTCCGGGGGTCGAGCGATTGGCGGAAGAGGTCGCCGCGCGGTTTCCGGATGCGAAACTGACGGTACTGTCATCCGATCTGTTTGGCTCGGCCCGTGCGCTTAAAGAGACAATTGCCGAGATCGCGCAAGGCGATACGGAAATCATCATCGGCACGCAGCTTGTCGCCAAGGGGCACAACTTTCCGAAGTTGACTCTGGTCGGTGTGATCGACGCCGACCTTGGACTGCAAGGCGCCGATCTGCGCGCGGCAGAACGATCGTTTCAACTGATGCGTCAGGTTGCGGGTCGCGCCGGCAGGATGCCGGGCGATCGACCGGGACTGGCGCTGCTGCAGACCCATCAGCCTGATCATGCAGTGATTCGCGCGATACTGGCCGGTGATGACGAAGGATTCCTGCACGCCGAAGCCGGTATGAGGAGGGCGGAATCCATGCCGCCTTTCGGTCGGTTAGCTGGAATTATCCTCTCGCATCCTGACCCGGCGACGCTGTCTGATTTCGCGCGACATCTTGCCATGATTGCCGGACCTATCCGTGAGGCGGGCGCCGAACTGTTCGGCCCTGCCCCTGCCCCAATCGCCCGCATTCGCGGGCGGCACAGGATGCGTATGCTGATCCGTGCACCCCGGCAGGCTGCCATTCAGCAGGCTATCAGCGACTGGTTGGCGCCAGTCAAGCTGCCGACCAATATGCGTCTGTCTGTGGATATTGACCCGCAGAGCTTCTTTTGAGTGGCTGAGGGGCGCTGCCCCTCGCCGCTGCGCGGCTCACCCCGAGGTATTTGGACACCAAAGACGGAGTCTGAAAGATCGAGGCACCCCTGACCTGCCACGGGATTTTTCCTCCACCTGCGATTAGAGTCCGGACCAAATTGAGAACGGAACATGAAGCGAACAAGATACAACGAAGAACAAATCATCGGCATTTTGACTGAGCATGAGGCCGGGGCGAAGTGCGCCGGCCTTTGCCGCAAGTACGGGATGTCGGAAGGCACTTTTTATGCCTGGAAGGCGAAAAATTCCGGGATGACGGTGTCCGAGGTGAAGCGTCTGCAGGGGCTTGAGGACGAGAACGCCAGGCTGAAGCGGCTGCTGGCCGAGCAGATGCTGGACATGGCGGCGATGAAGGAGCTTTTGTCAAAAAAGTGGTGACGCCCGCTGTGAAGCGCGAGGCTGTCGCGCATCTGAAAGCTCAATTGGGTTTGTCGGAACGGCGTTCGTGTCGGATTATCGGTGTGGATCGGAAAACAGTGCGGTATCGATCACGACGCGCACCCGATATAGCGCTGCGGGATCCGGCGAATGAACGGCGCAGGTTCGGCTATAAGGCGGCTGTTTGTCCTGCTGCGCCGCGAGGGCGAGCCATTTGGGATCAACCGCATCTACCGGCTTGATCGCGAGGAAGGGTTAATCGTCCGTAAACGGCACGCGCGCGGCAAGGCGATCGGCACCCATTGCGTTTCGTTGACAGGAATATTTGTATCAGTCAGCACGGTCGGCTCGTATTCGCAAATCGCATAGAGATCGCTCACGACGCTTTCTCCAAGTTTTGGCGGAACAGATCGACAAGATCGAAAATCCCGCGTTACACTTTGCCGAGCCGGAAGAAGCTTTGCCGGGCAGAAGAAAATATCTTCGTCCGACATCAAGCCCGACCAACTGTCGTCGATTACGTCGCCGCTCAGGATCAATTCGTTATTGAAGACAAGCGATTCCGTGCGGCTTGGTCCTTTATGTTGTCGGCTTCCGCGCGGGCGCGGCCAGCTTCTGTTGCTTTTTCATCTGATGCGGACGACAGGTTTACTGCTTCGTCCGCCTGCATGTCCTGCACGCGTTCTTCACGGATGCGTTCCGGATCGCGGCCTAGTTCGCGCTGAACGCCTTGGCAGCTGTTCAGCCCGGACTCGACTTCTTCGATCATCGCCGGGATTTCGCGCGTCGGATCGACAAGGATGCGGCGTGGCGGGGTCCAGTCGAGCGTAAAATCCATTCCCGCCTTTCCGGATACAGAGAGGCCGTTCCGAAACCAGCGCTCGATCCCGCCGCCAAATTGGGCGATCATGATGTTGCGCTGCCACATCCGAACAAGTCGGTCCATTTCGTTCCGGCCGTAGCGAGCGGATGAGAAGTTCACGCTTTCCAGATCAACGGCAAGCGACTCGTAGGTAATCCCGATCCCCGCTGCGATTGCCTGCAGACCCTGCTTCATGAAGGCGGGGTATTCCTCGACGCGCGGCGGATCGACCGGTACCGGCTCCGCACCTTCCGGAAGGTGGAAAATTGCGCCCGGTTCCGACTTGTCGAGGCCCTTCTCCGATTTACCGACGCCGACTCCGCCCGTCCATTTCAGCATGAACGCAAGCAGCCACGACATACGCTGCTTCATGATCTGGGTTTCCTGATAATCGGACAGTTCGCCGATGGTCATCATTACCGGAGCCAGCCAAGGCACCCCGCGCAATTGCTCCGACCGATTGAACCGCCGGCCGTGGATCACATCAATCGCAGAGACGCGCGAGGTGGTTCGGCTTCGCGGGATCTCGACCGATCCGGGATGATAGGGCGGGAGGTGATATGCTTCGATCTGGCCTGTCGGGCCGTATTCGACCCCCTCAACCACCTGATTTAGGCCATGTGAGGTAATCGATTTATCCAGCCGGTCCGCCTCGATCATCTCGAACTGAAACGGCAAGGCGAGGCCCGTCGCAAAGGTTCCTGTCCGTGGTCGCCACCGCAGAAAGCACTCGCCGTCAGCGAATACCGTGGACATGAATACCTGCTGCATCTCGAACAGATCGTATTCGCCGCGGGCGTCCAATGCGGGCGTCAGAAGGTGCAAGCGAAGCTTTTCCTCGATGAGTTTTTTTATGCCCCTTATCGCTGCATCGAACGGAAGGCGCGTTGCCTTCACCGACCACATTGGCAACCACCACATCACGCGCTCGCGCCGCGTATCCCTATGCGTGGGAGGCGGAGTTCTATATCCCAATGACGATATTGAGGCGGCAGAAGTCAATAACGATCATCCTCTGGCTGCCGATGGCGGTACAGTAGTTTTTATGACCGAGGGCGAAAACAGCCGTAGACGACTGGTTTGCTCAAGATGACAAGGGTTAGGCTCAAGGGGATCAACCGGATCAAGGCCAAATTGGCGGACGGGTCTGCCAGAGAATATCACTACGTTGGTCAAGGTCGCGGAGCGGGTAAGTTCTGGGAAAGTGCCAGCGATTTGCGCATCGGTTCGCCCGAATATATCGCCGCATTCACCGCGGCTGCCCAGCCCGCCGATCAGGCAGCCGGGAAGTTCAGATCTATCATTGTTCGCTTCCTCGAAAGCCAGGATTTCAAAGGTCTGGCCCCACGAACCCAGAAGGACATGCGCTGCTCCATCTTCCATGCAAAGAACGGCATAGATAAGCGGTTCGGAGATGCCCCTATCGCGGCCCTGAACGACACGCGCATCCGAACGCAGGCACTCGACTGGCGGGACAGCATTGGTGGGAAGGTCGGGGGTGAACACATCAGGCATTTACAGCGGATTATGGGTTTCGCGTTGGACCGAGGGCTTATCCGTGAGCACCACCTCAGACAGATCAAAGGCGTCTATAAATCCAGCCGTTCCGATATCTTCTGGATGCCCGAAGAGGTTTCCGCCTTTGTTGATGGTGCCCCCAAGCACATCGGCAGAATTTTGATAGCAGCCACCGAAACCGGTCTGCGGCCAGATGATCTGGCGACTATCACCCGCGCCAACCTACACCCAACACCTCATGGTCAGCGCCTCGTGGTATTTACGGCCAAGCGGAAGCGCATAGCGTCTATACCCGTCACTGACCGAATGTCAGTTTTGATTGCCGAAACGCCAGATGCTCAGAGCCATCTGATCGCCACGGCGTCGGGGCAACCCTACAAGCACGCCAATTATCTGGGGGACGCTGTAAGCGAATGGCGAGACAGGCTGAAGTTGCGGCCTGAACTCCGCCTATATGATGCTCGCGGGACCGCCGCCACTCGACATCTTGAGGCTGGCGCTGAGTTGAGGGAGATCGCCACGCATATGGGCTGGTCGATCATGCACGCCGTTGAGGTGATTGAGCGATATGTCGCACTGGCACCGGGAATGACTGATTGGCTTGCCGAGAAGCTAAAGCGGGCCGAATCCAGAACGAAAAATGCAAAATGAACTGCAAAACGGCCTGGTTGAAAGTCGGCTAAGTGCTGGTCGGGGCGATAGGATTCGAACCTACGACCTACGGTACCCAAAACCGTCGCGCTACCAGGCTGCGCCACGCCCCGACGAAGGTGCTTCTAACCGCAGTTGCGGCGGGTGGAAAGCCCTAACGACACGGTTGAGCCGCCATTGATTGATCTAACCTTGGAAACGCCATCGCCATCCCTACCTCCAGACCGATTCTT